>JAYVVW010000192.1:0-38021 GCA_043786595.1 Sphingomonadales bacterium | reverse complement strand
GGCAACCCGATACGATAAGACCGCCGACAGCTATCTCGGCTTCATCCACATCGTCTCAATCCGTCTGTGGATGCGCGAATTTGTCAACAACTCCTAGTTGTGATTCCCCCCTCTCCCTCAGGGGGAGAGGGGTTATGCTTTCTTCTTCGCCGGAGCCTTCTTCTTCGCCACCGCTTTCTTCACGACCTTTTTCTTCTTAGCAATCCCCGGCCCCTTGGCGGCGCGTTCGTCGATCAGTTGGGCGGCTTCCTCTAGTGTTAGCGCTTCGGGCGTTAGCGTTTTGGGGAGCGTCGCGTTGGTCGTGCCGTCGGTAACGTAGGGGCCAAAGCGACCTTCCATCACCTTGAGCTCAAGCTCGGTACGCGGATGTGCCCCGAGCAGCTTGAGCGGCTCGCGCGCCGCGCCGCGGCCGCGTCCGCCGCCCGCCGCTGCTTCGGCAAGTTTGACAACGGCTGCATTCATTCCGGTTTCGAACACATCGTTCGTCGTTTGCAGCCGTCCGTATTTGCCGTTGTGAGCAAGATAGGGCCCGTAGCGACCAATGCTCGCGGTAATCGGTTCGCCGCTTTCGGGGTGGAGGCCAATCGTGCGCGGCAGGCTCAACAGCTTGACCGCCCAATCGAGGCCAAACTCGTCTGCGGGCACATCTTTGGGGATTGAGGCGCGCTTGGCCTCCTTGCCTTCGCCCATTTCGACATAGGGGCCAAAGCGGCCCGATTTCTTGGTAATGTCCTGACCCGTTTCAGGGTGTTGCCCCATGATTTCGGGGCCGGTATCAGCGCCCGCATCCGCGCCGCCGGCTTGTGCGAATTTGCGCGTATATTTGCATTCGGGGTAATTCGAACAGGCGATGAATGCACCGTATTTACCGCCGCGCAGCGCAAGGCTGCCCTCGTGGCAAGCCGGGCACAAGCGCGGATCGGTGCCATCTTCATTTTCGGGAAACAGATAGGGCGCAAGGAACACATCAAGCGCGGCTGTCACTTCGGACGGCTTTTGCTCCATGACTTCAAGCGTCTTGGGTTTGAAATCCTTCCAGAACGCTTCGAGCACCGCCTGCCACTGCGCACGACCGCCAGAGACTTCATCAAGCTGATCCTCAAGCCCCGCCGTAAAATCATATGAGACATATTTCTCGAAGAAACGTTCGAGGAATGACGTGACGAGCCGACCGCTCTCATTGGGCGTGAAGCGGTTCTTGTCGACACTCACATAGTCGCGGTCTTTAAGAACCTGAAGCACCGACGCATAGGTTGAAGGACGACCGATGCCGAGCTCTTCCATTTTTTTGACGAGCGAAGCTTCTGAGTAACGCGGCGGCGGCTGGGTGAAATGCTGTTCGGCCTCGACGGATTTCTTGGCGGGCGCATCGCCCTCGCGCATCATCGGCAGGCGGCGGCTATCTTCGTCACCTTCTTCGTCGCGCCCTTCTTCGTACAGCGCGAGAAATCCTGGGAACAGCACCACTTGCCCGGTCGCACGCAGGCCGGTCTGACCCGTGCCGTCGGCCATTTCAATGGTCGTGCGTTCAAGCCGTGCTGAGGCCATCTGGCTCGCCATCGCGCGCTTCCAGATGAGATCATAAAGCCGCGCATGATCGCCCGAACCCGCCCGGTCTTTACCAAAATCGGTTGGGCGAATCGCTTCATGTGCTTCTTGCGCATTCTTGGCTTTGGTCGTGTAAATCCGCGGCTTGTCGGGCACATATCCTGCATCATAACGGTTCGCGATCGCGCCGCGCGCTGCCGAGATCGCGCTATGATCCATCTGCACGCCGTCGGTGCGCATATATGTGATCGCGCCGTCTTCATACAGCCCCTGCGCAACGCGCATCGTGTGCGACGCCGCAAAGCCCAGCTTGCGTGCGGCCTCCTGCTGAAGCGTTGACGTTGTGAACGGCGGCGGCGGATTACGCGAAAGCGGCTTTGTTTCGACCGATACAATTGCGAACCGACCCGCCTCGACCGCAGCTTTGGCGGCCACCGCGTCGCCCTCTGCGCCGATTGTCAGCCGGTCAATCTTCTCACCTTTGTGGCGGACGAGGCGCGCAATGAAACTGACGCCGTCATGCTCCATATTGGCGATGACTGACCAATATTCTTGGTGCCGAAACGCTTCGATCTCGCGTTCGCGGTCAACCACAAGTCGCAGTGCGACCGATTGAACGCGACCCGCAGATTTCGCGCCGGGCAGCTTGCGCCAAAGCACGGGCGAAAGCGTGAAACCGACGAGATAGTCCAAAGCGCGGCGGGCGCGGTACGCATCGATCAAATCATGATCGAGCTGGCGCGGTTTTGCCATCGCCTCAAGCACCGCCTGCTTGGTGATCGCATTGAACGTCACGCGCTCGACATGTTTGGGCAGCACCTTCTTTTTTGCGAGTACTTCCTGAACATGCCAGCTGATTGCTTCGCCCTCACGATCAGGATCGGTTGCGAGGATCAGCGTGTCGGCATTTTTTGCCTCGTCGGTAATCGCCTTGAGCTGCCTGGCCTTATCGGCATAGGTATCCCACAGCATTGCAAAACCGTTGTCGGGATCAACCGATCCATCCTTTGGCGGAAGATCGCGGACATGGCCAAAACTGGCAAGAACGCGGTGCCCCGGCCCGAGATATTTCTCGATGGTTTTGGCTTTGGCGGGCGATTCAACAACGACTAGTTTCATGCAAATTCCAATTGCTTCACGTATGCGTGCGAGGGTGAAGGCAAAATTGGGGCCTAGTCAAGGCTGGATGTACAGCGCAAAATCTGACACATAAACCGAAATGCCATCACGTAACCCCGAACTTGAACGCGCCATTGCCCTTTCTGTTGCCGGGCGCAACCCGGAAGCGGTGCTGATTATCAATCAACTGGCCGGGCGCGGTGATGCTGACGCGCTGGCGATGCTGGCGGAAATGAAGTGGCGCGGCGGGATCATTCCGCAGGATTTGCCCGCCGCACGCGAATTGTTCGGCCAAGCAGGAAACGCAGGACACGGCGTTTCCGCTGCCAAGCACACCAATCTTCTCGCCAGCGGTATCGCAGGCCCGCGTGATTGGCCGCTTGCGTTAAAACGGCTGGAGCGGGAAAGCCACAAAAGCCTGACGCGCAAGCAAGTGGGCGACATCATCAAGATGATGAAGCTCGACGATAACGGAGATGCGGTCGCGTTACCAGAAGGGCAAAGATTGAGCGAAACCCCCGAGGTGCTCCATTATCCCCGCCTTTTTTCCCGCGCCGAATGTGATTTCCTTCGCCGTGTGGCAGAGCCGCTTTACGAACCATCCTCTGTCTATGACAGCAGTGGTACACTGGTCCGCGATTTGCTACGCACATCGCACGGGGCGACGTTGCACTGGCTGATCGAAGACCCTGCCGTCCATGCGCTCAACCGGCGTTTGGCAAAAATCAGTGGAACCGCGCCAGAACAGGGCGAGGCGATCCAAATTTTGAAATATCAGCGGGGCGAAGAATATCGTCCGCATCTCGATTTTGTGCGCGCGTCAGAAAATCAGCGAAACCTAACGGCGCTGGTCTATTTGAATGATGAGTATGTGGGCGGCGAAACCTGGTTTGTTCAGACGGATTTGAAGATCAAGGGCAAGCGCGGTGATGCAATTCTGTTTCGCAACACCCTGCCAGACCGTCAGCCCGACAAAATGTCTGAACATGCCAGTTTGCCGGTTATCAGCGGCGTGAAATATCTGGCGAGCCGCTGGATCAGGGAAAGCCGCTGGGTGCCATAACTGACAAACTGCGTTCGAACGTCTGCTGCTTAGCGATGGGCGCGCGCTTCAAGCCAGGCTAACACGCCCCCCGGCATGACGCGCAACCCGCCCGGCCAGTTCGAGTTCAAGTAATATCGTGTGAACAACCGCAGGCGATAATGTTGACTGACGGATAATCTCATCAACCGCGACAGGCGCATGACTGAGAAAATCAGTGATGACGGTGCGTTCTCCGTCGCTGGCATCTGCACTGACCGGACTAGAATGGAACGGCGCAGGCGGCGCACGCATGACGTTTGCGATCGGGCGGATCGCTTCGAGAATGTCATCAACCGATTGAACAAGCGTCGCGCCTTCGCGGATCAGATTGTTGCATCCCTGCGACCGGGGATCGAGCGGCGAACCTGGTACCGCCATGACCTCGCGCCCTGACTCCGCCGCGAGACGTGCCGTGATCAGCGAACCCGAGCGCAATATCGCTTCGACAACAACCGTACCAATCGACATGCCCGCGATGATCCGGTTACGATAAGGGAAATGCCGCGCGAGCGGTTCCTTGCCTGGCGGTTGTTCTGCGATAAGCAGGCCCTGCTGCGCAATCTGTTCCTGAAGGTCGCGGTTTTCTGGCGGATATGCGATATCGATACCGCTCGCGATGACTCCGGCGGTTCCGCTGCCAATCGCGCCTTGATGCGCGGCGCTATCGATCCCGCGTGCCAGCCCTGATACAACAAGGACACCCGCCTCACCCAATCCGCGGCCAAGGTCACGCGCAAAACGGCAGGCCGCAGCCGAAGCGTTACGCGCACCGACAATTGCAACGGCAGGGCGTTCGAACAGGCTGAGATCGCCGCGCACGATCAAAGCAGGCGGGGCTGTGTCAATCTCAGCCAGCAGCGGTGGATACAGCCCTTGCCCGACAAAAAGATAGCGCGCACCCAATTTTTGAACCTGCGCGATTTCGGTCGCAATATCGCGCAAGTCTGCAAGACGCGGAGCTTTCCCCCCGCCCCGCGCGGCAAGCTGCGGGATCGCGGCGAGCGCTGCTGCCGCACTCCCAAAACGTGCAAGCAACTGAAAATAAGTGACGGGCCCAATGTTGGCCGAACGGATCAGCCGCAACCGATCAAGGATGTCCTGCTCAGCGACGCTTGACACTATTGTGCGCCAACCCGGGGTTCGGTGCCCGCAAAGATGCGCTGGATATTCTCGTGGTGCTTCCAAATTACAATCAGCGCCAGTCCGCCGAGCATAAGCGCTGATCGCTCGTCGGTTAAACCATAAGCTGCGACGGGTACAGCAATTGCCGCTGCCATGCCTCCGATCGAAGAGACCCGCGTCACGGCGAGCCCCGCGAGCCAAGCCAATGCGACGATCGCGCCAACCCGCAGATCAAATGCAAGCGCAATACCAAGCAGCGTCGCGACGCCTTTTCCGCCCCTGAATTTCAGCCAGATCGGATAACAGTGCCCGATGAACGCGCCGATCCCGCCAATCAATGCAAGTTCAACCGAGATGTGGCGCGCGATCAGCACAGCGGCTGCGCCTTTCGCCATGTCGAGCAGCAGCGTTGCTGCGGCAAGGCCCTTTCGCCCCGTGCGCAGGACGTTGGTCGCGCCGATATTGCCCGATCCAATCTCGCGCAGATTACCAGCACCGCCAAAATGCGTCAGGATAAGGCCAAACGGAATTGATCCGAGCGCGTAACCAATCGCGAGCGCCAAATATCCATCCGAACTCAAACCTAGCATCACGCTCTCCCGAAAAGCTTTTGCAGCGATAGTAGCGGCAAGTTCGCGGCTCGCAAGGCTAGTGGGTTGCGACGCTGTCGCGCGACACCTATGGGCGCAGCGTGACCGACATGCGCCCCATACTCATATTCGACTCGGGTGTTGGCGGATTGTCGGTGCTTTCGCACATCCGCACCGCCCTGCCGCACGCGCCAATCGTCTACGCCGCCGACAATGCGGGATATCCGTACGGCACCAAATCCGAAGCAGAGATTGCGGCGCGCGTGCCCGCACTGCTTGGCCGCCTTGCCGAGCGCTACGATCCCCGCATCATCGTCATTGCATGCAATACGGCGTCGACGATCGCTCTCGCGCATGTTCGCTCGGCACTTCAAATTCCTGTGGTCGGAACTGTCCCCGCGATCAAACCCGCCGCACTGATCAGCACAAGCCGCGTGATCGGTGTGCTGGGCACGCAAGCAACCGTGCGCCAATCCTATGTCGACCGGCTGATCGACGAATTCGCCAGCGATTGCACCGTCGTCCGTTACGGTTCGGCAGAACTGGTTGACATAGCAGAGGCCAAATTGCGCGGGACAGCCCCCGACCCGGCACGAATGCGCGCGATCATGGCGGGTCTCTTTGATCAGCAGCACGGTGACAAGATCGACACGGTCACGCTGTCCTGCACCCACTTTCCGCTGCTTGCCGATGAAATTATCGCTGCAAGCCGCCCCGGCGTGACGTTGGTCGATAGTGGTGCTGGCATCGCGCGCCGCACTGCTCATCTGTTGCGCGATGAAGTTTGGCCCGTGTCTGCGCCGAGCCTCGCCGTGTTTACCCAGAGCGCACCCGATCTGGCATTGCTTCGCAGCGCGCTTGCCGACTATGGGCTTCCCGTCACCGAAATCCTTTGAAGGCTTCGCATCAATGCCGCTATCCGACGAACAATTGCTTGAACGCTTTAACACACGCCGTCCGCCGACGGGAATATTGTTCAAATCACAAATCTTGCGTGTTGATTCGCAAGAAGGGTCGGTGCGCGTTCAATATGACATCGGGATCGAGTTTACCAATCCAAGTGGCAGCGTGCAGGGCGGTATCGTGGCTGCAATGCTTGATGATGCCTGCGCCTTCGCGTGTATCGCCAAAGCCGGAACGCCGGTTTATGTTGCGACGCTTGAGATGAAAACAAGCTTCCTTGCTGCTGCAAAGCCCGGCCTGCTTTATGCCAATGCGCGTGTCATCAAAATGGGCCGGACGATCGCGTTCATTGAGGCTGAACTGTTTGACGGTGAGGGGAAATTGCTCGCTAAGCTCAATACGACGACCGCGCCGCGATTGCTTGACAAGGCACCAAATCTGATCGTTTCGGCCTGATACCTTATTGCGAATCGTTCGCGCTGGATATCGCTTCCCGGCTTGGTTAAAGGCTGGTGCAGGGCGCACAAGCGCTTAGCTGCAGGACGGACAATGGATTATAGCCGCATATTCTCGCAAGCGATCGATCGCCTCCACGCCGAAGGTCGTTACCGCGTTTTTATCGACATCCTGCGCAACAAGGGCAGTTATCCCAACGCACGCTGCTTTGCCGGGCATAATGGGCCAAAGCCGATCACCGTCTGGTGCTCGAATGACTATCTTGCGATGGGTCAGCACCCAAAGGTCATTGCAGCGATGGAAGAGGCGCTTCACGACGTCGGCGCGGGTTCGGGCGGCACGCGTAATATTGGCGGCAACACGCACTATCACGTTGATCTTGAGGCTGAACTTGCCGACCTGCACGGTAAAGACGGTGCGCTGCTGTTTACGTCGGGCTATATCTCCAACGAAGCAACGCTTGCCACGCTTGGCAAGATACTGCCGGGCTGTGTGATTTTTTCAGATGAGCTCAATCACGCTTCGATGATTGCGGGCATCCGCAATTCAGGATGTGAAAAGCGCGTGTGGCCGCACAATGATCTTGCGCATCTCGAAGAATTGCTCGCGGCCGAAGACCCCGAACTGCCAAAGCTGATCGCGTTTGAAAGCGTCTATTCAATGGACGGCGACGTGGCCGACATCGCCGCGATTTGCGATCTGGCGGAAAAATATAACGCGCTGACCTACTGCGATGAAGTTCACGCGGTTGGCATGTACGGCCCGCGTGGCGGCGGCATTTCGGACCGTGACGGCGTTGCAGACCGGATCACGATTATTGAAGGCACGCTTGGCAAAGCGTTCGGCGTGATGGGCGGCTATATCGCGGCGGATCAGATGATCGTCGATGTCATCCGCAGCTATGCACCGGGGTTCATCTTCACCACCAGCCTGTCACCCGTGCTTGTCGCGGGCGTGCTTGCCAGTGTCCGTCACCTCAAGGCATCAAGCGAAGAACGCGACGCCCAGCAAGCCGCAGCGGCGTTCCTCAAGGCCTGTTTTGCAGATGCTGGCCTTCCGGTGATGAGTTCGACGACGCATATCGTGCCGCTGATGATCGGTGATCCGGTGCGCGCGAAGAAAATCAGCGACATCCTGCTTGCCGAATACGGCGTCTATGTCCAGCCGATCAATTATCCGACGGTGCCGCGCGGCACCGAGCGGCTGCGCTTTACGCCCGGCCCTGCACATACCCGCGAGATGATGACCGAACTGACCGGTGCGCTCGTTGAAATCTGGAGCCGCCTCGCACTGCGCAAGGCTGCTTAGGCTCGATGTTAGTTAAGTTGAACCACCTTGCATTTGCCGTCATTCCCGCGAAGGCGGGAATCCATATGCTCCGGACCTCAGAGTTTATGGATTCCCGCCTTCGCGGGAATGACGATCCAGAAATGGTCGGATTCAATCTAACTGAAACCGACTCCAAGCTATTTCTCAGATACGCAAAAAGCATCACGCCAAGAAGCCAATGGCAAAATAAGCGGGCAAATCATGAGCGCGGGCGCACTGCCCGCGCTCACCCAATCTCTATTTCCGCGTGAGTGAAACAGCCTTTTTCAGATAAGGCAATGGATCGACAAACTTGTAACCACTGGTTTGCTCCGCAAAGTGCCTGAGCCAAAATGAGTGTCCACCGCCGTACACCACGAGCACCCGGTCACCCGGCTTTGAAACCTTCATCAGCTTCCCGAAAATCTTTGCATTGCGCAGATACCACATCGCGTTGAGATCAGCGCCCGTTTGCGCGTTCAAATCGCCAATCGGCAACAACGCGTAATAATCAGCATTGGTGGTGTAGATCGGATCGCTGTTCATCCGGATAAGCAATTCTGCGACCGTTGCTGTTTTTTGATCGGCCTCAAATTTTGCCAGAGCTTTCTTCACCGGACCATGTGCGTCGGCCAAAATCTGCTGCTGGCCGAATTTATCGACTGATGCGAGGAGTTTGTCGTAAGGGTAATAGTCGGGTTCACCGTCCTTGGGTTGTTCATCAATCGCTTGCACGTCTTTCAAGCCAGCAAGATTGGCCACGCGGTAGCCAATCTGAGTAATCTCATTGGCCTCTGTTTTGAGGCGCTCGGTTGTAAATTTCTTATAGTCGGCAACCGACAGATCGGTCGCATCGCTTTGCATCTCAACCATCACCTTCGTGGGCTTGAAGGTAAGCATCGCGCGCGCAACGGCATCAAGCTGGCGCTGCCGTTCGGGCGTTAGCACTGAATCCACCTTGATGTTGTGCGTATCAAGGCCGGGATTGCCGAAATGATAGGCACCCAGCACTAACACCTCAACGGGTTTCTCCGCGGCGTGCGCGGTCGTGCTTGAGAGCAGTGCAGCGGCAATCAGCGTAAACTTGGTAATCATGAGATTCTCCTTTGTGTATTGCAAGAGTAATACGGCCAAACGAACTGTCAATCTCATTTCGCGCTGTTTCTTGGGTGGCAATTTGCGCGAAGCTTGCTAGAGAGCGGCGCATCGGTTCTCGCAACAGGATAGACTGCCGTATGCGCATCGCCATAGCATCTGATCACGCCGCACTCGAAATGAAAGCTGCGCTCACCGTGCATATGCGTGAGGCAGGGCATGAGGTGACCGACCTCGGGCCGCACGACATCAGTTCGGTCGATTATCCCGATTATGGTTACAAGCTTGCCGACGCTGTTGCCTCGGGCGCTGCTGAACGCGGCGTCGCGCTGTGCGGTTCGGGCATCGGTATAGCGATTGCGATCAATCGGAATATCGCCTGCCGCTGTGCGCTGGTGTCTGAACCGCTTTCGGCGTCGCTTGCGCGCGCGCACAATGACGCCAATGTCATCGCGATGGGCGCGCGGCTGATCGGCGCTGAAATGGCCAAAGCCTGCCTCGACGCGTTTTTATCAACCGCATTCCTTGGCGACCGCCATACGGGCCGCGTTCAAAAACTCTCCCACCCTCAAATTTCGAAAGCTTTCGCATGAGCAACCTCGCCGCCGCCAACGACATGCACGCAAACGGCTTCTTCACCGATAGCCTCGCTCAAGCTGATCCTGAGATTGCGGGGTGGATCGCCAAGGAGCTTGGCCGCCAGCGCGACAAGATCGAACTGATCGCATCGGAAAATATCACGAGCCGCGCAGTACTCGAAGCGCAAGGGTCGATTCTCACCAATAAATATGCCGAGGGCTATCCCGGTCGCCGCTATTATGGCGGCTGCGAATATGTTGATGAGATCGAAACGATCGCAATCGAGCGCGCGAAGAAACTGTTTGGCTGTAACTTTGCCAATGTGCAGCCCAATTCGGGCAGCCAGATGAACCAGGCGGTGTTTCTCGCGCTGTTGCAACCCGGCGACACGTTCATGGGGCTTGATCTGGCGGCAGGCGGGCATCTGACGCACGGTTCGCCGGTTAACATGTCGGGCAAATGGTTCAATCCGGTTGCCTACGGCGTGCGCCGCGAAGACCAGCTTATCGATATGGACGAAGTGGCCGCAATCGCGCGCGCGAACAAGCCAAAGCTGATCATCTGCGGCGGCACCGCTTATTCGCGGCTCTGGGATTGGGCGCGCTTTCGCGAAATCGCCGATGAGGTCGGCGCGTATCTGCTCGCCGACATGTCGCACATCTCCGGCCTTGTCGCAGGCGGCGCGCATCCCAGCCCCGTTGCGCACGCGCATGTCACGACGACGACAACGCACAAATCGCTGCGCGGCCCGCGTTCGGGCGTGATCCTGTCAAACGATGAAGCGATCGCCAAGAAAATGAACAGCGCGATCTTCCCAGGTTTGCAGGGTGGCCCGCTGATGCACATCATTGCGGCGAAAGCGGTTTGCTTTGCCGATGCGATGAAGCCCGAGTTCAAGATTTACGCCAAGGCAGTTGCCGACAACGCCAAAGCCCTGGCGGAATCGCTCAAGGAGCAGGGCCTCGACATCGTATCGGGGGGCACTGACAATCATCTGATGCTTGTCGATCTGCGCCCCAAGCAGGCAAAGGGCAAACATGCCGAACGCGCGCTCGACCGTGCGTCGATCACCTGCAATAAAAACAGCATCCCCTATGACGATGAAAAGCCCGCACTGACATCGGGCATCCGGTTGGGGACGCCAGCAGGCACAACGCGCGGATTTGGCGTTGCCGAATTCCGTCAGATCGGTCGGATGATCGCTGACGTTGTCGACGGTTTGCGTAAAAACGGGGCCGAGGGCGACGGCCAGATCGAAGCGCGGATTGCATCTGAAGTCAGCACGCTCTGCGCGCGCTTCCCGATCTATCAGGGGCTCTAAGTTTTGCGCTGCCCCTTTTGCGGCCATGAAGACAGTCAGGTCAAAGATTCGCGCCCTACCGACGATGCAGCGGCGATCCGGCGGCGGCGACAATGCGAAGATTGCGGCGCGCGCTTCACCACGTTCGAACGCATCCAGCTTCGCGAACTGACCGTCGTCAAATCCGAAGGACGACGCGAACAGTTTGAACGCGAAAAGCTTGATCGCTCGGTCGCCATCGCCTGCCGCAAGCGCCCGATCGAACAGACGCGGATCGACCGGCTTGTCACGGGTATCCAGCGCCAGCTTGAAACGCTCGGCGAACCCGAAATTCCCTCGTCCAAGATCGGCGAAATGGTGATGGAGGGGCTCAAGGGCCTCGACTCGGTCGCCTACATCCGCTTCGCCAGCGTCTACAAGGACTTTGCCGAGGCCAAGGATTTTGAAAAATTCGCTGGATCGGTGAAGGAAGCGGGCGGAGCTTAGGCTTTGGTTACGCTTTCCCGAGCTTAACAAATCCGTTCGTCCTGAGTAGGGGTTGAGCTTGTCGAAAACCCGTATCGAAGGGCAGCCTTTTGAGCTTTTGCACATATCTGCTGAAATGCGCCGATGGCAGTTATTATGCTGGCCATACCGAAAATCTTGATGCGCGCCTAGCTGAACATAACAGTGGCGAATTTTCGGGATATACGAGTTCGCGTCGCCCGGTTGCGCTGGTCTGGTCCGCCACCGCGCCTACACGATATGAGGCGTTGGAATTTGAAGCACAAATCAAAGGCTGGTCGCGAAAAAAGAAGGAGGCTTTGATTGCGGGTGATTGGGAATTGGTGCGTTCGCTGGCGCTGAACCATGCCCTTCGATACGCGCCTTCGACAGGCTCAGTCGCTACTCAGGACCAACGGAAAACGGCGGTGGATCGCTCGGGAAGTCGGTCAGTCGCTACTCAGGACAAACGGTTAGTGCGCATCCCTCCCCCTCCCCCCGTGATCATCCTCGTGCGCCCGCAGCTTGGCGAGAATATTGGCAAGGCGGCGCGCGCGATGCTCAATTTCGGGTTGACCGAGATGCGGCTTGTCAGTCCGCGCGATGGCTGGCCCAATCCGTCAGCGGGGCCAGCGGCGGCGGGTGCCGATGTCGTGCTTGAACAAGCGCAAGTGTTTAAGAGCATCGCCGATGCAACAGCAGACTGCGCGCATGTTTATGCCACCAGTGTGCGACGGCGCGGGGTGATCAAACCCGTCGCGACCCCCGCCGAGGCCGCCCGGACTATCCGCAGCGAAGCGGGGCGCAGTGCGATCCTGTTTGGCCCCGAACGCGCGGGCCTCGAAAATGATGATGTTGCGATTGCACGGACGCTGATTACCGTTCCGGTCAATCCCGCGTTTGGCAGCCTCAACTTGGCGCAAGCGGTGATCCTTATCGCCTATGAATGGTCAAAAGGAGAGGCGCTAGCACAGCCTTCCAAGATTGATCTTGATCCGCCCGCGCCGCAGGCCGAACTTGACGGCATGATTGGCCAGATTGAGGCGATGCTCGAGTCGGCAGGGCATTTCCACCCGCCTGATCGCGCGCATATTGATCGGCAGATGATCCGCAGCATCCTCACCAAACCGGGTTGGTCAGCGCAAGAGGTGCGCACGCTGCGCGGCGTGCTGCGTTCACTTGGACGGCAGCTTAAAAAATAGTTTTGAGGGGTTTGCGGCACTGTGTTATTCATTTCAGACAGTTTGTTTTTGGGGTTTTTTGACATGATCATTTCAACTGGCTTTTTGGCACTCGCGATGATGGCTGATGCGGCAGCAACTGCCCCAGTGACAGCGGCACCGGCTGATCCAATGGAAAAAGTGGTTTGTCGCAGATTTACTGAAACCGGTTCGCTCTCAAAAACCAAACGCGTCTGCCTTACCAAGCGTGAATGGGTTTTAGCTGACGAAAAGGGCCGTGGCTTGGCTGAAAAATTAGTAGCTGACGGCAATAAGGGAGTCGCATTTCAATAGTGTTTTACCCGCTCCCTTGACTTGATAGCATGATCCACTAAACGCGCATCCTTCGCAATTGACCCTGCACTCCGGTGAAGCAGGTGTCCTGTCGGGCAGATTGGCCCGGCGGCGCGGACCCGGAACGACGATACCGACTACGCAATTGAAGGATATGACATGTCAAAGCGCCTGAGCGCCAAGTATAAGATCGACCGCCGTCTGGGTGAAAACATCTGGGGCCGTCCAAAATCGCCGGTTAACAAGCGCGAATATGGCCCGGGGCAGCACGGACAGCGCCGCAAGGGCAAGGTTTCCGATTACGGTCTCCAGCTCAAGGCGAAGCAGAAGCTCAAGGGCTATTACGGCGAAATGACTGAAAAGCAGTTCCGCCAAGCTTATCAGGAAGCCGATCGGCTGAAGGGCGATACGTCGCAGAACCTTATCGGGCTGCTTGAACGCCGCCTTGCGTCGGTCGTGTACCGCGCCAAGTTTGCGCCCACGGTGTTCGCCGCGCGTCAGCTCGTCAGCCACGGCCATGTCCGCGTCAACGACGTCAAGTGCAACATCGCATCGCGCCGCATCGCGGTTGGTGACATCATTTCGCTGGGTTCAAAAGCGCAGGAAATGGCGCTCGTGATCGAAGCACAGAGCCTGCCAGAGCGCGACATTCCTGACTATGTGTCGACCGACGGCGCGTCGAAGGTTACCTTCGTCCGCATACCAACACTTGATGAAGTGCCCTATCCGGTGAAGATGGAACCAAACCTCGTCGTCGAATATTATTCGCGGTAATTTCCCACACTGGATTTTTCGATTGACAGCGTCACGCTGTTTCGGCTAATCCTCTCACTGTCGAAAAATGCGATTCGCGTTTAAGACACAATCAGGCGGTCCTCGGGGGCCGCCTTTTTTGTTTGTGGCGGGGGTGATGGTTGACGGTGCGGCAAACTTTGTCGCTGTGAGAAGCTAGAGGGCGATGACGCTAAGTCGGCTACAACCATTAACCGTCATTGCGAAGGAGCGAAGCGACTGCGGCAATCCAGGAGGTGGCGGGAACACCGACGGACTGGATTGCCGCGCTTCGCTCGCAATGACGAAGTGAAAGTCGAAGGGCTCGACACGAACGGGGGTGGTTTGACTTGAAGTCATCGCGCCCTAACGAAATTGAAAACAAATGAGGGAGACGGGGCATGACGAAAAGAACACTGGCGATCCGCGCATTGATCGTGGTCGCGGCTATTCTCGCCGCAGCCGTCTACTGGCTGTTCTACGACAACCGCATGCCGCAAACGGGGCGCTTCGCACTCGACATCAATGAGATACGGCGCGAGGCGGCGACAGTGCCGGGTGCGCGTGCCACCGCAATCGAGATGGAAACGCTATCACATACTCCCGAACCCAGGATTGCGCTGGTGGCGGGAACGGCGTGGCAAATGATGGATATGATCCGCGCGAGCTACCGCCTGGTTTTCGCGGATCAATCGATCATCATTGATACCGGCTACGATGCGGCGGGTGCCAAAGCGACGGGTGCGAAAAGCTATGACGCTGCGGCGTGGCAGCGGATGCAATCTGCAATGCGCGGTGCAACAAAGATTGTCGTGACGCATGAACACGGCGATCATATCGGCGGGCTGCTAACCGGCCCCACTTCCGCGCAGATCATCCCCAAGGCGGTGATCAATCAGGCGCAGTTTGACAGCATTGATCGGACGGCCCCTGTCATCTGGCCGACGGGCAGCCGCGCCGGTTTCAAGCCGGTTCAATATGATTGGCTGCTTGCGATTGCGCCGGGTGTCGTATTGATCCGCGCGGCAGGGCATACGCCGGGATCGCAAATGATTTACGTCGCTCGCGCAGATGGACAGGAATATATTTTCATGGGGGATGTTGCATCATCAGCCGACAATGTGCGCCTGCTGAGGATCAGATCGCGGCTGGTGACCGATTTCATGACGTTTGATGACCGCAAAGCCGTGATGTTGCAAACCAAAGCGCTCAACGCACTTTCAAAAGCCGCGCCAAAGGTCGCGCTTATCCCCGGCCATGACGGTGCAGCAATCCGCGCGTTTGAGCGCCAAGGGCTTTTCAAATCGGGCTTTACGCCCGATCAGCGGGCCGCGCTTAGAGCACGGCTCATTGAGACTGCCTCGTTGCAAACTCCCGTTCGCTGAGCTGGGTGCCCCCATCAACCGTCATTGCGAAGGAGCAAAGCGACTGCGGCAATCCAGAAAGTGGCGGGAACACTGGAGAACTGGATTGCCACGCTTCGCTCGGGGTGACGAAGTGTAGGTTGATGGAGGTGTCCAGATTGTCGAAGGGTCGTCCTTTCCTTTCAAGGTCATCAAGTAGGAAGTGCAGTCCTTCGACAGCCTCAGGGTAAGTGGAGATGGGTTCGACCTAACCCCGCCGCGATCAATCATTCGCCTTGATATAGGCGATCACGTCGGCGCGCGCTTGGGGATCGCGCAGGCCCGCGTAGGACATTTTGGTACCGGGTACGACTTTGCGGGGATTTTCGAGATATAAGTAGAGCGTTGGTTCATCCCAGACGAGCGTGCTCGACTTCATCGCGGGCGAATAGACAAATGCTGGCACCTGTGCCGCGGGGTGGCCGATTACATTGTGCAGCGAAGGGCCAAGGCCGTTCTTCCCCGCCTCGAGCGCGTGGCAGGCCGCGCACTGGGCAAACTTGATTTTTCCGCGCGCAGCGTCACCGGTGAGGCTGGCATAGTCGACGGGGCCAGAGACAGTTGCCGGCGCATTGTCGCTGCTTTGCGTGCTATTTGAGCCTTGGTCGACATTACCGCTCGAACAGGCCGATAGCAAAATAGCAAGCGCCGTTGTCGCAATGCAGCGCGCGATCAGTGTCGTCATACGGAAAACCATCCTCAGCTTATTGTTTCTGAGCGTCTAACCCCCTTTGGCGCGTCGTCAAATCAAACTGTGCCGATCAGGCGGCGATGCCCGATTTGGGGCGTTCGGACATGAGGTGCCGTACCAGTTTTTGCATTTTATGATCGAACCGTGCGATGACGACATGGTCATCGGCACTGTCAAAATGGCTGACCATCTCTTTGCCGTTCCAGCGGTGGAGCGCATAAGCGGGGGGATCGGCAATGATCATCGCGCGGCTATCGGGGTGATCGGCATCAATGGGCGAAAGATCGAGCGAGGTTTGCGGCGCGCTTGATGCGCAAACCACGACCGATGTACCGTGCCAAACCACCGAAATCGATCGGTGGACATGCCCGCAGATGATCCCGATAATCTGCTTGTGACCGGCAATTGCGTTTGAAAATCGCTCTACCCAAGGCTCGCGTGCGTCGGTCGCCATCCATTCAAGCCCAACATCAACGGGCGGATGGTGCATGACGATGAGCGTCGGTCGATCGGGTTTTGCGGTAAGCTCACGCGACAGCCATGCCGCACGTGTTGCGCAATAAGCGCCGCCGTGTCGCCCTTCCTCAAGCGTATCGAGATAGAGGATGCGAAGATCGTCGGTTTCCTGCTCATATTGAACATAACCGTCGTTCACGACAACTTCGGGAAAAGTCTTGCAGAAATTGCCGCGCAGATCATGATTGCCGAGGCACATCGAGACTGGAAATGGCAGGCTTTTGATGATTGTGCTGAGCCGGTCATACGAATCAGTGTCACCGCGGTCGGTAAGGTCACCTGAAAGCACCAGTAAATCTGGCTGTGGCGCCATTTCGCACAGTTTTTCGATGATCTGATCCAATCTCTGGCGGTTGAACTCCGCCGGATTGTTGGGTTCGAAACCCAGATGAACATCGGTAACCTGCGCGATTAACATTTATGCACTGCCTCTTTCGTCGCTTGTCGTAAGTCAGCATATCTTGCACAATAAACTGAACATCTATCTAGCAACGCCCCGACCCGACTTAATTGATTCAGTTTGCGCTAGCAATCGCGTTTTTGATTGACGCTTTTCGAACTGAACGCGGCTTCAACAATTTGCTGCGCCATGGTGCCTTATCATCAATGTGATAGTCGTGACATAAAGCACAGCCAGACGCGATGGGTTTTTTTACCGGTTTGAGTTTATCGCCATTTTCACCAACGTGGCAGTTGCGGCAGGTCTCAATTCCCGGCAGCAACAGATCAGTCGCGCGGTTTGAAGCGTCGGCCTTATGGCAGCTAAGGCACGTCTCATCCTTGTGCGCATCATGATCGAACCAGCCTTTTTTCATGTAGCGTGAAGGCTGGAGCACGGGTTGAAACGTCACCGGTGCGCCCCTGCTTGGAACCGGCGTGATGATGTGGCAATCGTTGCACGCGCCGTCGCGGGCAAACACGCCGCGAACCGCCTGTCCCGATTGCCGCGCAAGCTGACTGCGCCCGGCTGCAAAATCCTGCGCTGTTTCGACGGCCGCATAGTCGCCGGGGCGTCTGCGCGCATAAATCGACAGGCTGGGCGGTGGCGATGAGAATGTTGCACCGTAACTGGCACGGATCTGCGCGACGACCTGTGCCGGCTGACCGTGCTTTAGATCGCGCCCGCCAAAGCCGAGGCTGTGGCACATCTGGCAATCGCTTTCCATGTCGACGGGATTAAACCGCGTGCCATCCGCAGACGGCGTGTGGCAATCCTTGCAATCGAGCTTAGCGCCCCATCCCTGCTGCGCGCGCATCGTCTGCGCCATCCGCGCGACACCGTTTGATCTGGACAGATGAAGCGCGTGCGGAAAAATCAGCCCGTTGTTTTCGGACGGTTTGGTATCGAGCGAGACACGGCGATAAAGGCGGCGCTGATCAGCGACACCCGCCGTTACCGCGACTTTTAGCTGGGGGTGGTCGGTGCCAAAATCATCCACATTGGGCAGCACGGTATCGCCAAGGCGAGACCGGAGATCGCTGTGACAATCGGTGCAAAACGCCTGCCTCGTGGGCGCCATCCGTCCTTCATTTTCATGTTCGGTGTGGCAATCGACGCAGCCGCCCTCAGTCCGGTTGAAGCTTGCTTTGAAAAAGCCGGTGATCTGTCCGCCAAGTCCATCAGGCAAGCGCGCGTCGGCAAGGCGTTCCTTGGTCGCATGATCATGCGCATCGCTTTTGTGGCACGTTCGGCACGCAGCATCGGTTACGGCTACGAATTTTTGCGTGTGGCATGCCTGGCAATCCTTGGCGAGTTTGGCGTGCGCGACGCTCAGCGTGCCCGTTGTCCACAATTGATCAGCATGAAAACCCGGTGTCCGGTTTTTCACCCCCCCCGCCGTCAGATAACTATAGATCGGCCACGCCAGAAACACCGCCAAAACCGCAACAATGAGCATGTAGGCTGATTTTCGCCGTCCCGCGCCAAGCGTGAACAGCTTGCTTTCATCTTTGTCCGAACCACTTTCGTCAGACAGATTGAGCTTTTCAACCGCAACCGCGATGTCGTCGCCGTCCTTGCTAACCGACAAACGGAAGCTGCCGAGCCTGATTTCAGAACCGACCGCCGGATCAATTTCGCCCGACTGGAGCGAACGACCGTCGAGCGCGAAATCGCGGCTGCCGCTCGATATCGCCGAGACGCTGCCATCATCATTCTGCGAAAGCGTGAAATGGCTCAATTCGACCGCCAGATCGGCAAGGTGTATATCGCTCGCTGCGTCGCGCCCGATGACAATTGATCGCCGCTCGATCCGCGCATTGCGGATGATCTCACGACCATCGGACGTGCGCGATATCTGCCGGATGTTAAAACCCATACCCGTGCCTACCAGTAAAAGAATACGCTGATCACATGCGCGGCAAGCGCAGCAATCAGGGCAAAGGTGAGCGGGACATGGATGTAAAGCCAGATTTCGAGCAGCGCCTTGTAACGCAGATGGCGACGCATCCGTGCAACCTTCGCTTCCTTCTTTTCGAGCAGGCTCTCAATCCGGTTGAGCGGGTGATCATCGCCCGTCGCGCTGTCACCCTCCTGCCGGTACAGCCGGTCGATCGCGATCCGCGCCGGGCTGCGGCGACTGATACCGAACAGCCGGACGATAAGCCCGCCGCCAAACGGATTTTCTTTGAGCGACGCGCGCACGAGTTCGGAATAGCGAAATTCAAGCGGCTGCGCAGCATCGTTGAGCTGCCGGTCCATCGCGCGCAGCCCTTCGATCATCTGGTTTTCGGTCAACTCCTGCCGATTGGCGCTCATTGATCGTGGCAATATCGAATAAGCGGTGATCCCGAAAATGCCCGAAACGATCACAACCATCATGAGCACATAAGCAAGCGTGTGGACATTCCAGCCAAATTGAAACCCGGTGTGAAGCGTCCCGATCACGATCAGCGCCAGCCCGAGATAGACATGCGCCGACGTCCATCCTTTGAGCGACCAGCGTTTGCGCGAGGGAATCCGCTTGCGCAGCCCAAGCATCGTCAGCCACAGGATGAGCAATGTTCCGATGATACCAAGCGTGTAACCGTACCAGCTACCGCCGTTGTGACGCGGCTGGACATCGACCAGCAGATATCCCGCGATCACCAGCAGCGAAATCAGCGCTGCAATGTTGAGCCAGCGGTAACGCTTGTGACGCAAAAAGCCTTCATGCGCGCCGTCGCTTTTGCTGCGTCCAGTCTGCGCCGCACGCTTGGGGGCTTTCGTCGCCATCAAGAACTGCCTTTTTCAAGCCGTGTAACCGAAAGGAATTGTTCGGGGCTGACGCGAATAGCGGCACCCGTCGGGCAGGCGCTGACGCACGCAGGCCCCCCTTCAATCCCCGAGCACATGTCACACTTGATCGCTTTGCTCTGCTTTCCAGCGCCTGCAACCATCTGCGATTTTTTCCATTTTTTGCTCGGTTCGCCAGGGCCTGGCCCTTTGCCAAACAGCAGCCAATTCAAGATATTTGGCTTCTTGGGCGGAATCGATTCCATGCGGATCACGCCGTAGGGGCAGTTGCGCTGGCAATTACCGCAGCCGATGCAGGTATCGTTGATGAACACTTCGCCGTCTGGCCCGCGATTGATCGCATTGGGCGGGCAATCGGCCATGCAGTGCGGATGTTCGCAGTGGCGACACGATGTCGGCACATGGAGATGGGCGTATGACTTGCCTGCCTCACGGTCGAGCCGCGACAGGCCGTCATGACTATCGGCGCATGCTTTCTCGCAATTGTCACAACCAACGCACAGATTTTCGTCGATCAGCAGCACGTCGGTCGCTTCGCCGATACCGTTTTCCATCAGGAAGTTGGCGACTTCGGAATAATAATCGACCGCGCCTGACAGGCTGTCTTTTTTGGTTTCGATGAATAGGTTGAGCTCTTGCCGTCCCGCCATGTCAGCCTTGGTCTTGGCATAAAGCGCGGGCTTGCTTTCAAGCAGGCGCATGAACGCGTTGCCATCGAGCTTTATCACTTCGGATTTGATCGCCGCGCGCACACTGGCGACGCGCATGCCGCCGTTGATCAAGCTCATTTCGCCGACATATGATCCGGCGGGGAGGTATGAGAGAAACACTGGCTTGCCGCCAATCGTGCGTTCAACCGCCATCGAACCCTGACGAATCACGAAAATATCATTGCCGAGCTCGCCCTCGACGATGATCGATTTGCCCGCGCTGACCGTCTGAATCTCGTAAGTATCGAGTACTTCCTTGAGATCATCGGATTTAAGGCCTGATCCAAACAATTGGAGCAACATGCGTTCGGTCGATATGCGTTCGATCGCGCGTTTCGCGGCGGGCACCGACGCCTGGAGCTTGAGCGCTGCTGACCGCGACACTTCAACGCAGATACAGTCTTCGCCCGCGCGGATCGTCGCACCGCGACGCCGTCCCGAGATCAGGCCGACCTCACCAAAGATCAGGCCGGGCCCGATCGGGATTGTGATATTGGCGTCATTCGGATTGATCTGGACGAGAACCGAACCCGAAGCGATCGCAAACAGCGACGAGCCCGGATCGTTGCGAACGAAAATAACTTCACCCTTACGGTAAAAGCGCGCCTCGGAATCGAGCATGAATTCGCGCAATTGCAGTGTCGAAAGCTCGCCTAAAATAACGACATTGGTCTTGAGAAAGTTTAGCCAATAGTCGACGCTCTGCTGCCCCGGCAGGCCTGCGAATTTGGCCTCAAGAATCGGTTCATCGGCTGGCTTGAGCGATGTATTGCCGTTGATAAACTCAACAACGTCATGCCCCTGATTGATACAATGTTTGATCAGTGGATAACCCGCAAGCGCGCCAATCACGAAAATGCCGGGGTTCGTTGATTCGAAGATCGCGGACAGCACGGGAAATGCCCCGCGGTCGGGGCTGGTAAATTGAACGCCGCACGCCTCGATAAAGGCGCGCGGCGGGGCTGAGCCCATCCGCGCAATAATCCGGTCGCACTGCACCCGCGCTTCGCCGTCGCGCGTATCAAACGTGATCCAGCCAGCCTCAACCAACGACGGCGTTGTCGCGGTGCGGACGATGATGCGCCCCGCGTCACGCGCGGCTGTCAGCGCTTGCACATTGGCATCCTTTGCGGTCGCGAATTCATCGTTGCGGTTGACGATCGTTACGACGTTGCGCTGTTCAGGATCGGCGACCAGCCCAAGCGCATTTTCAATTCCCGCGTCGCCCGCCCCGACCACCGTGATATGTTCGTCGATATATTCGCCGGGATCATCAAGTGAATATTGGATATGCGGCAATTCAGCACCGGGGCAGCGCATCCGGTTTGGATTGCCCTGCGTACCGATCGCAAGAATGATATATTCGGCGCGCACGATCTGACCATTGGTCAGCAGCAGTTCGAAATCGCCTTTCGCGCCGCTGATCTGCTTGACATCGGCGTTCTTCATCACGTTGACGCCGTTCGCCACCGCTTGATTATCCCATGTGTCGAGCACGACTTCGCGCTTGCCCGCGTCAAATTCGATATCCGCACGCAGTTTTAACTGGCTAGGCGTCGCCATGACGTGTTTGCCCTTCTGATATTTGTAGATCGTATCAGAAAGATGGTCGGTTTTTTCGAGGAGAATGTGCGACAGTCCAAGCTTCGACGCACGCGACGCCGCGCTGATACCCGCAGGGCCGGACCCTATAATGGCTATCCGGTATAAATCCGTCAAAACTTCAACCCCCATGGCTCACGAACAACATGGTTAATGTTTATCGACTGTGATGCTGTTTTATCATGCGAACCGTCACACATCTTATCAGCAAGTTTGGTTAGTGCTAGGGAAAAGCCGCACAAAATACTCCGGGGACAAATGCGTGACGCTGCAAAACGACGCTAATAGCGATCAAGCCAAACCAATCGTTGCACAAAAACCCTTGCCGCTCGCGCGATTGGCTTTGATCGCTGCGGCGTTTCTCGCGGTGATTGCGATCGGCTGGTCGATCTACAAAGACCGCGATCCCACACCGGCTGCGGTGGTCGAAACGCAAGCACCGCAGGGTGATGTCTCTACAGTGATCGGCAAATTAGAGGCGCGCCTCAAAGACAATCCGGACGATGCAAAGGGCTGGCAGATGCTCGGCTGGGCATTTTTCCAGACGCAGAAATTTGCCGAATCGACGCAAGCCTATGCGCGCGCGACGCAAATCGACCCTGACAAGGCAGATTATTGGTCATCGCTTGGTGAAGCGCGCGTGATGGCAGGACCCGGCGATGTCTCCAAAGATGCCAAGGAGGCGTTTAATCGCGCAATCGCACTTGATCCCAAAGACCCGCGCGCACGCTATTTCTTGGGCGTCGCGAAAGACATTGCGGGCGATCATAAGGGCGCAATCAACGATTGGTTTGCATTGCTCAAGGATACGCCAGCGGGGGCACCGTGGGAGGCCGACGTCCGCCGCCTGATCACTGAGATCGGCGCGAAGGACAATATCGATGTTGCAAGCAGGCTCGCCGCAATCGGCCCTGCGCAACCCAGCGCCGGAGCCACCGTTGCGACTTCCGCCATTCCCGGTCCTTCGCGCGATCAAATGCAGGCCGCGGCGCAGTTACCCAAAGGTCAGCAAGAGGCGATGATTGCGGGCATGGTCAACGGCCTTGAAACAAAATTGAAAGCCAATCCCGGTGATGAACGGGGGTGGATCATGCTGATGCGCAGCCGTGTTCAGCTCGGTGAAGACAGCAAAGCCAGCGCATCGTTTCGCGATGCCAAGGCTGGGCTTGCAGGCGATCCGCAGGCGGTCGGGCGCATATCAGCGGCGGCAGCAGAACTCGGCATTACGGGCTAAGGCCAATGCGCTATGATATGAACCTCTCTCCGTTTATCCTGAGCCTGTCGAAGGACTGCACTTACTATCCGATGCTTGTGAAAAAAAGGACTGCCCTTCGACAAGCTCAGGGAACGGAAATTTGCCATGAGTCGACCAGTGAGCCGTGGAATAAGGCCAATGCGCTGAAACTTTGTTCGATCATCGGCACCCGCCCCGAAGCGATTAAAATGGCGCCAATTGCGATCGCGGCTGCTGCGCGCAGCGATATGCAACACCGTTTGATCGCCACCGGACAGCAAGGCGCGCTTTTTGATCAAATCATTGCCGAATTTGGCCTGACCATCGACGCCCACCTCGGTCATCATCCGGGATCACAACCAATGGACGATCAGATTGCCAAGATGCGCGCGGCGATTGTGCAGGCTTTGTCTGCCGATCGCCCCGACATCGTTCTGGTGCAGGGCGATACCAACAGTGCCTATGCCGCCGCGCTTGCTGCACATGATCTCGGCATAAAGATCGGCCATGTCGAGGCGGGGCTGAGGAGCGGCAATTCCGTACGGCCCTGGCCCGAAGAGCGTAACCGGATTGCGATATCGCGGATCGCAACGCTGCATTTTGCGCCAAGCGTCGGCGCGGAAATGAACCTGCGATCCGAAGATGTGCCGGGTACGATTTTCATGACGGGCAATCCCGGAATTGATGCGCTGATGTTGCTCAGCGAGCCTAGCCCGACGCGATCATCTGCAATTCCCGAGGTGATGGTAACATGCCACCGGCGTGAGAATTTCGGGCAACCGCTTGTCGACATCTGCTCTGCTTTACGGTTTATCGCCAGTCGGAACGCGCTGTCATTCGTGCTGCCCGTCCATCCCAATTCCGAGGTGAAACAAACGCTGATGCACGCGCTTGACGGTGTGCCGGGGATCACGCTGATCGCGCCGCTTGGTTACCGACAGATGATTGCGCGCGTAATGCAAAGTCGGTTCGTCGTTTCGGACAGCGGCGGTTTGCAGGAGGAATGCGCCGCGCTTGGCATTCCGCTCGTCCTGCTGCGCGAGGAAACCGAACGGCCAGAAGTCGTAGCGAGCGGGAACTGTGTTCTGGTGGGGTCTGACCATGATCAGATCGTGCTGCGGTGCGAACAATTGCTCAATGAGCCAGCGGTACATGCCCGAATGTCGCGCGCAGCCTTTCCATACGGAAACGGCGACGCCGCCTGTCAAATTCTCGCCGCAATCGGCAATAGTGCAACTGTCCATCGCTAAACAAAACGGATTGCCCCCGATCCTTGCAATTTTGCGATAATGTCCGCATGGCGCGGGCATGAAAAACGTTTGGACACCCAAAAGCTGGCAAACCCACGAGGCGCGACAGATACCCGATTATGCCGATCAGGCTGCACTCGACCGCGCGACGACGACGCTTTCAAACTTTCCGCCGCTGGTGTTTGCAGGCGAAGCACGCGATCTGACGGCTGATCTGGCACGTGTCGTTGAAGGCAAGGCATTCCTGCTTCAGGGCGGCGACTGCGCCGAAAGCTTTGCCGAATTTCACCCCAACAATATCCGCGATACGTTCCGCGTTATCCTCCAGATGGCGGTGGTTCTGACCTTTGCCTCGAAACTGCCAACGATCAAGGTCGGTCGGATGGCGGGGCAGTTTGCCAAGCCGCGTTCGGGCAATACCGAAGAGATTGGCGGCGTCTCGCTGCCGTCGTACCGCGGCGATATCGTCAACGACATCAATTTCGAAGCCGCTGCGCGCGAGCCCGATCCCGAGCGGATGGTGAAGGCCTATAATCAGTCTGCCGCGACGCTAAACCTGCTGCGCGCGTTTTCAAACGGTGGCTATGCCAATCTCCATCAGGTTCATGCCTGGACGCACGACTTCATGGGCCGCAGCCCGTGGACCAAGAAGTTCCGCGACGTGGCCGACCGGATTGGCGAATCGCTCGATTTCATGGCCGCTTGCGGGATCAATCCCGACACCGTGCCACAGTTGAAAGGCACGCAATTCTATACCAGCCATGAGGCGCTGCTGCTCCGCTACGAACAGGCGCTGACACGGCAGGATAGCTTGACTGGCGGTTGGTATGACACATCGGCACACATGCTCTGGATTGGCGATCGCACCCGATTTGAAGGGTCGGCACATGTCGAGTATCTGCGCGGCATCGGCAATCCGATCGGGATGAAATGCGGCCCGAGTCTCGAACCCGACGCGCTGCTCAGGATGCTCGATACGCTCAATCCAAACCATATCGCGGGGCGGATGACGCTGATCACGCGCTACGGCCATGACAAGATCGAAAGCGGCCTGCCCGCGCTCGTCCGCGCGGTAAAGGCGGCTGGGCATCCTGTGGTCTGGAGCTGTGATCCGATGCACGGCAACGTCATCAAGGCCGCAAATGGTTATAAAACCCGCCCGTTCGATCGCATCCTCGCCGAAGTCCGCGGCTTTTTTGCGGTGCACCGCGCCGAGAGCACATTTGGCGGCGGCATCCATATCGAAATGACCGGCCAGAATGTGACCGAATGCACCGGCGGCGCGGTTGACGTGACCGAACAGTCGCTTGCCGACCGCTATCATACGCACTGCGATCCCCGGCTAAACGCCGCGCAGTCGCTTGAGCTGGCATTCCTTCTGGCAGAAATGCTCAATCAGGAAATCAAGGAACGAGACCGCGTCGCCGCCTGATCAAACCCGTTTGAGCCGCACGATCGCGCTATCAAGCGCCTGAAGGAAGCGCGATCGATCGCCATTTGAAAACGGTGCGGGCCCGCCGCGAAAGTCGCTGACGCCTGCGCGCAAATCGACCATGATCGCGCGCGTAGCAACCGCACTGCCGATCATGTTGGCGGTGAATGCTCTGCCGCCCGGCGCGATCACCGTTGCACCCGATTTGAGGCAGCGATCGGCAAGCAGAATGTCGGTGGTAACGACGATGCTCCGCGCGGTGGCGCGTTCGGCGATCCAGTCGTCAGCTTCGTCAAAGCCTGATCCGACGACAACTTTGGTCACGAGCGGATGATCGGGCACGCGGAAATGGCTGTTGCTGACGAGCGTCACAGCGACATCACACCGCCATACGACCTTGTAGATTTCGTCCTTTACAGGGCACGCATCGCCATCGACCAATATGTGCACTTCGCTCAACTCAGGCATTGTGTGCGCGCAATTTGGTCGCGTGGCATTCGCTGTGTACGTGATGTGTAATGCCAAGACTCATTGCAACCGACCCACGGCAAACGCCCGTTCCTTGAACTCGTCGAAGGGTAGGCCTTGTTTTCATGAACATCACGTACGAAGCGCAGCCCTTCGACAGGCTCAGGGAACGGAGATAAGTTCATATCATTGCGCGTTGGGTAGCAGCATCACCAACCCCCGTCACACGATGCCCCTTAGCGCCAAGGCATCAATGTCTGCACCCGTCATACCAAGGAGTTCACCGTACACTTCAGCATTGTGCTGCCCAACGCGCGACGGCGCGGCGGAACGCACACTGCTCGGTGTTTGGGATAGTTTGGGAAACGCATTCTGCATCTTGAGTGTGCCGTAGCGTTCAGTTTCCACGTCGATGATCGCTTCGCGCGCCTGAAAATGCGGATCGGCGATCATTTCGGGCGCGCGGTAAACACGGCCGGCCGGAATCGAGTTCGCAATCATCAGCGCTTCGACCGTGTCGACGCTGTGCTGACGCGTCCAATCATTGATCAGTTGATCAAGCGCAAGCTGGTTGGTGCCGCGCGCGAGGTGCGTGGCATAGCGCGGATCTTCGCTGAGTTCGGGCTGGCCCATCGCCGCACTTAACCGGGCGAAAATTGCATCATTATTTCCGCCGATCATGAATTCGCCGTCGCTGCAGCTATACACATTTGAAGGCGCGATGCCGGGCAGAATTGACCCTGAACGTTCGCGGATGATCCCCGCATGATCATAATCGATCACCACGCTTTCCATCACCTGAAGCACTGATTCGTACAGTGCAGTGTCAACAACCTGCCCGCGCCCGGTTTTTTCGCGGACGTGAAGTGCGGCCAGCACACCCATGCAGCCGAAGGTTGCGGTCAGCGAATCGCCGATCGACACGCCCATGCGGCTCGGCGGGCGGTCTGCTTCGCCGACAATGTAGCGCCAGCCGCCCATTGCTTCGCCGATCCCGCCAAAGCCCGCACGGTGCGAATAGGGGCCGCTCTGGCCGTAGCCAGACATGCGCGCGATGATCAGTCGCGGGTTGATTGCGTGCAGAACGTCGGGGCCAAGATTCCATTTTTCCAGCGTGCCAGGCTTGAAATTCTCAATCAGAATATCCGCCGTCGCAATCAGCTTGCGGACAAGTTCCTGCCCCTCGGCAACGCGCAAATTGGCCGACACTGACCGCTTGTTGCGCGCGATGACTTCCCAATTGACCTTTTCATCGCCCAGTCCCCAACTGCGCATGGGATCACCCGCGCCGGGCGGTTCAATCTTGATCACATCCGCACCCATGTCGCCAAGCAACTGTCCGCAGAATGGCCCCGCGATCAATTGCCCCATCTCAATCACACGCAAGTCTTTTAACGCACCCTGGTTGATCACTTGCTTACTCCACTGCGATTGCAAATTTCTGGCTGGCAATTTTGATTTTCCTTTTAAGTAGCACCCTCGTTCAATCAAATGAACCTATCTCCGTTCCCTGAGCTTGTCGAAGGGCTATACTTCGTGCTTGATGTTCATGAAAAGAAACACAATCCTTCGACAAGCTCAGGAAACGGGGATTTTCCATGAGTTGGCCTCAATGAGCCGTGGTGTGACGGGCGGAAACAGGCTTGCGCGGCTGACCATCGCCGGCAGCGATTTGCCCATGATGCCGCCAAGCCAGTGACTGACGTCAATTAGGCGCGCAAGATCCATTCCCGTATCGATCCCCGCGCGCTCAAGCATGTAGACAACATCTTCGCTGGCTACGTTGCCAGCGGCCCCGGGTGCGAACGGGCAGCCGCCAAGCCCACCAACGGCGGCATCGACGACCGATGCACCCGCAGCAATTGCGGCCCAAACGTTGGCTAATCCCGTGCCGCGCGTATTGTGAAAGTGGACGCGCACCGGAATGTTTCCAATTGCCGCGCGCACGCGCGATACCAGCCGGTCCACTTGCGCAGGATCGCCAACGCCAATCGTGTCGGCCAGCGCGATTTCGGCAGGTTCTGCCTCGGCGAGTGCGATCGCCATCGCAACGACCCGGTCTTCTGACACAATCCCTTCGAATGGACAGCCAAACGATGCGCCAATTGTAACCTGACCCGTGAGACGTGCCGATTTTGCCATAGCGATAATGGCCTTGGCCGCCGCAACTGATCCGTCACTCGTCTGTCTCTGGTTTGCGACCGCAAAGCCATCAGTGGCAACCGCGACCGCGCCGAGTTGATGAATCCGGCCCGTTGCAATCGCCCGCTCTGCGCCGCGCTGATTCATCACCAGCCCGATATAGGACACATTGTCGCGATACGGCAGGCCAGCGCACACAGCCTCTGCATCGGCCATTTGTGGCACTTTGGCAGCGTTAACGAAGCTTGTCACTTCAATCCGGCGCGCACCCGCGTCGATTGCGCGGTTGATCAGTTCTAGCTTGTCCTTCGTCGCGATGAGTGTCTCTTCATTCTGCAGCCCATCGCGCGCCCCGACTTCGACAAACTGAATTGAGCTTGGCATCACCATCTGCTGATAATTGCACGATTGCATATCAAATCAAGCGGCAATCGTTGTGGTCAGGCGATCCTGATCTTGCTGGGGACACCCATCGCCGTTGCTAACTGCTTCAAGCGGCGGGCAACGATATCCCCGGCAAGCGCACTCATTTCGCCGCGCAAAAACAGAGTCAGCTTGCCGCCCTCAGCACTCAACTGACTCGATTCGAGTGGGGCCGCAACGCCGCCACTCAGCCGCTGGCCCAGCCGTATTGCAACACCCCAGCGCCGCGCGCGTTCCAAATCCTCAACTGGCGCCAACTGCGTGAGGATTGCGGGTCTCGCCGCACCGCCTCCAAAGGCCGTGAACAGTGCCTGTGCAATCATCGCGCGACCGATTGCGTCGAGTCCGTACCAATTGCTGTGTAGCGCAAATTCAAGCGCGCGGTCGCAGCGAAAGTCCGGATTGGCAGCCCAGCCGATATCTCCAAGCAGACAGGCCGCGTGGCGCAGCCGTTGATCGGCAGCCTTCTCGTCTCTGAAAATTGGTTCAAGCCAGTGATTGAGGATGTCACCGTGTTCGGCAAAACGCCCCTGCCGCTGGCCTTCAGCGCGTGCAGCGATGATCAAGGGGTCGCCGCTCTGCTGACCTGACGACAATTCGCGGTAAAGCAGCCCTTCGCGCAGCCCCGTTGCCGAAACAACCAGACGGTCTGGCTTAATCTGGTTAACCACAACGCTAAGCAACGCCGCAGCGTCGGCCATGGCCGGTCGCCGCGCCGCCGATACCGCGAATGTTAGCGCGCCCTTGGCACGTTCAGTTCTCGCGACAGCACGCACAAGACGCCGCGCAGCGAGCGGTGGCATCGTGTAATGATGGAGAATTGAAAGCGGGTAATGCGTTAGTTGCATGTGTATCTTTGCAAGCGATCGCCATGATCCGCCGACGAGATACAGCGGCAGTCCGTGACACGCCGCTTTCCATCCGTTTTTGGCAAGCAACGATCGCACATGACGTTCAAGTGCTTTGGGGCCGTTCGCGCGGATCGCGGCCAACCGCAATATGCCAAGCGGAAAGGACGCCCGTTGCAGCACACGACCGCCCTTGATCCGCGCAAGTTCGAGGCTGCCGCCGCCCAGGTCCCCGATAATACCGTCAGCGTCTTCAAATCCAGCGATCACGCCGTATCCAGCCGCCTCGGCCTCTTCTTCGCCCGATAGCAACGTCACTGCGAGACCTAATTCTGCAACACGCGATAGAAAAGCGGGGCCGTTTGAGGCGTCACGCACGGCGGCGGTAGCGACTGTGCGCACCGCCTTAACGCCCATCAGCGAAGCCAGCGCGCCGAACCGCTTGAGCGCGGCGAGTACGTTCACGACCGTCGTTTCGTCGAGCGCACCATTGCCGTTCGCACCGCGCCCGAGACCCGCCATGATCTTTTCGTTGAACAAAATCGGTGGCGCGCGCAGCGGCCCGCCAAAGACGACCAGACGAATTGAATTCGATCCGATATCGATGACCGCGTAGCGATCACCCTCTAAGTCTAACGCTTCGACCGCAGTTTCAACGTCGGAACCGCCGCGTGGCTCTCCATCGCGGCGCCGCGGCCCGAAAGCGACGGATTGGTCATGAAATAATGGTGGAGATTGAACGGCTGCTCTCCGGCTGTGACGCGAACATAATGACCATCGGCCTGCAGTTCCCAGCTTTGCTCATTATCAAGCAGATTGGCAACCATCACCTGATCGAGAATCTGATCATGGACCGTTGGATTCTCGATTGGAAGCATATACTCGACGCGCCGGTCAAAGTTCCGCTGCATCCAATCCGCCGACGAAATATAAACTTTTGCGTGGTCGTTTGGAAGCGTCTCACCATTGCCAAATGCCCAGATACGGCTGTGTTCGAGGAAGCGACCGACAACCGATTTGACCCGGATGTTTTGAGACATACCTTTGACGCCGGGTCGCAAACAGCAAATCCCGCGCACGATCAATTCGATCGACACACCCGCCGCGCTTGCTTCATAAAGTTTATCGATAATCGCCGGGTCGACGAGCGAATTCATCTTGGCCCAAATCGCTGACTTGCCCGTGCTGCGCTGATTCGCGATTTCGATATCGATCAAATCACACAAAGTTGACCGCAAATTACGCGGGCTCATCGCCAGCATTTCCAGTTCGGCCGGTTCGATATAGCCAGTGATGTAATTGAAAATCTGCGCCGCATCGCGTCCGGCGCGCGGGTCCGCAGTAAAGAAGCTTATGTCGGTATAAATGCGTGCGGTGACGGGGTGGTAATTGCCGGTGCCGAAATGGCAGTAGGTGCGATACTTGCCATTTTCGCGGCGCACGACGATCGAAATCTTGGCGTGCGTTTTCCATTCGATAAACCCGTAGACGACCTGAACGCCTGCGCGTTCGAGCGCGGATGCCCAAAGCAAATTTTGCTCCTCATCAAAGCGTGCTTTGAGTTCGACGACCGCAGTTACCGATTTTCCGGCTTCGGCGGCGTCGATCAACGCACGGATCACCGCAGATTGCTTGCCCGCGCGGTAGAGTGTCTGTTTGATCGCGACAACATCAGGATCGGCGGCGGCCTGCTGAAGAAAGGCAAGCACGACGTCAAACGATTCGTAAGGGTGGTGAACGACAATATCTTTGGCCTGGATGGCGGCAAAACAGTCGCCGTCATGCTCGCGAATCCGTTCGGGAAAGCGCGGCGTGTAGGGCGTGAACTTGAGATCAGCGCGGTCCTCGTCAACCAATTGGCTGAGGTCTGCGACGCCAAGGAACCCGCCGGTTTCGACAAGTACAGCATCATTTCCGCCGAATTCCAGTTTGACGAGGCTTTCAAGATCTTCGGGGAAACTGGATTCGAGTTCAAGCCGGATGACCCGCCCGCGCCGTCGCCGTTTGATTGCACTGCGAAAGAAGCGAACAAGGTCTTCGGCCTCTTCCTCGACTTCGATATCACTATCGCGAATGACGCGAAACGCCCCTGCCCCGCACACTTCATAGCCCGGAAACAGCAGGTTTTGAAACCGGCGGAGCAATGTTTCCATCGTCACATAGGTCGCGTCTTTGCCGGCCACCCGGATGAAGCGCGGCAGCGACGACGAGATCATGACCAGTTCGCGGATCGGCTCACCGTCCGACAGTCGCTTGAGATCGAGGATCAGGCTCAATCCCTGATTGGGGATGAACGGAAACGGATGCGCCGGATCAAGCGCCTGCGGCGTTAATACCGGGAAAATCTGCTCGCGGAAATGCTGTTCAAGCCCCACCGCCAGCTCCCCGACAATCTCGTCTATGCCAAGCACAACCATCCCCAAATCGGCGAGTTCGGCCATAATTTGAACAAGCTCGGCCTGCTGTTGCCGCACAAGCCCGTGGACATCACGCGCGATGGCTTCGAGCTGCTGCGTCGGGGTCAATCCGTCGACGCTATGCTCTTCGATTTGCTGGATTTGCTGCCCTTTGAGCCCGGCAACACGCACCATGAAAAATTCATCGACATTCGAGCCGGAGATCGAAAGGAAGCGGAGCCGTTCGAGCAGCGGATGTGCGCGATTTCCCGCCTCTTCCAAAACCCGGCGGTTAAACGCAAGCCAGCTGAGTTCGCGGTTAAAATAGCGCGCTTCGGCGGCACGTGTTGTTTTCGCGTTCAACTTTTCAATCTCCACCTTCATCACCGTCTATTCCTGATCGTCGCGCTCCCCTGCCATGTGCAATTGCTGTAGCACGGTTCGGGCGAACTTCACTGTAACACCGCGATGTTGCGATAATGCTGCGGTGTCGAGCGCATCGACGACGCGCATCACCGCAAGATAGCTGCGTTCGATCCGCGCCGTAATGTAACTGATCACTTCGGGCGTAACCTGCAATCCGCGCTGGCCAAGCAGCTTTTCAAGCAACAGCGCCATCAACACTTCATCGGGCTCACCGATCGTGAAAATCGGTGTCGCGGAGAAACGCGACGCGAGATCGGACAGCCCGATTTTCCAGAGCGGCGGCGGCGACATCGCGACGATCACGAGCGGGCGTCGCTCCTCTTGCGCCAAATTCCAGCGGTGAAAAAGCTCGGCCTCGCGGTGTATCTCGCCGTCGTCGATCAATGTGCCGCCCGTTTTTGCCGCAAAGATACGGCCAAGCAGCGAGCGACCCGATTTGCGCGGCCCGGTGAGTATTGCCGCACGCACGGGCCAGTTGCTCGAACGATCAATCCCTTCGACAGCGGCACGATTTGCATCGGTAACAATGAATGCATCCGACTGCTCGGGTGCGGGCCAATCAAATGGCAGCGCGATCTGGCTCATTGCCCGCCGCGACTGATGCGCAGCGCGCCGCCCCCTTCCTGAACGCGAAAGCCGCGTGCCGAAAGCGCGAGGCGGAGCGTGGCGCTGTCACCCGCGAACGAAACACGCATCACCGACACACCGCCCAAAGCAAGGCTCGTCGTTGAAGTCGACTTGATGCCAGGGATGCTGCGGACCGACGATTCGGTTGCGCTCACCGACGCGACATCGGGTGTGTCGAACTCAACGGTAAAGCTTGAAACATCTGTTGTTGATGACGGCGATTCAATCGCCGCTGTGGTTGCGCTGTCATCTTCAACCGCTGGTGCTTCGAGCAAGTCGGAAAGCAGGTCATCAACAACGACGGGTGCTTCAATCACGAGCGATGCGTCTGGCCGCAGTCGCCCGCTGGCAAGCGCGCCTGAGAAAATATCATCCATCCGGCGTACGCCATCATCGAGCATCGCAGGGATCGCAGCCGAACTTTCAACGCGAAGCACGAAAGTCGCGAGCAGCCGGTTGTCCGGTCCGTAATGCGCGCTGAAATATCCAATCGTCGGGCCACCGGGCCATTGCCTTTCAAGCCGCACCTGCGGCATTACCACATCAGCCGCGCCGTACTGATCGAGCAGCATCCGCCACCATCTGCGCCCAGGCCTGCTTGTCTGGCCAAAATTGAGCAGCAGCGGGTCTGATCCCGTCCCGCTTGTCCGCACATAATCAATCGGGCTGTTGGCAGTCTTGAAGCGCGCCCACGCTTTTTGCCACTCGGTACGCGTTTCAAATGCCTGTGCTGTTCCGCCCGACCATTGTACCGGAATCACGAGTAATGGCGCTGAACGCGACCGCGCGCCCGTGACGCCGAGAATTTCAGCGGCTCTTACGCGATCAAACAAAATGCCGAGCGTTGCGATATAGCGACGCTCACTGATCTGCTCGTTTTCAACCACGATTCCCGACACAATCGAATCGAGCAAACTGTCCCCCAGAGCCGGTGCGGGGCCACCGTGAACGCGCTGCCATAATTGCCGCCAGCCGCGCCGCTGTGCTTCGCGCCAACCGCCCAATCGTGCCGCTTCTGCGTTCGTCGCGGCAATATCGACTTTGACGCCTGACACTTCATAATCGGCCGAGCCATCGATTGGCGCAACACCGCGTTCGCCGCCTTCGATCTGCGCGACGACGACAGCACCAAGCCCGCCAAGGCACAGTATCAAAGCAAGCGGGATTGGCCGCAAAAAACGCGAAAGTCTGTTCACGGCGTCCTTTTGACGAGTTGGACGTGGAATTCCAAGCCCGTTCTCGTTAAGCGCGGCAAATGGACGCGAAACACAACCAGCCAGAACCCTACACCTACGCCAAAGCCGGCGTCTCAATTGCTGCCGGAAATGCGCTCGTACGCATGATTGCGCCGCTTGCCAAGAGCACACGGCGGGCAGGCGCGGATGCTGATCTCGGCGGCTTTGGCGGCTTTTTCGATTTGAAAGCGGCGGGCTTTACCGATCCACTTCTTGTCGCTGCAAACGACGGCGTTGGCACCAAGCTCAAGCTAGCCATCGAATCGGGCCGGCATGACGGTGTCGGTATCGATTTGGTCGCGATGTGCGTCAACGACTTGATCGTTCAGGGTGCTGAGCCGCTTTTCTTCCTTGATTATTATGCAACCGCCAAACTTGACACCGATGTCGCGACGCGCGTCGTTGCGAGTATTGCAGAAGGGTGCAAAATGGCTGGCTGCGCGCTGATTGGCGGCGAAACGGCTGAAATGCCCGGCATGTATGCTGAAGGAGATTATGATCTGGCGGGCTTCTGCGTTGGCGCGGTCGAGCGACATCAGGTGCTGAGCGCAGACAAGGTTGCAGCGGGTGATGTCATTATCGGCCTTGCATCATCGGGCATCCACTCAAACGGATTCTCGCTCGTCCGGCGGCTGACAGCGGACAAGGGCTGGAAGCTCGATCGCCCGGCGCTGTTCGATCAGGAGATATTGCTGATCGACGCGCTCATGGCACCAACGCGGATCTACGTGAAATCGCTTCTGCCTTCGGTACGCGGCGGAACCGTCCACGCGGTGGCGCATATTACGGGTGGCGGGCTGCTCGAAAATATCCCGCGCATTTTGCCCGACGGACTCCATGCGCATGTGAACGCCGATCTCTGGCCACAGCCGCGGCTGATGGCGTTCCTTCAAGCGCAAGGGCACATCGAACCCGAAGAAATGGCGCGGACATTCAACTGCGGCATCGGCATGGCGGTCGTCGTTGCCGAAAGTGACGCCGATGCACTGTGCAGCGCGCTGAGTGACGCTGGTGAAACCGTCCACCGGATCGGCCATATTGCCAGCGGCGTCAAAGGTTGCACGGTGACGGGATCAACCGAAACGTGGAGCGCGATGTCTGATTGGAGTGCGACGCATCATGGTTGACCGGGCGCGGGTGGCGGTGCTGATTTCTGGCAACGGCACCAATATGGCTGCGCTCGTTTATGCTGCCAAAGCCGCCGACTGTCCGTTTGAAATTGTGCTTGTCGCGTCAAACAATCCCGGTGCGGCGGGGCTCAGCCTTGCCAGCGCCGAAGGAATTCCAACATTTGCACATAGCCACAAGGGGCTAAAGCGCGCCGAATTTGACACGTTGATCGACGTCGAACTGCGCAAAGCACGTGCCGACACGGTCGCGCTCGCGGGTTACATGCGGCTATTGTCGCCTGAATTTGTCGCCAAGTGGGCGGGCCGGATGCTCAACATCCACCCTTCGCTGCTCCCCAAATACAAGGGGCTCGACACGCATGAGCGTGCGATTGCTGAGGGTGACTGCGTTGCGGGTTGCTCGGTTCACATCGTCACGCCCGAACTTGATGACGGGCCGGTATTGGGCCAGACCGAAGTTGCGATCATCGCAGGCGATACGCCCGAAACGCTCGCCGCGCGGACGTTGATAGCCGAACATCAGCTTTATTCGCGCGTCCTCGCCGCGTTCGTCTCGCGTGAACAGCAGCCGCAATGGGTTGAGGCAAAGCTAAACACGCTTGCGCTTTCACTCCCTGAAACGACCCTCCGCGCGTCACACGGCGCACCCGGCTGGCGCGTCGGCGGCGATAAAACGGGCAAATATTTCGCCTATTTCGCGCAGCATCACCACGGCGAAGCATCAATGGCGTTGCTCGTCAAAACAAGCGGCGCTGAAGAGCAGGCAATGCTGATCGAGCAAGACGACGCGCTTTATTATTCCCCGCAATATTACAGCGCGGCTGGCTGGATCGGTATCCGGCTTGATCAGGGACGCAACGATTGGGATCATATCGCCGATTGGCTGCGCAAAAGCTGGATGGCGGTAGCGCCGGCAAAGCTGCGGCAATCATTCAGCATCGCCGACCAATTTTGATAACCAGGAAGACCGAAAATGACACCACCGCTTCGTATCGCGCTCGCCGGGCTTGGCAATGTTGGCGTCGGTGTGATCAAATTGCTTGCGACCAATCATGATCTTGTGACGCGGCGTGCAGGGCGCGAAATACAGATTGTTGCGGTTTCTGCGCGTGACAAGGGCCGTGATCGCGGCGTTGATTTTTCGCACGCCGAATGGGTTGACGATGCAACGCAACTGGCCGCGCGCGACGACGTTGACGTGGTCGTCGAGCTGATCGGCGGCAGCGACGGGCCAGCACTCGTTCTCGCGCGCAACGTGATCGCAGCAGGGCGCGGCTTCGTTACCGCGAACAAGGCGATGATCGCGCATCACGGCCTCGAACTTGCGTCGGCAGCCGAAACGGCAGGCACCGCTTTCAAATATGAAGCCGCTGTTGCGGGTGGCATTCCGGTGATCAAGGGGATGCGCGAAGGCGCCGCAGCAAACGAGATCACCGGCGTGTTCGGCATTCTCAACGGCACATGCAATTATATCCTGTCGACGATGGAAAGCGACGCGCGCGACTTCTCCGAGGTTCTCGTTGAAGCACAGGCGCTTGGTTATGCCGAATCTGATCCGTCGTTTGACATTGACGGGATCGACGCCGCGCACAAGCTTTCGATCCTCGCAAGCCTTGCCTTTGGCACAGCGATCGATTTTGGCGGCGTGACCGTGACCGGCATCCGCCATGTCATTGCCGCCGACATCATTGAAGCACGCGCACTCGGCTACCGTATCCGCCTCGTCGGGATGGCCGATGCACAGGGCGGCGTGCTGTCTCAGCGCGTCCAGCCGTGCCTCGTCCCGCTTGCGCATCCGATGGCACATGTCACGGGGTCGCTCAACGCCGTCGTGGCCGAGGGCAATTTCGTCGGACGCCTCTTCTTTCAGGGGCGCGGTGCCGGCGAAGGGCCAACGGCATCAGCCGTCGTCGCCGACCTTATCGACATTGCGCGCGGCGAAACCGGGCCAGCTTTTGCAATGCCCGTTGCAAGCCTAAAAAAGCTTTCGCGCGCCGAGGGCGGAAAACGCATTGGCCGCTTTTACTTGCGCTTTATCGTCGCCGACATTCCCGGCGTGCTCGCCGAAATTACTGCGGCAATGCGCGACGGCGGCGTCTCAATCGAGTCGCTTAGCCAGCGCGGCGTCACCGGCGAGGGTGCCGCAATCGTAGCACTCGTCACGCATGAATGCCCGCAAGCCAATGTCGCGCGCGCGCTTGAGCGGCTCGAAGGTTCGGGCAGCCTCAAGGCCGCGCCAATGCAGATGGATATCCTGGGGGCTTAGGGCGCAGTGACGTTAGACTAGTGTCCTGAATCGGAAGTTCGCTATCATTTAGACTCAATTGTGCGCGAAAGCCATTTCCTGGGAAGGGGATGGATGATGAGCAAGCTACGACTGA
>JAYVVW010000191.1:0-10355 GCA_043786595.1 Sphingomonadales bacterium | reverse complement strand
TCAGTCGTAGCTTGCTCATCATCCATCCCCTTCCCAGGAAATGGCTTTCGCGCACAATTGAGTCTAAATGATAGCGAACTTCCGATTCAGGACACTAGTTGGCAGCATTGGAAAGCCTAACCCCGTGTCAAGCACGGGGAGACGAAAGTGGTTCAGTTTAACCTGATCAAGCCCTAAAAATCTTCGCTCAGGCTATCGGGCAGTGGCGGTTTGCCCGCGATCGATTTCGCGATTGCCTCAGCTTCGGGGAGCGCGAAGCTGCCGCGTAGCATGATTGTGCCGTCAGCGACGGTTTCGCTTGGCAGCGATTTGCCGTTCCATGAAACCGACGTTGGCGCTTGAGGCAATCGGTTGAAGCGCTTGGCCGCGCCGTCACTGAGCGTGATCATGATTGAAACGCCACCTGCCACATCAGGCAGCGCGCGCGCGTCGAGAATGTCTTCGGTGCCAAACGCCTGACCCGCAATTGTAAAATCGCGGGGCTCAGCGGCGCCAATGGCAAGCGGCGCAAGCGCCAGTAACCAGCGTTTCATACTCTACTCCCCGGTCAAATCAGGCATCAGCATAGCGCCGCGCGGTCGCCTGAATCAAGCCGATCATGTTCGGGATGCCCTGCGTGCGGTTTGAACTGAGCTGATTTTTGAGATCAAACGGTGCGAGGTCGTTGGCAATATCGGTTGCAACAATATCGCGCGGCATTTTATCTTGCACGCTCATCAGCACCAGCGCAATGATGCCCTTGGTGATCGCGGCGTTGCTATCGGCCAGAAAATGGAGCGCGCCGTGTACGGTCACCGTGGGATAGACCCACACGCTTGCCGAACAGCCGCGCACCAGCGTCGCATCGGTTTTGAGCGCATCCGGCATTTCGGGCAGCGCGCGGCCGAGATCGATCAGCAGGCGGTAGCGGTCATCTGCGTCGAGGACGTCATATTCTTCGTGGATATCGGCAAGAGGTGTGTTGGTCATGCGCGCGCCTTAACCTGCGCGCGCGCAAATGTCGAAGCGCGCTTATAGATCAACCCCCGCTGCGATCGCTTCAAGCTTGCGGATGCGTTCCTTCAGATCGGCAATTTCGATGCGGTTGTTTGCGCTGGGGCTGGCGATGGCGTCGATCCGCCCGGTTTCGAGTTCACAGCGTTTGAGCGAGATCCACGCGGTGAAGCCCCTGAGTCCGACAATTGAGATGAGGCCGATGGCGGCGAGTCCGGCGACAGCAAGCGTGAGCGTGATGTTGAAATTTTCCACGGGTAACCTCATGTGTCTTGGGTTGGCGATCAGCGCAGTTTTTGAATTTCGCGGTCGAGCGCGGCCGTGCTGTTGGTATCGGTGGCGATGCGTTCGAGAACCGCGATGCGTTCTTCGAGGCGGCTGACCTGACCGTGCAGCTTGTCATTTTCCGATGTCAGCAGCGCCACTTTGCGCGCCTCGTCGGGATTGCCCTTTTGAACGGTGCCACCCCATTCGCCTTCAAGTGGATAACCATGCCTGGCGCGAATGAAAGTCGTAATCACCCATGCGCCCATCGACATGGCGACGATTGCGATAATGAATGCTGGCCCGTGAAAGTCCATGATGTGTCTCCCTGTTGTCCGCGCTGTCTAGCGCAGGCTCTCGATTTCGTTGGCGAGGCTTGAGTTGCGGCTGGTGTAATAGGTTTCCATATCGGCGAGCCGGCGGTCAATATCGCGGAACTTCGAACGGACATCGCGGGTGGTGCGAGCGGGCGAGCGGCGGACGCTCTGCCAGAATTTGGCATCCTCGGCATCGTCATACAGCCCGGCGGGTTTTTGATCGGCGAGCCACGCGGCAAGCACATACGCAATCAGCGTCCAGGGAAAGGCACCCATGATGGTTACGGTGACGATCCCGACCCGCACCCAGAGGACATCGACGCCCGTATAATCGGCGATCCCGGCGCAGACGCCCTTCCATTTGGCGTTGGCGCGGTCGAGGTAGAATTTTGTACGACTTGCAGACATTGTCAGTCTCCGTAGTTGGGGCGGTCAGCCGCCAAAGGGTTGAGGTTCGGCGAGCCAGGCGATCACGAGATAGGCGATGATCGGCAGCCCCGAAATCAGAATCGTGAAAAGAACGGTGCCAATCCGCACCATTGTCACATCAATCCCGAAGTAGTTGGCGATCCCGGCGCATACGCCCATGAATTTGCCATTGGCCTTGTCGAGGTAGAATTTTTTTGAAGCACTCATCTTCAGTCTCCTTGCGGGTACGTTAAATGCCCGATTTCCAATTTGGGTTATCCGCCAGCATGATCCGTTCGATCGTCGCGAGCCGGTCATCAAGGCGGCGCGCGGTTTCGTGGAGATCATCGAGCAGATTTTCATCTTCGCGCGTCAGCGACGCCGATCCCTTCCATTTGGTGACATAGTGGAGGATCAACCAGGGCAACCCGATAAAAATTGACGAGATTGCGAGGACGCCTTCGATATCCATAGTGATTACCCCTTGTTCGCCATGTCGGCCTTGAGTGCGGCAAGGTCTGCATCAACCTGTTCGCTGCCCTTGAGCTCGTCGATTTCTTCTTCAAGCGTCTTGGGCTCCTGGCCAAGATACAGCGCATCGGCGCGGCCCTCGGCAAAATCAACGCGGCGTTCAAGAATGTCAAAACGCGCAAACGCTTCATCAACCTTGCTACCAGCATAAGCTTCGCGAACCTTGATCCGGTTTGCCGCACTTTCAAGCCGTGTCATAACCGAATTTTGGCGTGCGCGGGCTTCGCGCAGTTTGGCTTGCAGCTTGGCAATATCTTCTTCGGAAATGCGCAGCGCATCATCAAGAAGGCCGATTTCACCGCTCAACTGACCACCCATAGTCGTTGCTTTCGCGCGTTCGACAAGTGCGGCCTTGGCCAGGTCTTCACGATCCTTTGATAGCGCAAGTTCGGCTTTTTCAGTCCAGCTATCGGCAAGCTGATCAAGCTTTGTAATATGGCGGCGCATTTCTTTTTGATCGGCAATGTTGCGCGCCGCAGTGGCGCGGACTTCGACGAGCGTTTCTTCCATTTCGAGAATGATCATGCGAACCATCTTCGCGGGATCTTCGGCCTTGTCGAGCAGGTCAGTGACGTTGGCGGCAATGATGTCGCGGGTGCGTGAAAAAATGCCCATTTTGGAAACTCCTGATACTGATACGCGGGTGGGGATTAGGGTGATGGTCTGTCGAATAATCGCCGGAGCGGATAGGGGCCGCTCCGGCGCGAGCAACGCGGTCATGCGAGGGGGAGCGCGACCGACGCCGAACATGCTGGCGATGTCACATTGTGATTGGCGGCGTAAGCGGGGGCAACAACACTGAGGAAGCAGGTTGCGCTCATCACCACTGCAAAGAATGCGAAGGTGATGCTGTTGCGAAGGTTCGATGTGCTGTTCATTTGAGTTCTCCCTGAATTGACGTTTGAAATCTGTGTCACCGTTGTGGTGGCATGTCTCTAGCTTTGCACAGCGCGTGCCAGTTTGTAAAAATGGCAGATTTCAGGCATTTTTTGAAGATGAACGGGTGTTGCAGCCTATGTTCATATTGCTATACTTTAGCGTGAATTGCTAATACATAGGATTTTATGGCGAAACGTCGAGCGGGACAGACAAATGGAACGTGATAATCAGTTCATCGGTCAATCGGGGGCCTTTCTCGATAGTGTCGAACGCGCCAGCCGCGCCGCCGCGCTCAACCGGCCCGTGCTCGTGATCGGCGAGCGCGGAACGGGCAAGGAGCTTGTTGCCGAGCGCCTCCACCGGCTTTCTCCGCGCTGGGACGGCCCGCTTGTCACGATGAACTGTGCTGCACTTGCCGAGACATTGATCGAGGCCGAATTGTTCGGGCATGAGGCAGGGGCGTTCACCGGCGCAACCAAGGTGCGGATCGGGCGGTTTGAAGAGGCCGATGGTGGCACGCTGTTCCTTGATGAGCTTTCGACGCTTTCTGCAGGCGCGCAAGAGCGTCTGCTGCGCGCGGTCGAATACGGCGAAGTGACGCGGATCGGTTCGAACCGGCCCATCCGCGTCGATGTGCGGATTGTCGCGGCGACCAACGAACATCTGCCCGAGCTTGTCGAACAGGGACGGTTTCGCGCCGATTTGCTCGACCGGCTGGCGTTCGAAGTCGTCACACTCCCGCCGCTGCGCGCGCGCGACGGCGATGTGCCCGTGCTAGCCGAACATTTCGCGCGGCGGATGGCAGCCGAACTTGATTGGCCTCAGTGGCCGGGCTTTTCAAAGGCAGCGAACGCGGCGCTGCTCAGCTATGACTGGCCGGGCAATGTCCGCGAATTGCGCAACGTGATCGAGCGTGCGGTCTACCGCTGGGACGATCCCGACACTCTGGTCGACCATATCGAGTTTGATCCGTTCGCATCGCCGTGGCGCCCCGTGGCGCTGGCTGTGGCGGTTGCCGCTGTTTCCGCCCCTTCACAAACACCAGCGCCCGCAATGCCCGTCAGCGGGCTGCGCAAGGCGGTTGACGCGCATGAGAAGAGCCTGCTCGAACTCGCGCTCCGCACGCACCGCCACAATCAGCGCACGACCGCCAAGGGACTCGGGCTGACTTACGATCAGCTACGCCACTGTTTGAGGAAACACGCGCTGCTTGGGGGGTAGGGGGGGATTCCACATTGTGTCTTTCCTGACGCGCCCCGGTCGGTCGCTTTCCGCTGTCGTTTCTCACTCTACTGCCGTCATTCCGCCCCTACCGTCATTCCCGCGAAGGCGGGAATCCATACACTCCCAAAGTCAGCGTTTATGGATTCCCGCCTTCGCGGGAATGACGGTAAGTGGGCCGGGACGGCCGGGACGGGCGGGAATGACGAGGCAGGGTGCATTGGAAACCGGCAGCGTTATGGCCAAAAAACCTTGACAAACATCACCAAACCGGCCATAAGGAGACACCAAAACGGGCCAAAAACCCCACACATATCGCTTTCCCCACACCCCCCAAACCGCAATTTTTGGGCGACATGAGTGTATTTGTTGTATTTGTTGAGGGAGAATCGAATCGCTTTATGAAACTTCAGGAACGTCGGGTTTGGCGTCATCCTCGCCCAGTCCGTGGCGGATCAGCATCGGCACGTTGACGATTGCAAAAAGGAATGACGCGGCGGTCACGCCCCATACTTTGATCGTCAGCCATGTATCGAAATTGACGCTTGCGCGCAGCACTTCGTTCAGCCCTGCCATGACAAAGAAAAACAACGCCCAGTTGCGTGAGAGGATCATCCAGCCCTTGTCACTCAGTCCGGTATAAGCGTGCTGGATGACATATTTGAGCAGTGGTTTGCCGCGCAGTAATCCGCCGAGCAACAACCCGCCAAGCAGCAGGTATATGATCGTCGGCTTGATCTGGATGAACTTCTGATCATGCAGATACAGCGTCAGCCCGCCAAAGCCGATGACGAGGATCGCCGAGAGCCACATCATCGGCGACGCGCGGCCGATCACAACTTTTGCAATGATGATCGCGGCGGTTATCGCGACCATGAACACCGCCGTGCCGCCGAAAATACCCATCCATTTATACGCGAGGAAAAAAATCAGTAGCGGAACATAGTCAAGCGCCATCGGCAGCCAGCTTGGGTAACTTTTCGTCGTGGTGGTCACGGTGCAATTCCTACGATGGCGTGCGCCATTTCATTCGCGTCAAACGGGCGGAGATCGTTGATCGTTTCGCCAACGCCAACCGCGTGGATCGGCAGCCCGAATTTCTGCGCCGCCGCGACGAGGACGCCGCCGCGCGCGGTGCCGTCCAGCTTGGTCATTACAAGGCCTGTCACGCCAGCCACCTCCTTGAAAGTTTCGATCTGCGACAGCGCATTCTGTCCGGTCGTCGCATCAAGTACGAGTACGACATCATGCGGCGACGCGGGGTTGATCCGGCCAAGCACGCGTTTGATCTTGGCAAGCTCGTCCATCAACTCGCGGCGGTTTTGCAACCGGCCCGCTGTATCAACGATTAACACATCGATTCCGGTTGCCGTTGCCTGCTTGACCGCGTCAAACACGATTCCCGCCGCGTCGCCGCCTTGCGGGCCACTGACGATCGGGATGCCAAGCCGGTCGGCCCATATCTTGAGCTGATCAATCGCCGCCGCGCGGAACGTATCGCCCGCCGCGAGCATGACGCCGTAATCTTGCTCCAGAAACAGATGCGCCAGCTTTGCAATTGTCGTGGTTTTGCCCGAACCATTGACGCCAATGACCAGAATGACATGCGGGCGCGGGAAGGCGTCAATCTCAATCGGGTGCGCGACTTGAGCGAGCACCTTGGCAATCTCATCGGCGACGACCAACCGCACGCCGGGTTCATCAATCCCGCGGTCATAGCGGCTATCGCTTAGCTGCGCGCGAACCGCCGCCGCCGTCGCCGGGCCAAGGTCTGACAGGATCAGCGCCTCTTCGATCCCGTCGAGCATTTCAGCGTCGAGTTTTGATTTGGTGACAAGCCCCGTCAGGTTCTCGCCAAGCTTTTCTGATGTGCGTTTGAACCCGCCGATCAGTTTTTTGTGCCAGGTTGTTTGGCTCACACGCGCGTTCCGGTCAGCATCGTGCCATCACTGGCGGTGATTTGAAGTGTCATCATCTGGCCGCGCATATTGGTGTTCGCGGGCGTTCCTGCAAGTGATACAGGCGCAAAATTGGGTGCATGGCCGCTTTTGCCGTCAAGTTCGATCAAAACATCCTGTCTCGTACCGACCAGGCTTTGCAGCCATGTCGCTTTGCGCAACGCGGCGGCGGCGCGCAGCGATTGCGCGCGTCCTTTAATAACGCTGCGATCAAGCTGCGGCATCCGCGCGGCGGGCGTGCCTTCACGCGGTGAATAGGGAAAGATATGCCCGAACACGATTTCGCAGTCGTCGAGCAGCGCAAGGCTGCGCGCAAACATCGCGGTATCTTCGGTTGGGAAGCCCGCGATGATATCCGCGCCAATCGCAATTTCGGGGCGGCGCGATTTGATCCGGTCAACCAGCGCCACCGCCTGCGCGCGGCTGTGGCGGCGCTTCATGCGCTTGAGGATCATGTCATCGCCCGATTGCAGCGAAAGGTGGATATGCGGCATCACACGCGGTTCGCCCGTGATTAGTTCGAACAGCCGCTCATCAATTTCCACCGAGTCGAGCGATGAGAGGCGGAGGCGTTTGAGCGCGGGGACGTGCGTCAGGATACGCTCGACCAATTGGCCAAGGCTGGGCGCACCGGGAAGATCGGGGCCGTAGCTGGTGAGATCAACGCCGGTCAGGATCACTTCCTGCTGTCCGCGATCAATCGCCAGCTTGACGGCATCAATCACCGCACCCGCCGGGATCGAGCGACTGTCACCGCGGCCGTAAGGAATGATGCAAAAGGTGCAGCGATGATCGCAGCCGTTCTGCACCTCGATGAACGCGCGAGCATGATCAGCGCCTGAAATTGCGGGGCTAAGTGTCTCTGCAATGCCTTGCGTTTCGAAAGGGCGATAGGCGCTTGCCAGCCCTTTGTCGCGGTTGCCAACCACCTGCGCCATTCCGGCAAACATCGCCGGATCGATCTGCGCGGCACAGCCTGTCACGATGATGCGCGCGTCGGGGCGGCGTCTGGCGGCGCGGCGTACCGCCTGTCGTGCCTGACGGCTGGCTTCGGCGGTGACAGCGCAACTGTTGATCACGATCAGGTCATCCTGGTCGCCCGCCGCCGCGCGGATCGCCTCGCCTTCGGCAATGTTGAGACGGCAACCAAAATTGATAACTTCAACGCTCAACCGAACTGATCCCAGTCGGCCTCGCCTGAGAAAACATAGGTGGCAGCGCCGCTCATCCGGATCGATTGCCCCTGCGCCCATTCAATCGTCAGATCGCCGCCGGGCAGGCTGACGATCGCAGGCGACGCGACGCGGCCCGCGCGGATTGCTGCAACCGCCGTAGCGCAGGCGCCCGTTCCGCACGCCCGCGTGATACCGACACCGCGTTCCCAGACGCGCAGCTTGAGGCTGTTTGGACCGGTGATGCTCGCGACGTTGACGTTGATGCGTTCGGGGAACAGCGGGTCATGCTCAATTACCGGCCCGATGGCTTCTAGGTCAACTGCATCGCAATCATCAACGAAAAAGATCACATGCGGATTGCCGACATTCACCGCAGCGGGCCGTTCGAGCATGCCGTCATTCACCGGCCAGCCAACGGGCATGTCGCGCGTATCCATCGGCATCGCGAGCGGTATGAATTCCCAATCAAATGCGGGCGGGAGCAATGTCACGGTTGCGCGCGCATCGCCGGGCTCAGTATGGAGGATGCCACCCTGCGTTTCGATGTCTGCCGGGCCGTCCATCAGCAGTGCGATGCAGCGCGCGGCATTGCCGCACGCTTCGGCTTCGCCGCCATCGGCGTTGAAGATGCGCATTTTCACGTCGGCAAGAGTCGAGGGCTCAAGCAGGATGAGCTGATCGAAGCCAATCCCGGTCTTGCGGTCTGCAATTGCATGCGCACGCGCGCGCGGCATATCAACGGGCGTGACGCGCGCATCGATCACTACAAAATCATTGCCGAGCCCGTGCATCTTGTGAAAGCCAGTCTTCATTGTGGCTTGCGGTGCTCACCCTTGATCCAGCGGACGGTGCCTGAGCTCGCGCGCATCACGACAGTTTCGGTCGTCATGATCTTGCCGATGTTTTTCACGCCTTCTAGCAACGATCCGTCGGTCACGCCGGTTGCTGCGAAAATGCAATCTCCCTTGGCAAGTTCGGTAAGGTCATAAACATAGTCGAGATCGGTAATGCCCCATTTGCGCGCGCGGCCGCGTTCATCATCGTTGCGAAACAGCAGGCGGCCTTTGAACTGGCCACCAACGCAGCGCAGTGCGGCGGCGGCAAGTACACCCTCAGGCGCGCCGCCACTGCCCATATACATGTCGATCGTGGTCGTCGGATCGGTCGTGGCGATGACGCCGGCAACATCGCCGTCGGGGATCAGCATGATGCCGCACCCGATGCCGCGCAGCTCAGCGATCAGCTTTTCATGGCGCGGGCGATCAAGCACGCAGATGATGAGGTCAGCAGGTGCTACACCCTTTGCCGCTGCAACCGCGGCGACATTTTCGGTCGGCGTCTTGTTCAGATCGATGATGCCATCGGGATAGCCGGGGCCAACCGCAAGCTTATCCATATAAACGTCGGGTGCGTTGAGCAGATTGCCATGTTCGGCAACGGCAAGCACCGCGAGCGCATTTGGCCCCGCCTTTGCGGTAATCGTAGTGCCTTCGAGCGGATCAAGCGCAATATCAATCTTTGGGCCGGTGCCGATCGCGCTGCCAACCTTTTCGCCGATATAGAGCATAGGCGCTTCGTCGCGTTCGCCTTCGCCGATGACGACGGTGCCATCAATCGCGAGTTCGTTGAGTGCCGCGCGCATGGCTTCAACGGCAGCAGCATCAGCCGCTTTTTCATCGCCGCGCCCGATGAGTTTGGACGCCGAAATCGCGGCGGCTTCGGTGACGCGCACCATTTCGAGCACGAGAACGCGGTCAAGAATTTTGCTGGTAGCGATCATTGGTCTATCCGAGTCCTTTGAATCTGTTTAGCGTGAGCCGATAGTCGCGCGGGGTTAAAATGTCGAGTAAGCTGGCGGTCTTTCTGATACTCGTTTCCGGTCCCGCTTTTACCAGTGACGGCGCGTCTGCCGAACAGGCACTTGACCGCTATCAAAAATTGACCGGCGTGGTGGCCAAACGCTGCGTCGCGGCGCGTGACAACACAGAGATATTGGTCTGCGCCACCGACCCAAACCAATACCGCTTGCCGCTGCCCGAACTGCGAACACCCCAAACCGGCGCGCGGCAGTTGAGCGGTGATATCGCGGCGGCTTCGGCAGAACGCGTCCGCGTTGGCAGTTGCGGCGTTATCAAAGACGGCGTTACCTGCTTTCGCGGCACCAAGATCATATCATCGTTGACCGGTGTCAGTGAAGCGCCACTTGCGATGAAGGCGCTGGCGAAATTGATCGCGCCAAGCCTTGATGTCGATCCGCCGCTCGATATTCCGGGTCGGCTGAAGGGACGGCGGTAGGCGGCTTGTGTGTAAGTCATCCCCGCGACCGAAAAAGTCACAGGGGCGTATCGATGCATTAAATTCTAAAGTGGCTGACTTTATCCTGAATCGTCACCCCGTGCTTGACACGGGGTTTGGCTTTATTCTTCACTAAAGTCGATTTCTGATTGATTGAATCCGATCATTTCTGGATCGTCATTCCCGCGAAGGCGGGAATCCATAAACTCTGAGGTTTGGAGCATATGGATTCCCGCCTTCGCGGGAATGACGGCAAATGCAAGGTGGTTCAACTTAACTGCAACCGACTCTAGCCTCTCCCACGAGGGGAGAGG
>JAYVVW010000190.1:0-1656 GCA_043786595.1 Sphingomonadales bacterium | reverse complement strand
GATCCACAATATGGCCGCGTGGATGATTGACTGTTTCGGATCGGCCGACATCAAGGGTCGCTATCTGCCGCTGCTCAATACTATGGACAAAATGGCGGGTTATTGCCTGACCGAGCCGGGGAGTGGTTCGGATGCGGCTGCGCTCAAAACCACCGCAAAGCGTGACGGCGATCATTATGTCGTCAACGGAACCAAGCAGTTCATTTCAGGCGGCGGCGTCAGTGATGTTTATGTGACGATGGTGCGGACGGGCGCTGACGGTGCCAAAGGCATCTCATGCCTCGTGATCGAAAAAGGCATGGAGGGCGTGAGTTTTGGCGCACCCGAACGCAAGCTCGGCTGGAACGCATCGCCCACCGCGCAAGTCATTTTCGATAATGTCAAAGTTCCGATCGAAAACCGCGTTGGCGCAGAGGGTGACGGCTTTCGTTTTGCGATGATGGGTCTTGATGGCGGACGCTTGAATATCGGTGCCTGTTCGCTCGGTGGCGCTCAACGCTGCCTCGACGAATCGATTAAATATACCAAGGAACGCCAGCAGTTCGGACAGCCGATTGCCGAATTCCAAAATACCCAGTTCATGCTCGCCGATATGGCAACCGATCTCGAAGCGGCGCGCGCGCTGCTTTATGTTGCGGCGGCAAAGGTAAACGCAAACGCGCCCGACAAGTCACGTTTTTCGGCGATGGCAAAGCGTCTGGCGACCGACAACGGGTCGAAAATCGTCAACGATGCGCTTCAGCTTCACGGTGGCTATGGCTATCTCAAAGACTATCCGATTGAACGTTTCTGGCGCGATTTGCGTGTGCATTCGATTCTCGAAGGGACAAATCAAGTCATGCGGATGATCGTTGGACGGGATATGGTGCGTCAGTGACAAGTGACATTCTCGCGCGTGTCGAGGGGAGCGCGGGCTTCATCAGCCTCAACCGCCCATCGGCGCTTCACGCGCTAAACGTCGAAATGGTTGCTGCGATGACGGCTCAATTGCAGAACTGGACGACCGATGACGCGGTGCGCTGCGTTATCATCGATCATTCGGAAGGCCGCGGCTTTTGCGCAGGGGGCGACATACGTTTCTTGCAGGAATCGGCAATCGTTGGCGGCGAAGCAGGCCTCAAATTTTTCCACGACGAATATCAGCTCAATCACTTGCTGTTCACTTATCCCAAGCCCGTCACCGCGTTCATGGACGGGATCACTATGGGCGGCGGCGTTGGTATTTCGCAGCCCGCAAAGTTTCGCGTGGCGACCGAGAATACACGCTTCGCAATGCCAGAGACCGGGATCGGACTATTTCCCGATGTCGGCGGGGGATGGTATCTGTCGCGGCTCGAAGGGCGCGTTGGGCAGTATCTCGCGCTCACTGGCGCGCGCATCGAAGGGCCAGGCTGCCTCGCGCTTGGCCTTGCCACGCACTATCTGCGTGCCGAAAGCCTCGCCGAAGCAAAGACCCGCATTGCCGAAGATCCAGACCGGATTGAAGGCATTCTGGGCCAGTTATCAGTCACACCGCCCGAATCCAAGATCGTAGCGCAGGTGCCACAGATCAATCGCCTGTTCGCATCTGACCGGTTTGAGGACATTTTGGCGGCGCTTGATTCTGATGGCTCTGATTGGGCGCAGAAAGCACGCGCAACCTTGAGCACGAAATCG
>JAYVVW010000189.1:0-13789 GCA_043786595.1 Sphingomonadales bacterium | reverse complement strand
AGTTCAGCCTGTAACGCGTTTCACGAACGCTGCGATCTGCGCCTGTGCGCCGCGCGATTCGGGGAAGAAAAACACTGGCCAGACGTGCATCTGGCGCTTGGCCTCATGATATTCGATATCGGGCAACTTTGCCTTGAGCGCGCGTGCATCGCTCACCAATATGTCATCGCCGCCGCCAAACATCAGCGTCGGCGGGAAGTCTGACAGATCGGCATTGATCGGGCTGAGCAGCGGATCTTCGACATCGCGGCCCGGCGCGAGCAACGTGCCGATCGAACGGAGACCCTTGACCGACAGGATCGGATCGCGCGGATCGATCTCAAGCTGGTCAGGATGCGGAGCGCCTGCATGGAGCCACGGGCAGATCAGCACTGCACCTGCGGGCGTTGGAAGCCCCTGCGCGCGCGCCGCTGCGATCGTTGAGACCGTTAGCCCACCGCCCGCCGAATCGCCGCCGATCACGACATCGCCTGCGTCATACGTTTTGAGGGCATCGCGGTAGAGCGCGACGCCGAAATCAACGATCGCGTCGATATGCACTTCGGGCGCGAGTGGATAAAGCGGCGCAATCACCCTGATCCCGTGGACATGCGCGAGGTGACCGAGGAAATCCCAGTGGAGCGCAGAGGCGGTGTAAACATATCCGCCGCCGTGGAAATACAGCAGGCACCCCTTCGCTGCGCCAGCCTTGGGCGTGAAATGATAAACCTGCCGCCCTTCAAAAACTGTCTGCGTCACATCGACGCGCTTGTGCCATTTCGCCGCCGGTGCAGAAGCCGTGGCGCGCAGCTTGGCAAGGTTCTTGGTGACATAATCGCCGCCAGAGAACATCCGTTTGAATATGCCCGTCTTGCGCAGGATGAACGCGACGGCAGTGCTGGAAAAACTAGACATCGGGTTTGTGTGCCTTCGCATTGGTTGGAAACTGGCTGATGATCTGGCCAAGTGCGGCACGCACCGGCGCAAGATCAGGATCGTTGGTCTTGCCGAGCCGGACAAGGACGATGGCTTGATCGGGCGAGGCGATGACATATTGGCCAAGATGCCCGACGCATGAAAACAGCGTGTCGGGGCCAGTGCCCGCGAACAGCGCCTCATCCGCACCCGGCGGCCCTTTGCGATTGAGCCAGACATGGCCGCCATATGCCCCGTTGGTGGGCGCTGGAGTGCGCATGAAGCCGAGCCAGTGCGCATCAACAATGCGGTCACCTCGCACGCCCTTGCCGCTGAGCAGGATGTTGCCAAAGCGCCCCCAATCGTCAAGCGACATATAAATGATCGAACCGCCGATTTGCGTGCCTGCACCGTCGAAATCGAAAACTGCGCTGGTGATGCCTGCAGGGTCAAACAACCGCGCCTGCGCAAATGCCTGATACGCGCGTGCACGCGTTTTCGGGTTGCGCGACGGCGTCAAAGTGCGCGTGATCAGTTCGGCCAGAATCAGCGACGTCATCGAGCTATATTCGTAAACCGTGCCCGGCGTGCTCTCAAGCGACTTGGCAATCGCGCGCGTCGCCATATCATTGGTGCCACCAACGAAAAGGATTTGGTTGGTATCCGACGCATAAACCGGATCGCCAACCTCAACATGCGAAATCCCCGATGACATATGGAGCATCGCGCGCAATGTGATCGCGCCGCGCGGATCGCCAGCCGCCTGCCATTCCGCAATCGGAACTGGCGCGTCGAGCGACAGTTTTCCGTCGGCCACCAATTCGCCGATCAGCACGGCGGTCACTGATTTTGCCATCGACCAGCTAATAAACCGATTCGCGTCCGAATACCCGGCACTATAATGTTTGGCGATCAAACGACCGTCTTTGATGAGGAGCACCGCGCGCGTATCGCCCTGATCCTTGGCGAACAGTGGCGCAATGATTGGTGGCGGCACACCGTCTGCGGCGATCGATGCTGATGCTGCGAACAGCGGGAGCGCAAGGCTAAAAAGAAGGCTTTTCATTTTCACGCACCCAGCCTAGCTTGACGCGTGATGAAAGCAAGACGTGTCGTCATTGGCGCAGCCATATTGATCTTAGCGCTGGCGGGCGCAGGCTTCCTCTATGCACGCGCGCAGCGGCCAACAATTGCGCTTGGCGTTGGTTACGGCGCGCGGGTGGCGTGCGGGTGTCGGTTTATCGAAGGACGCGCGCTCAGCGACTGTTACAAGGATTTTGAGCCGGGCATGGAATCCATCAGCCTGTCCGAAAATGTGAAAGACAAGAGTGTCACGGCTTCGGTGCTGTTTATCGCCAGCCGCACTGTGCGGTTTGACCCCGTGCTTGGATGCCAGCCCGAAACCTATCGACGCTGATCAGGCGGCAATCCGCGCCTCAACGCCGATCGTTTCTTCGATCCACGCCCCGCCAAGCACACGCTCTCCGTCATACAGCACCGCAGCCTGGCCCGGCGAGACGCCGTATTCGGGTGTGTCAAATTCAAGCCAGCCATCCACCAGCCGCGCTGCAACGGGCTTTGCCAGCGAGCGGACTTTGGCCATTACCGGCCTGTTATCAACGACGTCAAGCCAGTTCGGATCGATCAGCCGCGCGGCGCGCACGGCAAGTGCTTCACGCGGGCCAACAACGACACGCTGGGTTTCAGGTTCAAGCGCAATCACATAAAGCGGCACTGCAAGCCCGCCAATCTCAAGCCCGCGCCTTTGACCCACAGTATAATGGATCAGCCCTTTATGACGGCCAAGCTCATTACCAAGCTGATCGACAATGGCGCCGTCTCGCTCCGCTTCGGGGCGAATTTTGCGAACGACGCTGGCATAATCGCCGTCGGGCACGAAGCAGATATCTTGACTGTCGGGCTTTGCTGCAACGCCCAGCCCCATCTCGCGCGCGATCGCACGGACATCGGATTTGGGCATGCCGCCAAGTGGAAACCGCAGATAGTCAAGCTGGCCTTGCGTCGTTGCAAACAGGAAATAACTCTGGTCGCGCGCAGGGTCTAATGCACGGTGGAGCTCGGCGCGGGCATCGTTTCCGATCTCGCGGCGGACATAATGCCCCGTGGCGAGCGCATCAGCACCCAGTTCGCGCGCGAGGCGAAACAGATCGGTGAACTTAACCCCCATATTGCAGCGAACGCACGGAATCGGCGTGCGACCGCGCATATATTCATCGGCAAAATGGTCGATCACGCCGCTGCGAAACTGGCTTTCATGATCAAATACATAATGCGCGATGCCCAATTTTTCCGCGACTGCACGCGCATCGCGGATATCTTGCCCTGCACAGCAACTGCCAACGCGGTTGACTGCGGCACCGTGATCATAAAGCTGGAGCGTGACCCCGATCACTTCGGCACCCGACCGCGCGGCAAGCGCAGCGACAACTGACGAGTCGACCCCGCCGGACATCGCGACGACGATGCGGCGACCACGTGCGCCGCCTTCTAGCTGGAATAAATCGCTCACAGCAGCGCCCTACCCCCTCACCTAATGCTTAAGCAACAGTCCATCCTTCTTAACAGCGGGTTTCACGCGTCTTTACAACGCCTTCACCCCTTTGTGCGAATAGGGTTCATGGATTTAGGATTTGCCCGTCGCCAGCGCAGCCTTAGCAGCGCAAATGGAAGCAGCGATTTTGCCGCGTTGCTCGCCGGGATTGGTGCGCGTCAGGCGGGTTCACCCACCGCGCGCGCACAGGCAGGCATCGTTACACCGGGGGAAAGCGGCACGCTGGCGCAAAGCGTAAGCTATCAATTTGCCAACGAACATTTTGCGAGCACCGGCAAAAACCCCGTTTCAAGCTTTAACTCGAGCGTCGCGAGTGCGATTCTAGACCGTCAGCATCAACTATGAACATGTTGTTTACCTTGGCGTTTCAGCGTTCGTTCAACGCTTTGCGAGTAAGGCTAACAACATGGCAAGCATACGGGCCCATGGGCCTGAATTGAGGTAAATATGATCGAAAACCAGAAAATACGTCCAGCTCAGGTGATCGGGCCGCTCGGCGAGTCGCTCACGGTAGAAACGTTGCCGCCGCCGTCAACCACACGCTGGGTCGTGCGGCGAAAGGCCGAAGTCGTGGCGGCAGTCAACGGCGGTCTGCTGAGCGTCGACGAGGTGTGCGATCGTTACAATCTCACGCTCGAAGAATTCGCCGGATGGCAGCGCGCGGTCGACCGTTCGGGGATGCCCGGGCTTCGGGTGACGCGCATTCAGCAGTATAAGTCGCTTTACGAGCGTCAGCAGCGCTACTGAACGAATCGAGCAAGGCCCGTTTGCCACTCTGACATTCGCCCAACGGCGGCAAAGTCAGAACGGCAAGCGGGCTTTTTTACGTCTGCAAATGGTGCGGGCGGGGGGACTTGAACCCCCACGGGCAAAGCCCGACGGATTTTAAGTCCGTTGCGTCTACCGATTCCACCACGCCCGCAGTGTCGCCGCGCGGCCATATCGTTTGTATTATGATGCGTCCACCCGCGCTGGAGGATTGCGGGCCAATCAGGCAGAAGCGTTCCTCTCCCCTCGTGGGAGAGGTTAGGTGAGGGGCAAAGCCGCGTCTGCGGCGCAAAGGACTTTGCTCCCGCTTGCTAATTTCGCAAAGAGTCTATTGGGCGACCGACGTCGCCCGCCCCTCACCCAGCCTCTCCCACGAGGGGAGAGGAGAAAAGAATTCGGCCACGCTGTTGTCTCGATTAGTTTGCGAGCGCAGTCAGACGTTCAGGCGATCGCGCATTTCCTTGCCGGGCTTGAAATGAGGAACGCGCTTGGCAGGCACTTTAACGCTTTCGCCCGTACGCGGGTTGCGCCCGATTCGCGTGTCGCGCCCGCGTGTTGAAAACGCACCAAAGCCGCGCAATTCAACGCGGCCATTGTCCGCCAACTTTTTAGTTATAGAATCAAAGAAAACAGAGACGATGTTGTCGACATCGCGCTGCGATAGGCCAGGATTGGCATCTACCAGTGTTTGCACCAGTTCCGATCGGATCATGGTTATACCCCCCACAGGGCCGCATTCAACAAGATGGTCCCCCCCACGGGGGCCACCGCAAAATTATCTGATCATACATGAAAAGATATATTCCGGACACGGCTTCTAAAGCGCTAACTGCCGAAAAGGATGAAATATTGCAAGCTAATATCAAAAGATGAGACTGAGGGCCGCCTGAGGCGATCCCGATCAAGTCAACATTGATGATGAATCAGTAACTTGCAAAGATTTCCCGCGCTGCAGCGTGAAACGCAAACAGCGCGGGAATCGATCAAATTTCGCTTACTTCTTGGTGTCGCGTGCCTTGAGTGCTTCACCCAAGATGTCGCCCAGCGATGCGCCCGAATCGGAAGAACCATATTGCGCCACGGCTTGCTTTTCTTCGGCAAGCTGCATGGCCTTGACCGAGAAGTTGGGCTTTTTCGAACGATCAAAGCCAATCACCATCGCGTCAAGTTTCTGGCCAACCTGGAAGCGGTCTGGACGCTGCTCATCACGGTCACGACCAAGGTCGGTACGCTTGATGAAGCCCGTTGCGCCGTCATCGCCCGCCTGAACTTCAAGTCCGCCATCGCGCACTTCAAGGATCGTCACAGTGACAATTGCATTCTTGTTAAGGCCAGCGCTTGCCGATGTGGTTGCGCTGCCGACAGCAGGTGCACCTTTTTCAAGCTGCTTGATGCCAAGCGAGATGCGTTCTTTTTCGACATCGATGTCGAGCACGACGGCGGTGACCGTTTCGCCCTTGCGGTGCAGGTTGAGCGCATCTTCGCCCGAAATGCCCCATGCGATGTCAGACATGTGAACCATGCCGTCAACGTCGCCATCAAGCCCGATGAACAGGCCGAATTCGGTCGCATTTTTGACTTCGCCTTCGATCTGGCTGCCAACCGGATGTTCAGCGGCGAACGCTTCCCACGGATTGTTGACGGCTTGCTTGAGGCCAAGCGAGATGCGACGTTTTTCGGTGTCGACTTCGAGAACGATGACATCGACTTCCTGGCTCGTTGAAACGATCTTGCCGGGATGGACGTTTTTCTTGGTCCAGCTCATTTCCGAAACGTGGACAAGACCTTCGATGCCGGCTTCGAGTTCGACAAATGCGCCGTATTCGGTGATGTTGGTGACGCGGCCCGAAAGCTTCGTGCCCACCGGATAATTGGCGACTGCGGCTTCCCACGGATCGCTCTCAAGCTGTTTCATGCCAAGCGAAATACGCTGCGTATCCTTGTTGATACGGATGATCTGCACCTTGACGGTATCGCCAATGTTGATGATTTCCGAAGGATGCGCGACGCGCTTGTAACTGATGTCAGTCACGTGGAGCAGCCCGTCGATACCGCCGAGATCAACAAACGCGCCGTAATCGGTGATGTTTTTGACGATACCGTCGATGATCTGGCCTTCAGCAAGCGTCGAGATCAGTCCGGTGCGCGCTTCTGCACGCGTTTCTTCAAGGATGGCGCGGCGTGAAACAACGATGTTGCCGCGGCGGCGATCCATTTTGAGGATCTGGAACGGCTGAACAATGTCCATCAGCGGGGTGACATCGCGCACGGGGCGGATATCAACCTGGCTACCGGGCAGGAATGCCACAGCGCCGCTCAAATCAACGGTGAAACCGCCCTTGACGCGGCCAAAGATGACACCGTCGACACGGCTTGATTCGTTGAATTCGGCTTCGAGCTTGTCCCATGCGGCTTCGCGGCGGGCGCGGTCACGACTGAGCATCGCTTCGCCGTTGCTGTTTTCGACGCGGTCAACGAAGACTTCGACTTCGTCACCTACCTTAAGATCTGATTTCTGGCCCGGCGCTGCGAATTCGCGAAGCGGCACGCGGCCTTCTGATTTGAGGCCGACGTCAATCACCGCCATATCATTTTCGATTGCGGTAACGATGCCCTTTACGACGCGGCCTTCAAAGCCCTGATCTTCGCCGCCAAGTGATTCGTTGAGAAGCGCGGCAAAATCGTCGCGCGTTGGGTTTGCCGTAGTGGCCATGAATGAGTGTTCCTATATCTATTTTCCGGCCAAGCGGTTGGATCCGCCGGTCTTGGATGGCCGAACTGCCACGCCGACACCGTGTCTGCGCAGCATCCTTGTGCTATTGTCTTGAAAGGCACGAAACTTACGCGCGGCGCAGGAGACGAGCCTCAACAATCGCAATCGCACGCTGGACGGCGTCGCCTATAGTCAAATCGCTGGTATCAAGCAAGTCAGCGTCATCGGCCTGACGCAGCGGCGCATCGCTCCGCCCCGCATCGCGTTCGTCACGCAGGCGTATGTTAGCAAGAATGTCTGCATAAGCCTTGGCCGGTTCGTCCTGATGCCGCCGTGCCGCGCGGATTTCTGGCGTTGCCGTGATGAACAATTTGGCATCAGCATCCGGCGCAATAACGGTTCCGATATCACGCCCGTCAAGCACCGCGCCGCCAGCTTGGGCGGCAAACGCGCGCTGCCGCGCCATCAGTGCTGCACGCACCGCCGGATGAACTGAAACGCGCGATGCCAGCCCACCCGTCGCTTCGCTGCGCAGCGCGTTGTCCGTGAGCAGCGCATCGTCAAAAGCACAGGCAGCAAGCCCGTCTGCGGATTTATCAACGTTACCACCCGCCTGCGCCACGGCAAAGCCCACCGCGCGGTAAAGCAGCCCGGTATCGAGATAGGTCAAACCAAAATGATCCGCGACCGCGCGCGCAATCGTGCCTTTGCCAGAGGCTGAGGGGCCATCGACCGCGATGATCATCGCTCAGCCCGGTTGCGATTGCGCAGCGCCGCGATGAGGCCGAAGAATGCGATCAGTCCCCAGGCGGCTTCAAGCAAAAATGCCGCAAGGTTAAAATGCACCCAGAGCGATAAGAGGAGCAGGATTGCGCCGACCAGATTGGCGGCGTTGAACAGCAATTTGTCGAGAACCTTAGCGCGATTGGCGTAAAGAAACGCCGCGATGAAAATCACGCTGCCGATAATACCAACAATGTTGGCCGCAGTGTCGGTCACGCGTGTTGCGCCATTGCGTGCAGCATCGCTTCAAACCCCGGAAAACTCGTGGCAACGGGTGACATGTCATCGATCGTGACGGGCGACGTCGACACCAGTCCTGCCACGGCGAAACTCATTGCGATGCGGTGATCAAGCTGTGCCGCAATCGTCGCGCCGCCGGTAAAAGCGCCACCCTCACGCCCGTGAATGATCAGCCCGTCGGATAATTCCTCGACCTGTACGCCAATCGCTGCCAGCCCCTGCGCCATCACGGCGATCCGGTCTGATTCCTTGACGCGCAGTTCATCAAGCCCGCGAAACACGCTTTTGCCCTTGGCAAGTGCTGCCGCGACGAACAGGATCGGGAATTCATCGACCATGCTTGGCACGACGTCGTGCGCCGTTTCGATTGCCGACAGCGCTGAATGCGTGACGATCAGATCGGCGACGGGCTCACCCCCGACAACGCGCTGCTGCCCGTAAGCAATATCCGCGCCCATCGCGCGCAGCACTTTGAACAGTCCGCTGCGGGTATCGTTGAGCCCGACATTGGCAATTGTCACGCGCGACCCCGGCACGAGAAGCGCAGCCACCACCATGAACGCCGCCGAAGACGGATCACCCGGCACAACGATATGTTGCGGTGACAGTTCGGCTTCACCGCGCAGCGATATCGTCCGCACGCCCGCGCTATCGGTTTCGACGCTGAGGTCGGCGCCGTAGCTGGCCAGCATTCGCTCGCTATGATCGCGCGTTGGCACCGGCTCGATCACGCGTGTGATCCCCGGCGTATTGAGCGCGGCAAGCAATATTGCGCTTTTTACCTGCGCCGACGCGACCGGCAGGCGGTAAGTGATCGGCACGGCAGGGCAAAGCCCGCGCACCATGAGCGGCAGGCGGCCACCCGGCGTCGCGGTGAAATCGGCGCCCATCAGACCGAGCGGTTCGATCACCCGGCCCATCGGACGTTTTGACAAAGACGCATCACCGATGAACGTCGCTGTGATCGGATGACTCGCGACCAGACCCATCAGCAGCCGTGTCGATGTGCCGCTGTTTCCCATGTCAAGCGCGGTCGCGGGTTGCAGCAAGCCGCCAACACCGACGCCGTGGATGTGCCAGATGCCCGCGTCGTCGCGCGTGATTTCGGCCCCCATCGCGCGCATCGCCGCCGCAGTCGACAGCACATCATGCCCCTCAAGCAGCCCTTCAACGCGGCTGTGACCCACCGCGAGCGCCGACAGCATCAGCGCCCGGTGCGAGATTGATTTGTCACCCGGAACGGTGAAGGTGCCGCGCAGTGCCGCGCTTTTGCCAAAGGTTGCAGGTGTAATCATCGCGCGCGCTTTTGACAGCGGCGTCATGCTATGGCAAGGCGCAGCGCGATTGGCGGGCGCAGTTCCGCTGCAATGACATTTTGCTGTTGCGATTGGCGGGCCGGTTCGCTTCCCGTTCGCTGCGGCATTGTTCGAAAGGTTTTGAAGTTCATGGTTAAGCCTGAATGGGGCACGAAGCGGACGTGCCCGAAATGCGGCAATCGCTTTTATGATTTGACGAAAGACGAACCCGTTGTCTGCATCGCATGCAACAACAACTGGGTGCCCGAACCGATTCTCAAATCAAAGCAGCCGATGCCATTTGAAGAAGCCAAGAAGGTCGATCCTTCGAAGGCCGACGCCGATCTGGGTGATGATCTCGACGCTGATGTTGATGAAGACGCCGAAATTTCGCCCGATGATGAAGTCGATCTCGGCGGCGATGATGATCTGGGTGTTGATACCGGTGAAAAGCAGGGCGATGTCTGATCGCGCGGATTGACCGCTTGATTTTGCCACGGGCGCTGACTAAAGCCCGTGGCCAACGATGGGGCCTTAGCTCAGCTGGGAGAGCGCAACACTGGCAGTGTTGAGGTCAGCGGTTCGATCCCGCTAGGCTCCACCACCCCTTTAATCATCACCTCGGTTTCGCGCGCCGCGCGCTTCATCAGCGCGGTGATCGCCACCGTCTCGACACTCACGCGCACCACCTTGGCGAGCAGCGTGATGCAGTGCTCCTTATAATCGGCGAAACGGTAGGTGTTAAACTTTGCGCGGATCGCCGGGTCGCGCGGGGTTTTTTCCTTGTGCTGATCAAGCACCCAATCGATCGCGCTGCGGTTCCCAAGGCGGTATTCCCACGCCTCGCGCGGGATGCCCGTCAGTTGGGTGTCTTCGTCGATCTGGATATTTCCCGACGCCGCGTCGCTCTTGAGCTTGGGCTTGGGATGCGTTCCCTCGGCGTGTCGCTTAAAGCCCTTCCCCTTCAGGGGAGGGGTTGGGGTGGGGGGTGTATCGACGCGGGTGAGTTTGAATGGCTGCACCTCTTCATAGCCAATATGCAGCGTGAGCAAAGCCTCGCCCCACGCCACCCACTGCGCAAAATCGGGGTAAAACGGAATACGCGGAAATTCGCGTTTGAGGTTGAGCGCATATTTCTCGCGGTACAGCGGATCGTGCAGGACGGCATAGCAATAAGCAAAGATCACGTCCTTGGTAATCAAGCCCCTCTCCCCTTGCGGGAGAGGGTGGCGCGAAGCGTCGGGTGAGGGGTCTGCCGCGTCTGCGGCTAAAAGACTCTTCTTTCCCAGCTTCGGAGCAGACGCCTTTTGGGCGGCAGACGCCGCCGACCCCTCGCCCTCCGCGCCTGTTGGCGCTCCTCCCTCTCCCGCAAGGGGAGAGGGGTTATAGTGAGCCACAAACTGCGCCACCGCCCAATCGGTGATATTATCTACCCGCTCCCCGGACTTAGTGTAGCGGCCGAGCTATTTCCCGCTTTTAGTACGGTTATCCAGCTTGCAAAGCATCTGGCAATTTTCCAGCACCGTTTTTCCGCCTGAATGCCAAGGGAGGATATGATCCGCTTCCATGTGGTCAATTTCAAAATGCTTCTTGCAGACTGGGCATTTTCCCTTCTGGCTTTCATATTTTGCAATCCGAACTTTATCGCTAAACGAACGCAGGCTTAACGTTTTCTCGTTTCCGGTCAGAAGATATTCGTAAATTCCCTTTTTGCTATCGACATCCTCGTCGGCAATCAGTTCAACAATGCGCAGTTCAAGGGTCGTCGCGTTGAAAGCGTCGCCCTTATGATTGTTGTAAAGCCGTCCCCAATCCAACCCCTTCATCAACTTGCGATAGGTTGGGAAAATCAACTCCACCCAATTGATCACCGCCTGAAAATACTGCCACAACTCACTCGCATTTTCGTCGTGCTGGTGGAGACTCATATAATCTTCGATTTTGTCGCGTGAAAGCCAGCCAATCGCTGTTTGGAGATACTCCTGCCGGATCGCCGAGCCGTTCACATATTTCTCGCCGCGCTGATAAGCGGGACCAACGGAACGCGAAAAACGACGCTTGGCATCTGCCAGCCAAGGACCAGTATAGATGGCATTCCGCAATTCTTGATCGGTGAGCTTCTCGCCCGCGATATTGATGATTTTGAACCAGTCCAGCTTTTCGCTTTCGTTCCCTTCGCAGACATAAATCGAAAGCGGGTAATCCAAAATCTGTTTCTTCTTGTCAGCGGTCAGATTGTGAAAATAGAGAGTCGCGCCGTCGATCTCGACCGAATAATCGCCGTGCACGTATTGGCAGATGCTCACGGTGCGCTGTTGCCCATCCATCAACTCGAAGCCATCAGCAGCGGACGCCCAGTACATGGTGTTGAGCGGAAAGCCCTTGCGGAGCGTATGGATCACCTCATTGCGCTGCTTATCCTTGTAAATGAATTCACGTTGATAGGCCGGGCGGATGTTCAACTGGCCGTCAAAACCGCGCACGCCCTCGTCGCCAGTGTCCGCGTAGCCATTGACCAGTTCGGACACCTGAATCTCTCTCATCTCAATTTTCATGAAGCCTTCTTCCGAATGAGCAGGCGAGCATAAGTGGACTTGTATTCACCCCTGATCTTGATCACGCCACGCCTGTTCAGATCGCCTGGGTTGGCCACCTCTTGCGCAGTATATTCCTTTGTTTTCAGGCCAGAATTGTCATCCCTATCGGTGATCCCCAAAATTTCGAATTGGTCCGGATTATACTTGTCAAGGAAGGTAATAGGCACCCCCATTGCTCCTTCATAATCCTCAGGAATCTCAGCCGTTTTGGCGACCTCAATAGCATTGTAATTGTCATAGGTCGGATACTCTGTCGGGCAATATTTCTTGTAAAGTAACAGCTCCTCGTGCCGACTATCATGATCCATATTCGTAAACCAACCTACGTTGCGAAATTTGACCAAGCCAGTTTCGGGGTCGTAGACACCGCTGGCAAACTCACGCATCAATTCATGCGGGATTTTAAAATAAGCATTCCCTGAAGAAAACCCGCGACCGAGCCACATCTCGTTTTTCCGAATTAGGTTAAAAATCTCTTTGTAAGTCGTCGCATTTTTGCTTCCGATTATCAAAAATTTCTTTTGCTGATCAACAAGCAAACCGACAAATTCCCGGAAAAGGGAGAATGGCGGATTAGTAACAACAACATCTGCTTGTTCGAGCAGTCTTACGCATTCCTTGCTCCGGAAATCACCGCCATTGTAGATACCATCTGCATTAAGAGGGCTTGCCACATTTGCATCGTGCCGCAGGAGGTAATCGACATCAGTGATATCGGTCGCACCTTTGTCATCATGATCGGGAACCGCGCTAATTTCGATTGCGTACGGTTCCTTGCTTTCAGGCTTAAGCCCTTCAATGTCGGGCAATGGAAACTGCCCACCAACGATGGATGATCCGGCATAGCTTGTTGCAATCAGCTTTTTGAGACCGAGCGCGTTGAAATTGAGGGCGAAATATTTGAAGAAGTTGCTTTCATATGGATCGTCGCAATTGCACAAGACAATTTTGCCGCGCATCTGCGCGCGATAATGCCGTAATTCGTTGTTGATGTCGGAAAGCTGGGTATAAAATTCATCCTGCTTGGCCTTCCGGGCGTCGCCCAGAACGCGGTTTGCCGCCGGGCGTTGGTCATTTGCCACTATGCCACTCCTCCCGCCGGCTCATCATCGTTCCAAAAATCCGTAAGACTATCAATATAGCTACAATGTTGTTCCTTGTTTGTCCAATTATTTTTGGGATAGCCTTTGCGGAATTTATCCTCAATTTCCTTGTTCAGATCATCCTTTTCATCCTTGGCCTCCCAATATCCCACGGGAACACCGATCTTCACGGTCAGCGCGCCGTCAATCATGATCAGATTGCCCTTATCAGTGCGGCGCTGATATTCTTCACTAAAGACCAAATCTTGCTGTCGGCCCCAAGCACGGAGCAATCGACCAAAGGCAGGGCGCAAATTAGTTTCGCGCTTGCTCCCCGTTGAGGCGCGCAACTGCGCAAGGTCGGTATGATATTCGTGGATTAGCTGGCGGCTCATACCGCGTGATGCACGGGGCACTGGCTTCGTGCAAGCGTTTGGCAAAGCACGCGTGGTGGACAGGGCTGGATTCGAACCAGCGTACGCTCTCGCGGGCAGATTTACAGTCTGCTGCCATTAACCACTCGGCCACCTGTCCCCAGATGCCTCAGAAGCCTAAGCCGATTGAGGAAGGCAGCCCAATGGCGAAGCCGCGCGCGCAAGTCAATTCCTTACGACTTGATCGTCAGCCATTCGTCGCCGTTTGCACGGTTGGTCAGCAGGCCGTTGGCGGGGTCGGCGGGATCCTTATATCCGATTGCCATGCCGGTGTAGAGCATCCGCTCAGGCGGCGTGCCAAGGAATGACCGCACGGTCTGCGGGAAAACCGCCCAGCATTCCTGCGGACAGCTATCAAGCCCCGCCTCGACGCACAGCAGCATGACATTCTGGAGCATCATCCCGAGATCG
>JAYVVW010000188.1:0-4069 GCA_043786595.1 Sphingomonadales bacterium | reverse complement strand
GGCAACCCGATACGATAAGACCGCCGACAGCTATCTCGGCTTCATCCACATCGTCTCAATCCGTCTGTGGATGCGCGAATTTGTCAACAACTCCTAGTTTTGGCGGGGTTGCTTGCATTATCGCAACACCAGCCTTTTCAGTCTTTTTCTTGGTGGGGCAACTTTGTTCGGAGTTCCCTCGAATTTAACATAGCTAGGGACGTTATCCGTTTTGTAGTGCCAAATTTTCAGAATAATTCTCTGTCTTTGAACCCATACGTTCCCAAATTCGTCCTCATAGCGAATGCCAAGCAAGAGGCTCCCCGGATAAATCAGGTCGTGACGCAAGGTGTCGAAAATCTTTTGTTTGGCGGGATCAGCGATCAACATTTCAAGCGTGTTGGATTGGTGAGCGCCAACTGCATTAAGGCGACGTTTAGACCACTTCACTCGGACGGCAAAATGGGGTTCTTGGAAATCTCCAGCATAGAAAATTCCAAAGGGGATAATTCTGATTGCGGGGGCCGGTCCGTGATTGGTGATTTCCGCAAACATCTTGATTTCGGTATCTTTGCCGCTGGACTGGAAGCCGCTGCCTTCGTTGATCGTCAAATAGGGACTGCTTTGAGCAAGGCCGATTTCCCAAGATATGTCAGCACTTCGCTTGGTTTCAAAAGCGGCCTGTTTAGCCCAGTGCGCAGCCCTGCCAGCAAAAATCAGGGTGAAAGCGGCAATAAACAGACCAGCTATACCAGCCCAAAACATTTTGGCCGTCCATATTGCCGACTCAGCAGCGGCGTCTGCGGCTTTCCATTGAGCGCAAAGATCGCTTTCACGCTTATCCTGTCCGGGCTGGCAGCCGGAATCTTTAGTTTCGTGTTGTGGGAATTTTTCGATGGCCGTCGCAATTCGTTCGAGTTGGCTTTGTCTGTCCTGCTCGGCTGCGGCTTGTTTGCCTTCAGCTACGTCCTCTTTGTTTGGGGCAGCACCAACTAACGCTAATCCTGCAACCGCAAGGATGATGAACCTACAGCCTCTAGGCATTGAACCAGAAACACAGCCGTAAAACCGCCCCTGCTGATTTTGTTTGCAATGTTTCGTTCACTGTCATGCACCCCCATCGCAGCGAGTCGTTCGGCAAGTTCGCGATAACCGATGTTCTTCCGTTTCAACTCGGATTTCAACATCCCTTTGACGCGCGCCTGCCATTCCGTGTCCGTTGCCATATTTCACCTCGTTTTTAATGATGAAATCATCATATTCGATATAAAGCGCATTGACAACAGGATATTGTGTCGTCATATTCGATGTATCAACACCGGATACCATGATAATATGCAACATTTCCTACTTTCCGCCGCCGCTCGCACAATCAGCCTCAAGGCTGTTTTCAGCATGGGAGAGGCAAAGGCATATGAGACGCTTTGCCGCTTCTGCTGGCCTGAAACCGATGGGGAAGCTTTTTGTCCGCGTTGCGGCTGTGTCGAGACATACCAAATTAAGTCGCGTCGGCAATTCGAGTGCAAGGGATGCAAGCATCACTTCTCGGTTACCAGCGGCACGATCTTTGCCAACCGCAAGATGGCCTTTACCGACTTGCTGGCGGCTATCGTTATATTCGTCAACGGTGCCAAGGGCGTTGCAGCGCTGCAACTCTCGCGTGATCTTGACTGCCAATACAAGACTGCATTCGTGCTGACACACAAGCTGCGCGAAGCGATGGCAATTGAGCAAGAGGGCCGCACACTTCACGGCATCGTCGAAATGGACGGCGGCTATTTCGGCGGATATGTGAAGCCTGAAAACCGCAAAGAGGATCGCAAGGATCGCCGGTTGAAAGCCAATTCATCGGGCAAGCGTGAATGCGTCGTTATCATGCGCGAACGCAAGGGCCGCTCGTTGGCGTTCATCGTTAAGAACGAAGGTGACGCCGTGCCGTTCGTACGTGACCATGTAAGCACCTTGTCCACAATCTATGCCGACGAAGGAAGCGGCTGGGATGCGCTTCACGCCGGTTGGGATACGCGCCGCGTTAATCACAGTGTCGCGTTCAAAGATGACGGCGCTTGCACCAACCAAGCCGAAAGCTATTTCTCACGCCTTCGCCGCGCGGAGATTGGAACGCACCATCACATTGCGGGCCGTCTCCTTGGCGCATACGCCCGCGAAATGGTATGGCGCGAAGATCATCGCCGGGTGAACAACGGCGCGCAAGCTGCGATGGTCGCAACCGCCGCTATGGGCGCGCGCGTGAGCCGGGAATGGGCTGGGTATTGGCAGCGGGCGGCTTGACCTGCCACCGTACAGGCCGCACCCCCACGCCCACCAAGCGCTCCCCAAGATGGTTGCGCAGTGAGTAAATCAGATCAGTGCCAACAAGCGCTAACTCGTGTTGGCAGGGCGGCACCAAGCCCGTTTGCATAAACGCCTCTCGCGCTATCTCGGTTGCTGACAATGGCCGCTGCGCCGCTTTGATGACCGTGAACGCAGCGCGCACCCCATCGCCCTTCTTACGCCACCGTGAGGGCAGGTTGGGCGTTATGGGCTTGACCGCAGCCTTATCCCACTTCGAATCAAACAACCGCAGCACGGCCTCAATATGCGCAAGATCGGCTGCAATCGAAAGTGACGGGCGGCGAAGCTTTGCCTGGCATCCCAAGAGCCTCGCGTATTTACGCTCCAAAACTGTCACGACGTGCGAACGGGCCATCCCGTATTATCTCGGAATATCCCGCAAAATCCTAGCGTTTGCTTCCTGTAACTGATACATAATACCGGAAATTAACGCTTTCCTACAGGGCACTGTTCAATTTATGTTCTGTTCAAGTGATTCGTTTTGAATGTGAAGGTGACGCGAATGAAGATGATTTTGATGCTGATTGCGGCGATGCTGAGTGTGCCTGTGATGGCGGCGGCGGCAGAGCGCGATGTTGCGTATGATATTGTTGAGGGACTGACGACCGAGGTGGGCCAGCGGCTTGCCGGAACCGAGGCAGAGGCGCGTGCGCGCGATTGGGGCGCGGCGAAATTGAAGGCGCTGGGCTTTGCCAATGTGCGGATCGAAACCTACGATATGCCGGTATGGGTGCGCGGCGCGGAAACCGCAGAGATCGTCTTACCGTTTCCGCAAAAGATGATCGTTACGGCGCTTGGCAACAGCGCGTCGACGGGTGAGGCGGGGCTGAGCCTGCCGGTCGTCGGGTTTGATAGTCTGGCCGCACTCAAGGCGGCTGATCCCGCATCGGTGAAGGGCAAAATCGTGTTCGTCAGCCATGCGATGAAGGCCGCGCAGGACGGTTCAGGCTACGGGCCGTCGGGTGACGCGCGGCGTATGGGGCCGTCGATCGCGAGCAAAATGGGCGCAGCGGCAATCGTCGTCCGCTCGATCGGCACCGATCGTTCGCGCGGGCCGCATACCGGCGTCCAGATGTGGCAGGCGGGCGCTTCGCCAATCCCGGCGGGTGCGCTCTCGATCGTAGATGCTGAAAATCTCCAGCGGATGTTATCGCGCGGTAAGCCGGTGATCATGAAACTGGTGATGACACCCAAAAATATCGGGATGCGCCAATCGGGCAATGTCATCGCCGAAGTGCCGGGGCGTGACGCGTCTGCGGGGCTCGTCGTGATCGGTGGCCATCTTGATAGCTGGGATCTGGGCACCGGCGCGATTGATGATGCGGCGGGCATCGCGATTACGACGGCTGCGGCCAAGCAAATCCTTGATAGCGGACGCAAACCGCGCCGTACGATCCGGGTCGTGTGGTGGGGTGCCGAAGAGGTTGGCGGTAATGGTGGCGATGATTATTTCGCGCGGCATAAGGCTGAACTCCACGCATTTGCAGCGGAATCAGATTTCGGCGCAGATCGGATCTGGCGGCTTGACGTCAAATTGCCAGAGCGTGCCAAAGCGCTTGGCGATCGGATTGCAGCCGCGCTTGCGCCGCTGGGCATCACGCGCGGGCGTGAACCGGCATCGGGCGGCGCCGACGTGGAAAAGCTGATCGCGTCTGGCGTTGCGGGGGCCGATTTGCAACAAGATGGGACGCGCTATTTTGATTGGCATCACACGCCCGAAGATACGCTCGACAAG
>JAYVVW010000187.1:0-4930 GCA_043786595.1 Sphingomonadales bacterium | reverse complement strand
GACTGAATGACAGACCGGCTGACGCCGGTAGGTTCATGGCGAGGGGCTGAAGCCTGGTGGCGTTTCGATATGGTTGTTCAAATAGTTGAGGATGACTGTGTCGGTGATGTTTCCACTCGTGGTCGAGAAGTAGCCGCGCGCCCAGAAGCGCTGTCCCCAATAGCGCTTGCGGATATGCTCGAACTCCTGCTGGATTTTACGTGACGAGCGGCCTTTGACACGGCGCACGAAGTCGCTGACGGCGATCTTGGGCGGGATTTCGACGAACATGTGGACGTGATCGGCGGAGAGGACCCCGCTGATGATGGTCACGTCCATTTCGGCACAGACTTGTTTGATGATCTCGCGCACCCGCATGCGGACCTGCCCGTGCAAAACCTTGAACCGGTATTTAGGAGCCCAAACAATGTGGTAACGGTGGTGAAAAATCGAATGACTTCCGGTGCTGTATCCCATAGCCTGTATCCTCCAGAAAAAGAGACTTTCGCCCAAGTGGGCGTCTCTTTTTCTGGAGGATACAGGCTATTCCCACGCACGAATCGGCTGAAGCCCTTTCCCAGCTAAAGCTGGGGGGTTTCCTCCAAAAAACGGAACACCATACACTACACCTCAAAGCCCATTACTTCGTAATAGCCGCCCCAAGCGTCCATCAACCGTCTACGCTTCTCCAGAAGATTACCCCGTCGGTAAGCCGCCTCAACCTTGTTTTCGATGACATGGGCCAAGGCCATTTCAGCGATAGTCCCATCAAAGTCGGTTTCTTCGGCGACCCAATCGCGGAAACTGGATCGGAAGCCGTGAGGGACGGCGGTGATGGCCATGTCGCGGCAAATCTTGGTAAGCGTCATATCGGACAGTGGTTTGCCTGCGCGGGCACCGGGAAACACAAGGTCGCTATGTGCCTCGCGGAATGCACTTGCTCTTTTCAAGACGTTGATGGCAGCATCGGAAAGCGGACCAATATGCTCACGGTCTGCCTTCATCCGCTCGGCCGGGATTTTCCAAAGCCTTTTTTCAAGATCAATTTCGGTCCACGCGGCTAACCTAATCTCGCCCGAACGCGCTGCTGTCAGAATAAAAGTTTCGAATGCCAGCCGCCCGACACTTTCGCGTTCGTTCAGTCGCGTCACAAATGCCGGAACTTGGCTATAGGTCATCGCATTATGGTGATTGGCCTTTGAACGCACCTTTGGAAGCGATTTATTCATCGCCGCAATTGGCAGCGGCATAGTGCGATAGCCTTTGGCAATTGCCCAGTCGATTACGGTCACGATACGCTGGCGAACACGGCGCGCTGTTTCGGGCTTGTCCAACCAAATGGCGATGAGAGCATCGCGCACATGCGGGCCGTCAACATCGCTTACCGATACGTCCCCAAAATGCGGAAATGCATAGGCCGTTAGCGTCGACAGCCACTGTGTTTTGTGTTTGGCATTGCGCTAGTTCTTCTTGTTTTCGGCGAAAACCAAAACCGCCGCCTCCCGGAATGTCGGGATACCCTCCTCCTTGCGGCGTTCGGCAATCGGATCGATCCCAGCCTCAACTTGCGAGCGGATTTTCGATGACTTATCGCGTGCTTGAGCGAGCGTGACCTTCTTCGCGCTCCCCAATCCGAAGTCGCGCCGCTTGCCATATTTTTGCACTCGACAAACCCAAGAACACCCTCCAGTCGGGCTGACCAAAAGATACAAACCATCCCCGTCGCCATAGCGACCGGGCAACTTTGCTGCCTTCACAGCTGTCGCTGACAATCTGCCCATAGAAATATTCCCACACCTGCTCCCACACTCGATACGGGTTACCCTGCTACAGGAGCAAACTGGATGCAACAAGAAACAGGCACAATCCTTACGGATTCTGCCATTTTTAAGTCTAAATGAAATGCCATGAAACAGGCGATTGGCGGAGCGGCAGGGATTCGAACCCTGGATACGCTTTTGACGTATACTCACTTTCCAGGCGAGCGCCATCGACCACTCGGCCACCGCTCCGCATTGCTCTGGAAGAGGAGCGCACTATCGCGTGTGGGTGACTTTCGCAAGCGGGCAGACTGTGGCAGTATGCGCGGATGAAGACTTTGCTTATCCCGTTCGTCGCATTGGCATCTGTTAGTGCCGCACCCGCCCCCAAACCTGCTTTGGCACCGTCAGAAATTGTGGCGGCGGCACCTGCCTCCGATTGGATCGCGATTGCGCCTGCGGACATGCTGGTTATGACGCTCGCGGACGGCAAGCAAGCGGTGATCCAGCTTATGCCGCCGCCATTTAGCCAAGGGTGGATCGGCAACATCCGCAAACTGGCAGCCGCGCATTGGTGGGACGGGCTGAGCATCAACCGCGTGCAGGATAATTATGTCGTCCAATGGGGCGATGCGAGCGAGAAGAAGGCATTGCCGGTGGGTTTGGTGACGGTGGAGGAGGGGGAGTATGCAGCGAACGTAGACAAAGCGGGCATCACTTCATTCCCTGTGGTAGCAAAAGATGCATATGCTGACTATGTCGGTTATTCGCATGGATGGCCGGTTGGTCATGATCGCGACATACGCAAGATGTGGCCAGTCCATTGTTACGCCATGGTTGGTGTAGGGCGTAACCTCTCGCCAGATACGGGTTCAGGCGCGGAGCTTTATACTGTTATCGGCCACGCGCCGCGCCATCTTGACCGCAACATCGCCGTCATTGGCCGGGTGATCAGCGGGATTGAAAATCTTTCCAGCCTGCCGCGAGGCACAGGCGCACTTGGTTTCTATGAAAAGCCCGAGGAGCGGTTGACGATCAAATCGATACGATTGGTAAACGATCTACCCGGACTTGAGCAGCCAAAATTCGAATACCTCAATCCGAAGCTCTTCGTAGATTACGCTTACGCGCGCGCCAATCGACGCGATCCGTTTTTCATCCGGCCTGCTGGCGGCGCGGATATCTGCAACATTCCCGTGCCGGTGCGGCGGGCGCGCTAACCCGCGACTTGTTTCATCGCTTTGCGCATCATCGCGTCGTCATGGTCGAAATGGCCAAGCACGGCGACATGACCCTGATCGATCCGCCGTGCAAACAGCATCACAAACTCTTCATCGCCGGGCATTTCGACAATGCCCTTGGGCTGTATTTGTCGCATCCGTGATTGCAGCGCGTCGGGCGCATGTGCCTTTCGCAACGGGCGGCGCGCGGCGCGTTCTGCCGTGACGATCGCCTTGACACCGCCTTGTGTCGTTTCAATGAGTGCCGCAAGCGCGCCTTGTTCGAGCCCGATCCGCAGCGCGTGGCCAAGGATCAGGCTATATTCGGCGATCCGTGTTTTGTCATAATTCACGCCGAACACCAGCTTGACGACGGGCGTCATCGGCGCGCGTTCTTGCACGACGATCGCGTTATCGGCGAGCAGTTCGGCATAATCGTGCGGATGATCGCGCGTCGCTAGAGCAAAATCATAGGCGAGGCCAAGCGCACGGTAAAGCGATGCGCGCCCACGCTGATCGGCGTCACGCGCCTGTTCGGCCGACATCCGCGCGACTGCAAGCCAATCACTTAGGCCTTCGTTGCCTTCTGGTGCGAAGGTGAAGTCATCACCGATTTCACTCGCGGGTTCGGCAATCGCCGTCGCTAACGCAGGTATGACATCGGAATTTTGCCGGTGCGGCCCGTCTGCCCAAACAGGTTGCGGCGCGAGCGGACGCGGCGGATTGGCGGCCAGCGCGCGCTCAACTTCGTCGGTCAACTGCGCAAGCATTTCATCGTCGGCCACTTCTTTCCAATTGATCACGCCGTAGATAAAATCGATCGTGTCATCATCGGATGAAAAGGGCATCAGAATGCCGCGATACATCGTGTTATTCGCGCGGTGGTTGACAAACTCAGCCTCAAACCCAATTGGCGCGCGGTTGGCGATAATCTGAAGATAATGATCGGTCAGCCGCGAAAGCAGCGACCGGCTCGGAATGTCGCGGATCGAGGAAACACCAGCGGCAAGATCACATTCTTCGCGCAGTGCTTCGCCAAGGAAGGTGATCGCCGGATCATCAACGCCGTTGGTAAAATCGAGCAGCACACTGTTCGCGGCGAAGTCATTGAGATCGGAAGGTTCGAGATCTTCAATCGAAGGGTAGGCACGGCCATCAAGCAGCGACACCCAATAATTATAAGCGCGTACATGCATACGACGCTCATCACTGCCGATGTTCAGCGGCGTTTCAACGCCCTGATCATGCCCCTCATCGTCGGCGTGACTGAAATTCCCCGTTCCGTCCATGACGAATGCCCTTATCCACTCAAATTGGTCAACACCCTGTTCTGCAACGCATATGGTTTACGAAGCGTTAAGATTGCGGTGAACTGATCGCAGCATCGGGTGGTGGTGAACCAAGCAATTTAGCGTTGCCCGCATCTTGTCTTGGCTGTCCGGCCTGTGTAAAGGCGCAGCACGCGGATAACGCTCCGCCGCCTTAGCTCAGTTGGTAGAGCATCGCATTCGTAATTAGCAGGTCTGGTTGCGGAAGTCGTGAAAAGCCAAGGGGTTGCGCGGTTTGGGTAAAATTTAGTAGGCAATTAGTTGCCAGTTCGGGTAACCGGATAAAACATGGTTCTGCCGCTTTAGCTCAGCCGGTAGAGCACATCATTCGTAATGATGGGGTCAGGTGTTCGAGTCACCTAAGCGGCACCATGTTTTTGATTTTGCTAGATTTTAGAGGACGCAGAGTGCGGCCTATCCGGCGAACAGCCACGCACAAATTGCCAAGCACTGAGAGCAAACGGCACGACTGTGAGCGCTCCAATGATGGTTGCTTCAATCATTATCCGCTTATCACCGTCATGATCCGCGACACTGACGTGCACCCGATTTCTTCCTCCATTTTCAATGAGAGTTTTCCGGTAATGAGATCCTGATTGGGAAGGAGCATACCGTGAAGAAGAGTCGTTTTACTGATGAGCAG
>JAYVVW010000186.1:0-2278 GCA_043786595.1 Sphingomonadales bacterium | reverse complement strand
TAAACTTTGAACTTCAGAGACTATGGATTCCCGCCTGCGCGGGAATGACGAAGGGCGGGAATGAAAGGTTGGGAGAAGCGCAATTGGGAAGCAAAGTTTCGTTTACATTCTCGCTTCGGCAAAACACGGCGCTTTGTATATCGGCGTCACATCGGACTTGCTCAAACGGCTGTATGAACATCGCAACAATATCGTCAAAGGGCACACATCGCGCCATGCAATCTACCATCTCGTCTATTTTGAAACATTTGACGATATCAATGCGGCGATACTGCGCGAAAAGCGGTTAAAGAAGTGGAACAGGGATTGGAAACTGAACCTGATTGAGGGGACTAACCCCGAATGGGTTGATTTGGCACTCGGCTTCGGCTTTGAGCCAGTAATGGAAGTGAAATGACGCATAACCAATCACCGTCACTCCCGCGCAGGGGGGAATTCATAGGCGTAGACGGCGATTGGTGAGTGCGACTTTTGAACTTTAGCGAATATGGATTCCCGCCTTCGCGGGAATGACGAGGGATTATGAACGAAATCGAATCAATTGACAGACGGCTTGAGGCGGAGATCGTGGCTGCCACATCGCTCGACGCGCTCGAATCCATTCGCATCGCGGCACTTGGCAAGCAGGGCAGTGTTTCGGCGCTGCTCAAAACGCTTGGCCAGATGTCGCCTGACGAGCGTCAGGTGCAAGGCCCGGCGATCAACGGCCTTCGCGAAGCCGTGACGACCGCGATTGCGGCGCGCAAAACAGCGCTCGAAGCCGAAGCGCTCAACGCGCGTCTTGCCACCGAGCGGCTTGATATGACACTGCCCGCGCCTGCCGCGCCGCAGGGTTCGGTGCATCCCGTAAGCCAGGTGATGGACGAGCTTGCCGAAATATTCGCCGATATGGGCTTTGCTGTGGCCACCGGGCCTGAGATTGAGGATGACTGGCATAATTTCAGCGCGCTCAACATCCCCGAAACGCACCCCGCGCGCGCGATGCATGATACATTTTATTTCAAATCCCCCACCCCTTCAGGGGAGAGGGCTTTTCTGCTCCGCACGCACACATCTCCGGTGCAAATCCGCACCATGACGTCACAGCCGCCGCCGATCCGGATTATTGCGCCGGGGCGGGTGTACCGCTCTGACTCAGACGCGACGCATACGCCGATGTTCCACCAGATCGAAGGGCTGGTGATCGATAAGGGCATTCACATGGGGCATCTCAAATGGACGCTCGAAACCTTCCTCAAGGCGTTTTTTGAACGCGATGACGTCGTGATCCGATTGCGGCCAAGCTATTTCCCGTTCACCGAACCCTCGGCCGAAGTTGACGTCGGGTTTGAAGTGAAGAACGGTAAACGCATCCTTGGCGGTACTGGCGGGTGGATGGAATTGCTCGGTTCGGGGATGGTGCATCCCAAGGTGATCGCCAATTGCGGGCTTGATCCTGAGATCTATCAGGGGTTTGCGTTCGGTGTCGGGGTCGACCGGCTGGCGATGCTCAAATACGGGATGGATGATTTGCGCGCATTTTTCGACGGCGATCTCCGCTGGCTCAAACATTACGGCTTTGGCGCGCTTGACGTGCCAACGCTCAGCGGCGGAGTTGGCGCATGAAGTTCAGTCTGTCATGGCTCAAAGAGCATCTCGATACCGACGCCGATATAGGCGCGGTTTGCGACACGCTGACCCGGATCGGGCTTGAGGTTGAATCTGTGGATAACGCTGCGGATAAGCTGGGGGCGTTTCGCATTGCCAAGGTGCTGAGCGCAGGACCGCACCCGCAGGCCGACAAGCTTCAGGTGCTGAGCGTTGATGCAGGTGAAGGGCCGCTTCAAGTCGTGTGCGGCGCACCCAATGCGCGCGCGGGGATGCTGGGCGTGTTTGGCGCTGCCGGCGCTGTCGTGCCTTCGAACGGAATGGTGCTCAAGGTTGCCGCAATCCGCGGGGTCGAATCGAACGGGATGATGTGTTCGGCGCGTGAGCTTGAGCTTGGTGAAGATCATGACGGGATTATCGAACTGCGCGCAGATGCGCCGATCGGTGCGGTGTACGCCGACTGGGCGGGGCTTGATGATCCGGTGATCGATGCCGCTGTCACGCCCAACAAGCAGGATTGCATGGGCGTTTACGGGATTGCGCGCGATCTTGCGGCAGCGGGATTGGGGACGTTAAAGCCGCTGATCGTGCCCGAAATCAACGGCAGCTTTGCCTGCCCAATCGTGATCCGCACCGATGATCCGCAAGGGTGCCCGGCATTTTTCGGACGGGTGATTCGCGGCGTTAGCAA
>JAYVVW010000185.1:0-10363 GCA_043786595.1 Sphingomonadales bacterium | reverse complement strand
CGGGGCAGGCGCTGGTCGGCGAGACGACGCCGTCGGTGCATCTGGGCGCGGTGGCGGCGCAGGTGATGGGTGTTCGGGCGTCGAAGTAGAGTGGGTCCGTCGTGGCAAAGCCACGTCGTCAGTCGTCGCTTTGGCGACGCTGGCCGGTCATGCCGCATGTCGCTGACGATAGCCGCGCTATCGCTTCGCGCGGCATGACTGGTGCGGCCAAGAAGACTCGAACTTCCACGGGCTTTCGCCCACAACGACCTCAACGTTGCGCGTCTACCAGTTCCGCCATGGCCGCACGCTCATGAATAGCCGGGCGAACCCGGCTGCTGGTAGCGTTGCGCCCCTAGCAAAGCCTTTGGAGTACCGCAATGGCTGATATGCATCGACGTTGTTATGCGGTTGTTGTTAACGATCTTATGATCTTGCCAGCAAAGGTAAATAAAGTGTTAATCGCGCGATGTTACCGCTTTTGCTTTTGTTTGCTTCTACGATTCCTGTTCAGGCTGAGGCTGTTCGTGCTGAGGCCGTTCAAGTTGAGCCCGTACGCCTGACCGCTGTTGCGCGCGTCCGGATCGTATCCGCGCAGCCGATTGATTTCGCGCGGCCTCCCGTAGCTTGTGCGGCGATTCAGGTAGAGCACGGGCTCGTTGAATTTCGCTAGAGCGCTATTTGGGCGTTGCACCTGAAAAGCTCAGGTTCAATTCGCGCGCGCCGCGCGGGATATTGACTTCGGCGCTGTTAAACTCGCTCGTCGCGCGCGGCGCAATCAGCCGCTGAGGCGGCGTAATCGTCCAGCTATAAACCACGCGACCCTGCGCATCGCGCAATTCGGCGAGGATGTCGGGCACGCGCTGCCTCGTCTGCGTCGGATTGACGATCCGCCCGACGACCGCAATCATCTCATTGCCGTTTTGCAACGTCTGGCGTTCGGGCTTGAGCGGCACTTGCAGTAGCAGCGGCACATCAAACTGGCCAAATGGCAGGCCAAGCTTTGCCGCGATGGTCGGCGTCCCGAAAAACTGGATCGCGCCTATGCCGCCAAGCAGCAACAGCGCGACCGCGATCGCGGCAATCGTCCAGCGCCGCGTTGGGCTGCGCCGCGCGCGAAACGGCGGCGCGTGCGCAAACGCATCATAATCTCGCTCGGGTTCGGGTGCAGGATCATTTCGAACGTGCGGTTGAAACGGCGGCGGCGAAACCGGTGCTGGTGCGGTCTCGCTGAACGGTACAGCAGCAACGGGAATCGGGTCAACGGGTGTCGGCGACGGAATCACGCGCGTTGCGATGATCGCGGCGGGCGGATCCTGAAACCAGCTATGCCGACATGATGCGCAGCGCACTTGGCGGCCATTTACGCCCACCGCAGTGTCGGGCACGAGATAGCGCGTTTTGCAGGCCGGGCAGTTCAAAATCATGAGCATTTCCTAAACACGCAACCCACCGCCATGCAAGTGATAGCTTTTGAGACGTCGCCAATCGCACGAGACGCTTTACGCGCACGATTGCGCCGTGCAATGAGGGCGGGGCTGTTTTTGGTATCGGGGTTATGGCGACAATCGTCCAGTTTGAGAATGTCGGACTGCGCTACGGAACCGGTGCCGAAACATTGTCTGACGTGAGTTTCTCACTCAGCAGAGGCGGCTTTTACTTTTTGACGGGTGCTTCGGGCGCGGGCAAAACCTCGCTGCTCAAACTGCTTTATCTCGCGCAGCGCCCAAGTCGCGGGCTGATCCGGCTGTTTGGCGAGGATATGGTAACGCTCGCGCGTGACCGGCTGCCGTTATTCCGGCGTCGGATTGGCGTGGTGTTTCAGGATTTCCGGCTTGTCCCGCACTTGTCAGCGTTTGACAATATCGCGCTGCCGCTCCGCGTTGCTGGCGGCGATGAGCGCGATATCGAAAAGCCCGTCAACGAAATGCTCGCCTGGGTTGGGCTATCCGACCGTGCGAGCGCGCGCCCCGCGACGCTTTCGGGCGGCGAACAACAGCGCGTTGCAATTGCGCGCGCGGTGATCGCGCGGCCCGATGTCCTCGTCGCCGATGAACCGACCGGCAATGTCGATCCCGAAATGGCGGCGCGGCTGCTCTATCTGTTCGACGGGCTGAACAAATTAGGCACCACCGTTGTCGTCGCGACGCATGACCTTCATCTGCTCAGCCGGATCGGCAATGCGACGATGATGCGGCTTGATGGCGGGCGTCTGCTCGATCCCACGGGGTCGCTGCGCTATCCGCCGCAACAGCGCAGCGCAGGATAAAGCGTTGGGTCTGCTTCATATCCCGTCGGCCGATCGGCGATTAATGCCAGAGGGGCGGTTTGCCGGGCCGATGCCGTGGGTGATCGCGATCATGATGTTCCTGACGATCCTTGCCGCAGCGATGGGCGCGGCGCTGCGTAACGCCGCAAGTGATCTGAACGGCGAGCTTCGTGGCAAACTCACCGTTCAGATTGCCGAGCCCAACGCCGAATTCCGCGCCGCAATGACGCGCGACGTGACAGCGACGCTTGAACGGCTGGGCAATGTCAAATCGGCTACGCCGCTGCCCGAAGCCGAACTTGCGCGGCTACTCGATCCATGGCTCGGGCAAAGCGCAACCACATCCGAACTGCCAATACCCGCGATCATTGACGTGACGCTGCGTCACAGCCAACCCGCCGATATAGCCGCAGTGCGTGATATCGTGCGCCAGGTTGCGCCGGTCGCACGCGTCGAGGCATCGGCACAGTGGCTCGCCCCGCTGTCTAAGCTGCTCGTCTCACTGACATGGCTTTCGATCGGGCTTGTCGTGCTGATGATGGCGGCGACGTCGGCGGCGGTCGTCCTCGCGGCGCGTTCGGCGCTCAACACCCACCGGTCAACGATCGATGTCCTCCATTTGCTCGGCGCGACCGACAGTCAGGTTGCGACATTGTTTCAGCGCCGAATTGCGCTTGATGCGCTGTTCGGCGGGCTCGCGGGGCTATTGCTTGCGCTTGTCATCATGCTGCTGATCGGAAACCGGATGCGCGCGATCGGCTCTGAACTGCTCGGTTCGGCAAGCCTTGGCTGGAGCGGCTGGTTGCTGATCATCATGCTGCCTGTGGGCGGCGCGCTGCTTTCAACGCTCTGTGCGCGATTGACCGTGCTGCGCGCGCTAAGGCAGATGCTGTGATCCGCCGCTTTGCCGCTGCCTTGGTCCTTGTCTGGATGCTTGGTTTTCCACTGTTTGTCACGTCGCTGCCCAAGCCCGATAACAGCGGCGCAAAGACTGATGCGATCGTCGTGCTGACGGGCGGCCCCGGACGGATCGAGCGCGGCATATCCGAATTGACCGCAAAGCACGCCAGCCGGATGCTCGTTTCAGGGGTCGATCCCGCCGTCAAGCTCAACGAACTCGCAGCGGTACAGCGCGCGCCCGACGCGCTGTTCGCGTGCTGTGTCGATCTTGGCAAAGATGCGGTCGACACGCGCACCAATGCGGCGGAAACAGCGCAGTGGATAAAGGCGCGCGGTTACCGGTCAGTGCGGCTGATCACGACCGATTGGCACATGCCGCGTGCGCGGCTCGAACTGCGCCAGACGGTTGGCGGTGACGTGCGGATCATCAGCGACGCGGTTGATAGTGCGCCGGGGCTGCTCGTGCTTCTCACCGAATATAACAAATATATCGTCCGCTGGATGACGACATTGGTCGGCTACTGAAATGATCGCGGTCGTCCGCAGCCTTGCCTTCATGCTGGTCTATTATCTCGGCTGCATCCCGACGGTCTTGGGCGCGCTGATTGCCGTGCCATTTGGAACCGACGCGATCATCGCTGGTGCGCGCCGTTGGGCGCTGTGGCATAGGTGGTGCGCGAAAAATGTGCTGGGACTGCGCACAATCGTCATAGGCGACCTGCCAAGTGGCGCGGTTCTTATCGTCATGAAACATGAGTCGATGTATGAAACGGTGGAAATCCTCGCGCTGTTTGATCGCCCCGCGGTGGTGTTCAAAAAGGAACTGCTCGGCATTCCGGTGTGGGGTTATATCGCGCGCCAGCACGGCGTCATCCCGATTGACCGCGAAAGCGGCGCGGCGGCGGTGCGGCTGATGCTGACCGCAGGCAAAAAGGCGATCGCCGACGGTCGCCCGATCATCCTCTTTCCTGAAGGCACGCGGACGCCGCACGGGCAACAACCGCCGCTTGGTGCCGGAATGGCCGGGCTGTACCGGATGCTCGGCCTGCCGATCGTGCCGATCGCGCTCGATAGCGGGCGCTTTTCACCCAAGGGCAGTTTCATCAAGAAGCCCGGTGTGGTGACGCTCAAAGTCGGTGAAATCATCCCGCCGGGATTAAAGCGTGACGACGTCGAACGCCGCGTCCATGCCGCAATCAACGCGCTGAACGATTAGCGTTTAGACCGGGATGATTATAAGTGAGACCGTCTCCCCGTGCTTGACACGGGGTTAGGCTTCTTTTTTCGCTTGCGGCATAAGAAAGCCTAACCCCGTGTCAAGCACGGGGAGACGAAAGTGGTTTCGTTAAATGTAATCGCGCTTTAATGATCGGCGCGCCCGAAATCGGGGCGGTCGTCATCCTGGCCCTGTTCGATAATTGAACGGCGTACCGCGCGGGTACGCGTGAACAGATCGAATAGAGCGTCGCCGTCACCCCAGCGGATCGCGCGTTGCAATGCGGTCAGGTCTTCGCTGAACCGCTGGAGCATTTCGAGGACAGCGTCTTTGTTGTTAAGAAACACATCGCGCCACATCGTCGGGTCGGATGCGGCGATCCGCGTAAAATCACGAAAGCCACCCGCTGAATATTTGATCACTTCGGACTGCGTTACCGACTCGAGGTCAGATGCGGTGCCGACAATCGTATAGGCAATCAGATGCGGCAAATGGCTGGTAATCGCGAGGACGAGATCGTGGTGCGCGGCGTCCATGATTTCGGTATTGGCGCCGAGCCGTTCCCAGAAGGCCGATAGTTGCGCCACCTTGGCGGGGTCCGCGCCCTCGGGCGGGGTGAGGATGCACCAGCGGTTGTGAAACAGGCTGTCAAAGCCAGCGGTTGGCCCGCTCCGTTCGGTACCCGCAACGGGATGCGCGGGGATCACGGCGTGACGCGGGAGTGCTGCCATCAACGCATCAAGCACGCTCGCTTTTGATGATCCGACATCGCTGATAATCGCTTCGGGTGGCAGATCGGCAGCAATGCTCGCCGCGACTTCGCCCATCGCGCCCACGGGTACGCACAGGATGACAAGATCGGCATCAATCACCGCCGCGCCGGCTGTATCAGCCAGATCATCGACAAGCTTGAGCGCGCGCGCGGTTTCAACATGCTCGGGGTTTGCGTCATGGCCCGACAGGACAACGCTTGGCATATGCGTGCGCACCGCACGCGCAATGGATGAACCAAGCAGCCCGAGCCCGATGATCGAAACGCGTGCGAAGGGCAGCATCAGCCAGCCTCTGCAACAATTTCGCGCAGCGCCGCCGCGACGCCGCGCATTTCGCTTTCGGTGCCGATCGTGATCCGCAATCCGTTGACGAGGCCCTGGTTTGGTAGCCAGCGCGTGATAAACCCGTTCGCCATCAACTGGTTGTAAGCGGTCTCGGCGCTTAACCTGCCTTCAAACAACACAAGCACAAAATTGGCCTTGCTCGGGAGCGCGCGCAGCCCCGAATTGCCCAAGTTCGCAATTTCGTTTTCAAACCAGGTGCGCCACTCTTGGTTATGGCTGCGGCTGTTTTGGATGAAGCCGTGCGCGCGCGTTGCGGCAATTGCGGCGGCCTGACCAGCGGTGGTGATATTGAACGGCAGGCGGATACGGTGCATCGCGGCAACGGCTTCAATCGATCCGTAACCCCAGCCGATCCGTTCGGCGGCCAGCCCGTGGATTTTGGAAAACGTCCGCGTCACGATCACATTGGCGTGGCTTTTGGCAAGGTTGAGTCCGAGGTCATCATCTTGCGCATCGATATATTCGGCGTAGGCTTGATCGATCACGAGCATCACATGTGGCGGAATGGCGGCAATCAATCGCGCCACTTCACTGCGCGGGGTGAAAGTGCCGGTCGGATTGTTCGGATTGGCGATGTAGATGATTTTGGTCTGCGCGCTGACACAGGCAAGGATCGCATCAACGTCGGTGGCATAGTCATTGTCGTCAGCAACCACCACAGCCGCACCGACGCGGCGCGCGGCGATTTCATAGACCGAAAACCCGTATTTGACGTGGATTATCTCGTCGCCGTGGCCGGCATAGCAACCCGCGATCAGGTGGAGGATTTCGTCCGACCCCATGCCGTAAATGATGCGCGCGGGATCAAGCCCGTGCTCGGTGGCAATGGCTTCGCGCAGCGCAACCGCACCGGGGTCAGGATAGCGTTCAAGATCGGTCTTATGCTCGGCGAAGGCAGAGCTTGCTTCCTTGCTTGTCCCCAGCGGATTCTCGTTTGACGAAAGCTTGGCTGCTTTGCGACCATCATCGGTGGTTGAGCGGCCGGGGACATAGGGCGAAATCGCCATAATCCATGATTTGGGTTGAGGAGCTGTCATCAAGCGGCATTAGGCAGGCTGCGCTTCATTGACAAGACAGCCTCCTACGCCCTAGCCCCGCCGCGTGTCTGATCAATTTGGCCTTAACAAGACGATAGTGCTACGCGGCCCGTTGCTGCTTGACGGCGGCGTTGCGCTTGCGCCCGTTGAGATTGCATATGAAACTTACGGTGCGCTCAACGCTGACGCGAGCAACGCGATCCTCATCTGCCACGCGCTGACGGGCGATCAACATGTCGCCAGCGCGCATCCGATCACGGGGAAGCCGGGATGGTGGGCGCGGATGGTCGGCCCCGGCAAGCCGGTCGATACCGACCGTTTCTGCGTGATCGGATCAAATGTCATCGGTGGCTGCATGGGATCATCAGGCCCCGAAAGCATCGGGCCCGACGGCACCCCCTACGCGATGAATTTCCCCGTGATCACGATCGGCGATATGGTACGCGCGCAGGCGATGCTGATTGATGCGCTCGGGATTGACCGGCTCTACGCGGTGATTGGCGGGTCGATGGGCGGGATGCAGGCGCTCAGCTGGGCCGCGCAATTTCCCGCGCGCGTCGCGAGCAGTGTCGTCATTGCGTCAACCGCGCGGCATTCGGCGCAGAATATCGCGTTTCATGAAGTCGGACGGCAGGCGATCATGGCCGATCGGGCATGGCGCGGCGGCGATTATTACGCGCGCGGCGTTGCACCAACCTCTGGGCTTGCGGTCGCGCGGATGGCGGCACATATCACCTATCTGTCCGAACAGGGGCTTACCGAAAAATTCGGGCGCAGGCTTCAGGCGCGCGATGCCAAAAGCTTTGGGTTCGATGCGGATTTTCAGGTTGAAAGCTATTTGCGCCACCAAGGCCTCAGCTTTACCGGACGGTTTGACGCCAATTCCTACCTCTACATCACCCGCGCGACCGATTATTTTGATCTCGCCGAGGAATATGGCGGGCATCTGGCAAGTGCATTTACCGGCTCGGCAACGCGCTTCTGTCTCGTCAGTTTTGACAGCGACTGGCTATACCCGACGCACGAATCGCGGATCATTGCGCACGCGCTCAACGCCAGCGGCGCGCCGGTCAGCTTTGTCGAGCTGCCCTCACCGTTCGGGCATGACAGCTTCTTTCTTGACGTCCCCGATTTTGACCGGGTGATCGAAGGTTTCCTGCGCGCGGGCGGCATTTGATGCTGCGCCCCGATCTCCAGATCATCGCCGATAACGTCCGCCCCGGTGCGCGCGTGCTCGATGTTGGCTGCGGTGACGGTGACCTTATGGCGGCGCTGCGTGACACCAAGCGCGTTGACGCGCGCGGGATGGAAATTGACGCACGCAGCGTTGCCAATGCCGTTGCGCGCGGGCTTTCGGTGATTCAGGGTGATGCCGATAGCGACCTGTCTGACTATCCCGATGCCGCGTTTGATTATGCGATCCTCAGCCAGACGCTGCAAACGACGATGCGGCCCGATGTCGTCACCGAACAATTGCTCCGCGTTGGCAAACAGGCGTTTGTTTCATTTCCAAACTTTGCCCACTGGCGCGTGCGGCTTTCGCTCTTGTGGGGCGGGCGGATGCCGGTGACGCGGCTGTTGCCCGTTGCCTGGTATGAAACGCCCAATATCCACCATGTAACCGTTGATGATTTTCGCGCGCTGCTCGCGGCGCGCGGGATCAAGGTGGAAGGCGCATGGTTCCTTTCGGGTGACCGGCTGACAAGTGCTGCGGCGGCGAATTTCCGCGCCGAACATGCGGTATTCCTACTCTCGCGGTAACAGCGAAACGTCCATGCGGAATGTGCGGCCATTGCCCGGCATCAGCATCATGACGCCGGGCTTGTCGGTGAAATCGCCGTCATAGCCTTGCGGATCGGCCATCCCCGCCCACGGCTCGATACAGACGAACGCCGCGCCCGGCTTGGTCCAGATGCCCAGCCACTTGGTGTCGGGGAAGCTGACCGCAAGCCGATCAAACCCCGGCGCACCGTAAATCAGGCTGTGGCTGGCAAGGTCATTCCAGACGAGCGCATCATGCGCGAACAGGTCGTCATCAAGCACGATGCGATTGCCCTGAACCGGCGTTGGCACCGGGCTTGGGCCGATCAGCCCGTCAGGCGTGATCGCGCAGAGATGGGCTGGCTCGTCACGCTCAAAAAAGATCGCATGATCGTGCCGCGCGCCGCCGGTTGGCAGCGGCCAGACAAAGGCGGGGTGATAGCCAAAGCTGAACGGCAACGGCGCGTCACCGGTGTTACGTACGGTGATCGCCATGTGCAGCGTTTCGTTCGTGATGCGGAACGCGGCGTCAAGCGCAAATGCGAAGGGATAGTTCGCGCGTGTCGCGTCACTGTCGGTCAGGCGGAACAGCGCGTGATCTTCGCCCGCCGCGATCAGTGTGAATTCGGATTTGCGCGCAAAGCCGTGTTTTTCCACGGCGTAAGTCGCACCGCCGAGCCGCAACGTGTCACCGTTCAACCGCCCGACGACCGGAAAAAGCAGCGGCGCACGGCCAGCCCAATAGGCCGGATCGCCGCTCGACATATACTCACGGCCTTGCGCGTCGGTCAGGCTTTGCAGTTCGGCGCTGTGCGGTGAAATTGCGGCAGTCAGCGCGCCCGACGTGATCGAGACGCGATCAGCCACGCAGCACGCCGCCCAGCTTGGCCGCCGCCGCGACGACCTTATCGGCAACCGCCTTGATCGCGTCGTCGGTAAAGCTCTTCTCGCCGGGTTGGAGCGTGATCTCGACGCCAAGCGATTTCTGACCTTCGGCTACGCCAGCGCCTGCGAACAGATCGAACAACCGCGCCGCGACGATGCTCTCCTTGTCGGCACCCTTGACCGCGCGGACGAGATCACCTGCAGCAAGCGTCTCCGGCACAACAAACGCAAAGTCGCGCGTCACCGTCTGAAGCGTGGGCGGAGTGAACGCCGCGCGCATGAAGCCGGTCGTGCGCTTGGCGGGGATGGCGTCGAGGTGAATCCCTCCGGCAAACACGGGCACGTCAATGCCGAATGCCTTGGCAGTGGCAGGATGCACCATCCCAAAGCTCGCAATCTGGTTCTTGGGGCCGAGGCGCAACGTTGCCGATTGTCCAGGGTGGTACACGTCGCCAGCTTCGCCCATCACTTGAAGATTGTCGACGGGCGCACCTGCAGCATCAAGTAGCGCCAAACAAAGCGACTTCGCATCAAAAGCATCGAAGCCTTGCGACTTGCCATTTTTCCAACCGCGCGCCGTGTGTTCACCCGCGAGTACGAACACGAGTGTGGGATGTTCACCCTCCGCAAGATAACGTCGTCCGATCTCGAACAGCCGAATCGATTGCGCGCCGCGATCAAGATTCCGGCGCATCGCCGAAAGCAGGCCTGGAAGCAGCGAAGGACGCATGACTTTCATCTCTTCGCTGATCGGATTGGCGAGTGTCCAAGTGCCGCCACCCACTGCCGCTGCATCTTTTTCGGATATGAACGACCAGTTGATCGCTTCATTAAGGCCAAGCGCCGCTGCCGTTCTCCGCAGCTTGCGTTCGATCATTTGCGCGGGCGTCGCGGTGGGCCGCGCAACACCGTCTGCGCGCGGCAGCGGGGTTGAGGGCACACGGTCAAGTCCGATCATGCGAATGATTTCTTCAACGATATCAGCGCTCCCCGCGACGTCGCGACGCCAGCTCGGCGTGGTGATGCTGAAAAGCCCTCCCTCCTTCAGGGGGGAGGGTTGGGAGGGGGGGGTGCCTGGATGTTCTTGAGCGACCGACTCGGGCCGGGGGGGGGGGGGGGGGGGGGGGGGGGGGGGGGGGGGGGGGGGGGGGGGGGGGGGGGGGGGGGGGGGGGGGGGGGGGGGGGGGGGGGGGGGGGG
>JAYVVW010000184.1:0-2990 GCA_043786595.1 Sphingomonadales bacterium | reverse complement strand
GGCAGCGCAAGTTGCTGGAGCAGCGACGGTGGGATGTGAATGCGCAGCGCGCGGCTGGCGACATTATCGTCGCGGATGCCGTTCATCGTCTGCTCAAGCCGATCAAGGCATTTGGTCACCACGGGCAGCAGTTCGGCGCCCGCCGGGGTCAACGTCAGCTTGGGTGTTTCGCGATCAAATAATTGTTTGCCGAGAAGTTCTTCCAGACCGATGACATGACGGCTCATCGCGCTTTGCGAAACAGACAGCGCAGCAGCGCCGCCGGTGAAGCTCAGATGCTGTCCCACCGCATCAAACGCCCTCAGCGCGTTGAGCGGTAACCACCGGCGGTTGATTAAACTGCGATTCGAAATGATCTGACCTTCCACCCGAGGACTCTGGATGCTCCATTTCACCTGCAAGCTGACGGCGCAAGTGACCATCCACGATTGCGCCCCAATTTGTCATGGGGTTATACGAAAATGGGATTGTGCGCAGCGCCGATCTTCGTCCATTCCCGACACGCAGAGATAGTTTGAGGGGGCGTGTTCATGAATTTTGACCGGATCAGCGCGAGCTTTGAGGCGCGTCGTCCCGGCCATAGTTTGCCGCAAGCGCTCTATAACGATCCAGACGTTTTCAATTTCGATATGGAAGCAATTTACGGCACAAGCTGGCTGATGGCGGGTTTTGAAGTCGAACTTCCAAAGTCGGGAAGCTATCTGGCGCTGATGATCGGCAACTGGCCGGTGATCCTGATCCGCGACCGCAGCGGTGATATCCGCGCATTTCACAATAGCTGCCGCCACCGCGGCTCGATGATCTGCCCGGCAGGCAGCGGTACAGCGCCGAAGCTTGTCTGCCCCTATCACCGCTGGACGTATGATCTTGACGGATCGCTGTTCGCCGCAGGGCGGATGCCCGATGATTTTGACAAAAGCGCGCACGGCCTCAAGCCAATCGCGTTTGAAAATGTCGACGGCATCATGTTCATCTGCCTTTCGGATACGCCGCCGCCATTTGATGAATTTCGCGCAAAATTGGCTTCGTTCGCTGCGCCGCACAATCTTAAAGATGCCAAGGTCGTGTTTGAAAGCACGCTGGTCGAGGATGCCAATTGGAAGCTCGTGATGGAAAACGCGCGCGAATGTTATCACTGCGGCACGGGCCATCCCGAACTGGCGCGCAGCTTTCCCGTTGGCATGTCAGAACATTTCGAATTTGGTGAAGACGAGACGGCAAAACGCTTTGCGCAAACCATGGTCGCCAACGGCCTTGAGGTCGCTTCAGTGGAAGGCGATTGGTGGCAGGTTGCGCGCTTCCATTTGAACGAAGGTGCTGTCACAGTGTCGATGGACGGCCAGCGTATCGTCGAAAAACTGATGTGTGATATCAACGGCGGATCGATCGGGTCACTGCGTTGGGCGCTTGATCCGCACTGCTTTGTCCACGCGACGGGAGACAATGTTTTCATGTTCAGCGTCATGCCGATCAGCGCCACCGAAACGCATGTGGTGAGCAAATGGCTGGTGCATAAGGACGCTGTCGAAGGCGTTGATTACGACATTGATACACTCACCGAATTGTGGACGCGCACCAATCTGCAGGACAAGGATCTGGCTGAAAATAATCAGCGCGGTGTGAACAGCTTTGGCTACACGCCGGGGCCTTATTCGCCCGAGGCCGAGATGCTCGCGCTGCGGTTCGTCGACTGGTATTGCAATACGGCACGCACCTTTCTGGCTTCACATGTCGCATAAACCGTCCAAAGGCGTCCGCCCCGAAACGCTGGCGGTCAGCTACGGCTATGATCCGGTGCAGGGGATGGGCGCGGCCAAGCCACCGATCTTCATGACATCAACCTTCGTCTACCCAACTGCGCAACACGCCAAGGATGTTCACGAGGCCTATTTTGATGGCACTGGCCCGCAGGTCGGTGCCGCCAACCACATTTATTCGCGGCTTGGCCATCCCGGGCTTGATTTTCTTGAGGCGCGGCTAGCCGCGATTGACGGCGGCGAAGCGGCGGTTGCTTATAGCAGCGGCATGGCGGCGCATTCATCGATTGCGCTGGCGTTTGTTCGGCCCGGCGACAGCGTGATCCACGGGCGGCCAATCTACGGCGGCGTCGATATGCTCTACAACAGCATCATGCCGCAATTTGGTTCGCACGCGGCGGCTTATCTCGATGGTACGGACGAAGCCGGCGTGCGCGCTGCGGTCGATCAAGCGATGGCAAAAGGGCCGCTCGCGCTGATCATCGCCGAAACGCCTGCGAACCCGACGGCGGCAATTGTCGACATGGATCTGATGGTGCGGATCGCCGACGAAGTCGGAGTGCGACAGCGGCGACGTCCTCATGTCGTGGTCGACAACACATTGCTCGGCCCGTTTGCGCAGCGGCCGCTTGAGCACGGGGTCGATTTGTGCATGACGTCGCTCACCAAATATTGCGGCGGGCATAGCGATCTGCTGGCGGGGGGGATCAGCGGTCGCAAAGAACTGATCGAACTATTGCGGATGCAGCGGACGACATGGGGTAATCATCTTGATCCCTACACATCATGGCTGGTGATGCGTTCGCTCGAGTCGGTGCATGTCCGCTCGGAACGCGCGATGAGCAATGCGCGCGGCGTTGCCGAATATCTGCGCGATCACCCCAAGGTTGCGGGCGTGACCTATCTGGGCTTTCTAGCAGAAGGCACGCGTCAGCGCACGGTTTATGACCGGCAATGCAACGCGGCTGGATCAACCTTCTCGTTCGATCTGAACGGCGGTCAGGCCGAGGCATTCCGAATGCTTGACGCTGTGCGGTTGATGAAGATGGCGGTCAGCCTTGGCGGATCAGAAACGCTGATCTGTCATTCGGCGACGACAACGCATTATGCCGTCGCGCCTGAACAGCGGCTGGCGGGCGGGATCACCGACGGCACGATCCGCCTGTCGGTCGGGTTAGAGCATGTCGACGATCTGATCGCGGATCTCGATCAGGCATTGGAAGCGGTGTGATG
>JAYVVW010000183.1:0-9171 GCA_043786595.1 Sphingomonadales bacterium | reverse complement strand
AAGCGCCAGATGCACGTCTGGCCAGTGTTTTTCTTCCCCGAATCGCGCGGCGCACAGGCGCAGATCGCAGCGTTCGTGAAACGCGTTACAGGCTGAACTCGCCCTCGATCACGGTCACGCACTCGCCGCGCAGGATTACGCGGTCGCCCGAAAGCGTGCAGTGGACATGGCCGCCGCGTGCGCTTGCCTGATAAGCGGTAAAGCTGTCCTTGCCGAGCCGCGCGGCCCAGTACGGCGTCAGAACGGCGTGCGCCGATCCCGTCACCGGATCTTCGTCGATCCCGCCACCGGGTGCGAACGCGCGGCTGACGACTTCGGCGCCTGATGCGTCGCCGTCGCCCGGTGCGGTAACAATCGTCAGCCAGTCGCCAAAGCGCGCCATCGTGCGGAAATCAGGCGTAAGTGCGCGGACGGCGGCAGCACTCTCGAGGACGATCAAACTGTAACGGTGCGGATGCCAGAAGGTGTCTGCTTGCGTGACCCCGATCGTGGCGAGCAATTCGGGAAGCGGCTTTGGTTCGGCAATCCAGGCGGGCAGATTGAGCGTGTAGCCCCGCTCTGCCCGCCCGACGGTCAATATTCCCGCCTTGCGCGTGCGAAAACGCACCTCGCGCGCGTCGTTCTGGCTCAGCATATGATGACCGCTGGCAAGCGTCGCATGGCCACACATCACGACTTCGCAGCTTGGCGTGAACCAGCGCAATTCAAAGTCCGCGTCACCCGAAGCCGGGATCAGAAACGCGGTTTCTGACACATTGTTTTCGGCAGCAATCGCCTGAAGGAGCGCGTCATCAAGCCACGCATCAAGCAGCATCACAGCGGCCGGATTTCCCGTAAACGGCGCATCGGCGAACGCATCAACCTGGACGAACGGCAATTTCATTGTTCGGACAGTTCTTCAGCGGCGATGTCATAATGGCCTTCGCAAAAGCCGTCGGGCTCGGGATGAATGATCACTTCGGTGCCGGGGAAGGCCGCCATCAGGCTTGCTTCGATTTCATCCATCACGCGGTGCGCCTGCGCCACGGTCATATTCGGGTCAACCCACGCATGAAGCTGGACAAAATCATGTGCGCCGCTTGTCCGTGTCCTGACATCGTGAATGCCGCGCAGTTCAGGATGGCTTTTTGCAACCTCAAGAAACTGTTCGCGCTTTTCAATCGGCCATTCGCGGTCCATCAACTGATCGATAGCGGCCGACGCCACTTCGCGCGCGTGCCAGATTAGCCAGCCTGCAATCGCAACGCCGAACAGCGGATCAGCGCCGCGCACACCCAGCATCGAATCGAGCACAAGCGCTGCGATCACCGACGCATTGAGCATAAGATCGCTCGCGTAATGGACATGGTCTGCGTGGATCGCGACCGATCCGGTCTTTTTGACGACATGTTTCTGATAGGTGATCAGCGCGAACGTCGCGATGATTGCGATGACTGAAACGGCGATTCCCAGTTCGGGGTGCGTCGGCGCGGATTTGGTTCCGAACTGGTGGATCGCGCGCCAGCCAATCGCAAGTGCGGACGCAATAATGATCCCGGTCTGAAACAGCGCAGCGAGGGCTTCGGCCTTGCCGTGGCCAAAGCGGTGTTCCCTGTCGGGCGGCTGTGCCGCAAGCCTGACGCTATAAAGCGTAACGAGAGATGCCACGATATCAAGCCCGGTATCGGCGAGCGAACCGAGCATCGAAACCGAACCCGTCTCGGCAGATGCCCATGCTTTGAGCCCCAGCAGCATCACCGCCATCGAGACACTGGCAATCGCCGCGCGTGATGTCAGCTTTGATCGCGCTGCGTGATGCGCCGTGCGCGAACTGTGCGAATGGTCATGATCGTGATCATGATCGCGGTGATTGTCGGTCACGGGAAAAGCAGCCCCTCTCTCCACGCGCCGTCGGTCAAAGTGAACAGGCGCCGTTCGTGGAGACGATGCTCACGGTCTTGCCAGAACTCAATCCGCTGCGGCATGACGCGCGTGCCAGACCAATGCGGCGGGCGGGGGATGTCCATGCCATCAAACCGGGCTTGCACCGCTCCAAACCGCGCTTCGAAAGTTGCACGTTTATCAAGCGGGCGCGATTGGTCCGATGCCCATGCGCCAAGCTGTGAATTGCGCCCGCGCGTCGCGAAATAAGCATCGGCAAGATCGTCGCTGACGCGTTCAGTGCGCCCTTCGATCCGGATTTGGCGGCGCAGCGACTTCCAGTGAAACAGCAGTGCGGCCTTTCCATTTTCGACGATCTGGTGCGCCTTGTTGCTTTCCAGATTGGTGTAGAAAACGAATCCGTGCTCACTATGCCCTTTGAGAAGTACCATGCGGACGCTTGGCTGGTTATCGGCCCCCGAGGTGGCGAGCGCCATTGCGCCGGGGTCATTGGGCTCACTGGCTTTGGCTTCATCATACCAATGATCGAATAAGTTGAATGGGCTTGATGTCATCACCGCTTGTTACCCAGCCGCACCAGCCAAGTCGAGCATGTCTTGCCCTTCGTGTGCGATTGTGGTGAAGCTGCGCCTTCTGGAGTCTGGCATGACCGATCATGAAATCGACGCAAAGCACACAGCCTCCGCGCTGCGCGAAGCCTATTGTGCGCGTGCCGGGCGGGGTGATGTGCTATCTTCCGCCGACGCAAACGCGGTGCAGGCGTGGGACAGTGCGCTTTCGGCGGTACTGCGCGCGGGTGATGGCGATCTTGGCCAGGCACAGGATTTGATGCAGCGCCGGGTCAACGAACTGGGTGTCGGCTTTCGGTTGGCAGGAGAGCGTGACGAGCGCCAGTGGCCCGTCTCGCCCACCCCGCTGCTGATAAGAGACACCGAGTGGGAGGGTATCGCCAATGCTGTAAAATGGCGCGCCGAACTGTGCGAGCAATTGCTTGCCGATATCTACGGCGCGCAGACGCTGGTGAGCACAGGCGTGCTTCCCGCCGCCGTCTTGACGGGCAGTCCCCATTATTTGCGTCCGATGGTTGGCATTGCACCGGTTGGCGGACGCTATCTCCATATTTATGCCGCAGACCTTGGGCGCGGCCCAGACGGCGAATGGCGCGTGCTTGCTGATCACACACGTTCACCGGCAGGGGCGGGCTATGCGCTCGAAAACCGGCTTGCTGCATCGCATGTCTTTGGTGGATTATCCGATACGCTCAACATCGCGCGGCTCGCGCGCTTTTTTGCCGATCTGCGAAGCGGGATCGCCGCATCCTGCGCGCGCAGCGACCCGCGGATTGCACTGCTGACGCCGGGTCGGTTTAACCAAAGCTATGCCGAACAAGCGCATCTGGCGCGTTATCTCGGGCTACTGCTCGTCGAGGGTGCTGATCTGACGGTGCACGGCGACCAGCTCTATCTCCGCACGATTGAAGGCATGAAGCGCGTCGATGCGCTGTGGCAGCGAATGGACGCGCGATTGCTCGATCCGCTCGCGCTCGATCCGCAATCAGCGATCGGTGTTCCCGGACTGATCGATGCGCTGGCTTCGCACAGCACCGTCGTTGCCAATTTTCCCGGCAGCGCGATCCTTGAAGCACCGCTGTTCGCCGCGTTCATGCCGCAGCTTTCACGGCAGCTGATGAATAGCCCGCTGCAACTCGCCAATATCGCGACATGGTGGTGCGGCCAGCCTGATGCCCATCAGAGCGTGAGTGATCAGCTTGATAAGCTGGTCATCTCATCGGCATTCGGGGCAACGCCACTTGGCCTTGAAAATGGCATTGGCCAGTTGGGTAGCAGCTTTACCGGGCAGGCGCGCGCGCGACTGTTGGCAGATATGGTGCGCAGGCCGCAAGACTATGTCGGGCAAGAGATCGTGCGGCTTTCGACAATGCCCGTTGAAGAAGAGGGTGCGCTTGTACCGCGTCCTTTTTCGCTGCGTGTTTTTGCGGCGCGCGATGCCAGCGGCGAATGGCAGGTGATGCCCGGCGGTTTCGCGCGGATTGGCCCCGTTGCTGATATCCGCGCGACATCAATTGGCGATGGCACACGCTCGGCCGATGTCATCGTCTACGGATCAACGCCGCAACCGCGCGTCTCGCTGCTACCCACGAACGGAACTACCAAAATACGCCGCAATCCCGGCACACTCCCCAGCCGTGTCGCGGATAATCTGTTCTGGCTTGGTCGCTATCTTGAACGTGGTGAGACGACGCTGGCGCTGGTGCGCGCGGGGTCGGGCGGGTCTATCGTTGGCGACGGCGATCCCACGATCCCTGCGGCAACAGCAGCGCGCATTCGCACTCGGCTGTACGAAGATGGCGCACTGCGCTTTGATGCGCCGGCCGATTTTGCAGCGTTGCTGACGGCAGCGCTCGACGATCCCGACGCGACCGCCAGCGTTGCCGGGATGCTATCGGCTGCGCGGATGATTGGCGGCGGATCGCGCGAGCGGCTGTTCCCCGATTTCTCACGAATTCTTGACACGCCGTTTCCCGCGCCCGGGCTTGCCCAGCAAAAACTAATCGATTTGAAGGCGCGATTTGCAGCACTCGCCGGTCTCGCTTCGGAAAATATGGGGCGTACCGCTGGCTGGCGTTTCCTTGATTTGGGGCGGCGGATCGAACGTGCGATTGCGCAGTGCCGGACGATCGCAGCGTTCGCCAATGATCTGGCAAGCGGCGAGGATTTGCTGATGCTGCTCGATTTGTGCGATGTCCAGATCAGCTACCGCCAACGCTATTCAACAGGGCTTGCGCTGCTGCCGGTGCGCGATCTTGTCGGGCTTGATCCGTTTAACCCGCGTTCGATCACGTTTCAGGTGCGGCTGATCCAGGAACATCTTGCAGCGCTTCCCCGCATTCGCGATGACGGGATGGATGAAGCACCGCAAAGCGCAGCCATCGCACTTGCGGCGCGCGTGGCCACACTCACTGCCGAGAGCCTCAACGGCCTTGCCTGCAACGATCTTGAACGCCAGTTGCTCGGGCTTTCTGAACTGGTGAGCGACCGGTTTTTCCTGCGCGGCGCCGAAGCATTGCGTGGCTCGAATATGGTGCTCGCCTGATGACAATTTACGCAATCCATCACGTTACCCATTTTACCTATGTGCATGAAATGAGCTTTGCGCGCTGCAATCTGCGGCTTGAACCGATCGCATGGCCGGGCCAGCGCGTGATCAGCCATGAGATTCTGGTGTCACCAACCGGCCAGTTGACGAAAGCGATAATTCACGCAGGCCTGGTCAATCTCACGCGGCTCCGTCTCGAACATCCGACGGTCACGCTTGATATTACTAGCGTTGCGCGGATTGCGGTTGACCGCGATGTGCCGCCGATTGCCGACGATGATCCGTCGATTGCGGCTGTCGCGGCAGCAGCGCGTGCCAGCTTTGAAATTGGCGACGCCGCCCCCGCCAATTTCCTTTACCCCTCGCCGCTCATTGCCCCCGACGCCGATATTGCCACGTGGTGCGGCGAAACGCTCACGCCTGACCGACCCGTTGTCGAGGCAGCGTTCGCGCTTGCGCAGCGGATCATGCGCGAATTCAGCTTTGATCCCGATGCGACGCGAACCGAAACGCGCCCCGCCGAAGCCTTTGCCAAGCGCGCAGGCGTGTGTCAGGACTTTGCCCAGATCATGATTTGCGGTTTGCGCGCGGCAGGGCTGCCTGCGGCCTACGTCAGCGGATATATCCGCACGATCCCGCCACCGGGCGGGGAACGGCTCCAGGGCGCTGATGCCATGCACGGATGGGTATTGCTGTGGTGCGGAGCGGCGCGCGGATGGATCGGTTTTGATCCAACCAATGGCATTTTCATGGCGCAGGATCATGTGATCGTCGCGATCGGGCGTGATTACCGTGATATTGCGCCGGTCGACGGCATATTTAATGGCTATGGCACGCGTGAAATGAACGTCGCGGTCGATATGGTCGCCGTCTGACGCGCAATGTGTCGGAAAATATTACATCGGTGCAACTATGTTAATTTGCGTTTACCACTATGACGCGCTGATTTCTGCCATTCGTCTAAACTGGCACGCGCAGTGCATAGCTTATCTCGTTCCCCTAAGCGTTCCCACGCTAATAGAGTGGCGGATCGATTGCTTCCCTGGTCTCGCAACGATCCGCCCTCGCCCGGAACCCCAAAGCCCAGACTTTGAAAAGATAGCAAAGCCAAAATTTACCATCACGCGCTACCTTGTGATAAGGTCGCGTCGCTAAGGCTGAAGCTTTCCGGGTAAGCGAGCCACATCATGCGCCTAAAGCTTCAATCCAAACGTGATCTCACTCGCCTTGTGCTGGTAGCAACACTGTTTGCGGTCGTTGCGCCGCTCGTCATTTCGATCGCTGTATTTTCACCCATACGCACCACAATGCCCGAGATATTTTGGGGTGCGCTGATGATGGCGGTTCTTGTCCCGCTGATGATGACGCCGCCGATTGCCTATTTGCTTTTCAGAGCATTTCTCGAGCTCAATCAGTCGATCGAGCGCGTCGACGGCCATGTCAAGTTCGACAATCTGACCGGCATCCTCAATCGCGGTCATTTTCTTGATAATGTCCGCGCCAGTCGCGTCGACGGGATGATGATGATCGTCGACGTCGATCATTTCAAGGCGGTCAATGACGAGCTTGGCCATGACGCGGGCGACGAAGTGCTCAAATTGCTTGCATGGCGGCTATCAAATGCGGTTGACATCGACGGTCTGGTAGGGCGGTTGGGCGGCGAAGAGTTTGGCATTTTCCTTCCCGAATGCGCAGGGGCGGACGCAACCGCGATGGCAACGCGAATCTGCGAACATGTGCGCCAGTCACTGATCCCGGTCGGCGACGTCCGCATTCGTCTCACAGTCAGCATCGGCGGCGCGTTCCACAAAGAAAGCGCTCCGCTCGGCCACGCACTTAAAATCGCCGATCAGCGACTATACCGCGCCAAAGACGCCGGCCGCGATCGATTTTTCCTCGAAGATTCCATCGCGCCAGCAAAGGTGAGCCCGATCAAGTTGAAAACGGTGGGGAGTTAGGGTTGGGGGGCCAGCAGGTGACAAAGCTCGCGATGCGGTAACGGGGTGAGCTAATTCTCCCCTCCCGCCTGCGGGAGGGGCCGGGGGTGGCCAGTGTCGAGCATCATCAAAACGCCACCACGTCCCAACCGACCCACCCCTAACCCCTCGCGCAAGCGGGATAAGCGGCGCGCGTATGGCAGCAATCGATAAGGTTTACTACGAACAGACTGGAGAGCACGAAGCTCGAAAGCGGACATGCGCGCACAACTGATAGGCCTCAACGCCCCCCTTTTTCCAACCAATTTTGGGCATAAGAAATGGGGTTCGTAACAGTCTCCGGAATTCGCACATCAGGTACGATACCGGCGCTATCGACCGGATCTTCGGGGAGCCGCAGCGACCTTGAAGTTGCCCACTGTAATTCGAAGCGGCCTGTGGGGCTGGGCATCGAGACGACGTTGGCGAAATCAAGAACGCCTCTGGAATTTTGCTGCCCCATCAACATGACCTTGCTGCTTTGCCGCGCAGCAAGCAGAAACTCTTCGCCAGAGCTTCCAGCCAAATCGATTAGGACCACGATGCGCTTCGGGTATGGCAGTGCTTGACCGAGGTTCAGAATTGAAAACGGCTTTGGATCAGTTTGGACATAGCTGCCAAGATGCTTTTCCATTATCAGATTCTGAGCATCCAGATCCTTCGCAGTGTCGATCCCTTCCGGACTCCTCCGAAGTTGATCCGCCACTGCACGCCGCAAGGCGACATTATCAGCCGAAGCGCGCATCTCGATGCCGATTGAGTAAATAGGCCGCGTATACAGATATGGCATCAACGGGCTGTAAACGAAGTCCGAGCCGCCACCGTTGCTCCGCGCATCAATAATCAGGTTTTCGGTTGACCTCAAAGCCTGAGCATTGTTCTTCAGTAGTTTTGAGAAGGCAGCCGCATTGTCATCATGAAAATTGGGAATTCGGAGCCATAAAGTTTTTGCCGATAAGCTGCGGATGAAAAATTCACCCCGGGGGAATTTCTTATCGATGTCAGCCTTGTTTTTGATTTCAGGCCACTCGCGATTCCAAGCGCCATAATCGCCAACATCAAAAATCGCACCTTCAGCCTGCAAGCTGGCAGGCAACTGTACAGTTGCGAAATTTCCCGTGCGATATTTGAGAGAATACCCGCCTTCGGCATTGGATTGGATGTGGGCCTTGACCATACCCTTCACCCAATTGTCAGCCGTCGAACTCAGAACCACGCCATAGAATGCATTCAAGGTCGGCCCTTCGCGCATCACAGCAAGACGGTATCTGTCGCCGTCAATGCTCCAGATACCTTCCAATGGGTTGCGGCGTTTGCCGAGGGCTTTCAGCTTCTCTCGAACGCTTGCTTCCGTCCAAGCAAGCCGTGGGATTGAATTAGCAGAAGGCTCTCCGCCTGAACTGCCGGACAACGAGGTTATCTGCGTGTGCTCGTCATGGAAAAATCCCATCCAATCGCTCATCAGCATAGCCAGTTCTTCGCTCGAAGCCGACGAGGCCTTCTTGCGTAAACGCTCCGTCAAATTTGCGAGAGCTTGTCGACCATCACCGGCGATCTTCGCGTCATACCCAGCATAGTTCTTAGAAATTTTTTCGACCATGAAATCGAAATCGCGGAGATTTTGATCAGCCTTCGCCCCGATTTCGATAGCAGTTGGCTCCGAGTAACTCGGGGACGCAAAAACGAAGTTTGCAGCAACCAGCAGGGTGGCAATTTTGACAAAAGAAACGGGGTGCATGAACCTTAATCTCCTCCACAACTTACCAAGGAACATAATTAGGGTGGCGCGTGGCCGCAAACGAAAACAGTGCGCGCGAGAGGCAGTGTTACAACTGTCAGCTTTCCTCCATTTCTCTTCAAAAACCGACAGTCCGCTCCCCACAACAATCCAACCATAATGGATGACCGCAAAGCCTCGCTCACCAACGCAATTGGGCGATCAAAATTCCGGCAAAAACCGTCACCGCGGCGAAGGTCGGGGGCGATAGTCACTACGCCAGCGGAGTGCATGCGGAATTTGCTATGCTTACTGCTGTCGGGAACCCGGCCTTTGCCGGGGTGACGGTTGGAATATGTTCAAGCCTTCGCGACGTCACTTTCATCCATCAGTTCGGCGAGTTCGCCTGCTTCGTACATTTCCATCATGATATCTGATCCGCCGACGAATTCGCCTTTGACGTAAAGTTGCGGGATTGTC
>JAYVVW010000182.1:0-10935 GCA_043786595.1 Sphingomonadales bacterium | reverse complement strand
TCAACAAACTGCCGCCCCGATTTGTGGATCAGCGACGGATTGGTCGTCACCCCGTCAAGCAAACCCGTCGCGGCGAGATCAGCAATGTCCTTGGTATCGGCGGTATCAACGAAGAATTTCATGGCGTCTGGCTTCCTTTGCGCGTCGTTGCCGCTCTTTAGCCCAAATCGCATTCATGACAATGCGCGGCTTCTCCGCTGCCACAACAGTATGAGCGGCGGTAGAACGAGTTCACTCACCGCAAGCCCAATTATCGTCGGTGCAGGCCAACCGTGAAGCGCTGCGGACAGAATGCGCGTCAATCCGCCGACAAAAGTCATTGCGAGCAACATTTTGAAAATCAGATCATACCGATCCATCTCGCGCGCGCAGACCCAGAGCAATATGCCATAGATCATGTAAGAAGTGCCATAAAAACGGTTCTGACTATTAAGCGACGGATCGGCCAGTATTTCGTTCGACAGCTTGGCACCAAGAACCGCCTCCGCCTCCACGCCAAGCACCAGATGTGAAATGCCGACAAGCAGGATTGTGACCGCCAAGATGCGCAGAAACAGGATCATTTGAGCAAGCCAAAGACGCCGATCAACAACGGATCGCCGGTGGCGCGCGGATTGGTGCGGATCGCGGTTTCTTCACGGCCAATCGCGCGGTAAATCGCAGCGCTCGCCTTTGCGTTCACATCATCGCGCAGCCCCGCAAAATCGATCCCGGTCGCGGCGCGGAGCACTTCGGAAACGATCGCATTGTCAAACAGCTTGAGCCCGCCATCAATCTGCGGCGCCATCGCTATGACCAGCGCGCCGCCCATCTTCCGCGACAATGCGTCGGTCGCCGCCGTCGGCCCGCCGCGCACGAGCAGCACTGCATCGTCGATACTGATCGACCGGATCGCCTGCGTTACGATCGGCGCTGCGGCCTCTGCCCCTTTTTCGGCGGCACGGTTGACCTGTATCAGCATCCGGTCGCGCACGCCCTTTGATCGCAACAGCGCAGTAACGACCCCGCCCGCACGCGCACCGCCAATCGCATCGGGCAGGCTGATCCGTGTAATCTGATCATCGAAAAAGCCGTTTTCGCGGAGCAACGACGCAAACGCGCGCTGCGACGAAAGGCTGAGCAACCGCCGGATCGCCTCCACCAGACTGAACGCCCCCGTCCCCGCGCAGCCCGGAAGTACAACAAGCGGGATAATCGCCGCCGAGGCGATCAGTGTGCGGCGCGAAAGGTTCATGGAGCGTCTCCCCAGCGAGTTTGGCGGCGAGTGTAGCTGGGATTGGGAGTGGGGGTAAGTCCCCCACATTGCAACATATCGAAAACAACTTGCCCGACGCCAGCACAGGATGCTGCCGCCGGGCAATGTCAGGTGTCAGGCGCGGGGTTAAAATCGGTCGGCGTTCATCACCTTGTTCCACGCCGTGACAAATTGATCGACAAACATCTGGCCTGAATCGTTTGAGGCATAAACTTCAGAGATCGCGCGCAATTCCGAATTCGATCCGAAAATCAGATCAACCGGGGTCGCGGTCCACACCAATTGACCCGTGCTACGATCACGCCCTTCATAAAGCGCAGCATTAGTCAGCGATTTTGACCATTTCGTTTGCATGTCGAGCAGATTGACGAAATAATCGTTGCTGAGCTGCCCTGGTCGCTTGGTCAGAACACCATTTGCTGACCTGCCAGCATTGGCATCAAGCGCGCGCATACCGCCAACAAGCACCACCATCTCGGCCACAGTCAGGTTAAGCTTGTCGGCCTTGTCGATCAGCGCGGCGGCGGGCGAAAGACCCGAATCGGGAGCATAATAGTTGCGAAAGCCGTCTGCCTTGGGTTCGAGAAAGGCAAACGAGGCGATGTCGGTCTGCTCTTGAGTCGCATCAACCCGACCGGGCGTGAAGGGCACGCGCGCGGTCAAGCCTGCCTTGGCCGCAGCTTGCTCAATCGCGACATTGCCGCCCAGCACAATAAGATCGGCAAGCGAAACATGTTTGCGGCCAGTGTTGAACGACTTTTGTACGGTTTCAAGTTTAGTCAGCACTGCGGTCAGTTCGGCCTTATCATTGACGGCCCAATCGCGCTGCGGAGCCAGCCGCAGCCGCGCCCCATTCGCACCGCCACGCATGTCTGTGCCGCGAAATGTCGATGCCGATGCCCATGCGGTACGCACCAATTCAGGAGACGTGATCCCCGACGCCAATATCTTTGCTTTGAGTTTTGCGACGTCGGCATTGCCTATCGTCGCATAATCCGCCTTGGGCAGAGTGTCTTGCCACGCAAAGCTCTCGCCGGGCGCATCCTTGCCAAGATAGCGCGTCTGCGGGCCAAGATCGCGGTGGGTCAGCTTGAACCAAGCGCGCGCAAACGCCTTGGAAAACTCTTCCGGATTCTTGTGGAAACGCTCGGCAATCTGGCGAAAACCGGGATCTTCCTTGATTGCGACATCGGTGGTGAACATGATTGGCGCGTGGGTTTTGCCCTTTATGTGCGCGTCAGGAACCAGACTAGCCGCCGCAGGGTCGCTTGGAATCCACTGCGTCGCACCAGCAGGACTAAGCGACTTTACCCAAGTGAACCGAAACAGATTATCGAGATATTCTGACGTGAAGGCAATCGGATTAGACGTCCATGCCCCTTCAAGCCCACTCGACGTCGTGTCTTCGGCATTGCCCTTGCCGCACTTATTCTCCCAACCCATTCCCTGCTTTTCGATAGCTTCGGCAGCAGGAGCAGCGCCGACACAGGCTTCGGGCTTGCGCGCGCCGTGCGCTTTGCCAAACGTGTGGCCACCCGCGATGAGCGCGAGTGTTTCCTCGTCATTCATCGCCATGTTGCCAAACGCGCGACGAATGTCGGCGGCGGCTGAAAGCGGATCGTGGTTGGCGTTCGGGCCTTCGGGATTGACGTAGATCAGCCCCATCTGCGTGGCGGCCAGCGGCGCTTTGAGGTTGCCCTTGGTATCACGCCGCGCGTCGGCCAGCATTTTTGTTTCAGGACCCCAGAACACGAGGTCAGGCTGCCAGGCGTCGATTCGACCGCCAGCGAAACCCACCGTTTTGAACCCCATATCCTCAAGTGCGACGTTGCCCGAAAGCACCATCAGATCGCCCCATGAAAGCTTGCGCCCATATTTCTGCTTGATCGGCCAGACCAGCCGCCGCGCCTTATCGAGGCTGACATTATCGGGCCAGGAATTAAGCGCTTCGAAGCGCTGTTCGCCGCCATCCGAACCGCCACGACCATCGGCGGTGCGGTAGGTGCCAGCGCTGTGCCACGCCATCCGAATGAAGAACGGGCCGTAATGACCATAATCGGCCGGCCACCACGGCTGCGACGCCTTCAACGCTTTGCGAATATCTGCTTTGACCGCTTCGAGATCGAGCGTCGCGAATTCCTTGGCGTAGTTAAAGTTTGGACCATAAGGATTGGGCTGCGTTTCATGCTGGCGCAGTGATGACACATCAAGCGTCTGCGGCCACCAATCCTTATTGGTCATCGCCGCTGTTTCGGACCGGGCCGGGTTCGCGATAAGCACAGAAACTACAGTTGCCGCCAGCAAGGCGCGCATTGAAATTTGAAGCTTGGCCATCTCGTTAATCTCCAGATTGATGATGTCGGCAACCGTAGATCGCACCAGAAAATCGGCAATCGATATAAATCGTTCACCAAGAGTGAGAAATTCGATCAAAGTTTGAATGCTGCCGTCTTGCTAATTCTGCAATGCGTTGCTCGCGCATCCAGTCAACACGGTCGACCCAAATCAACACGTGATATACTTTGTTTGTTCGCCTATATATTCGGTATCCGCCGCATTCCCCCTATCGTCGCGCGGCGTGCTCGGGCTATGCCGGTCTTATGACCCGTGCGCGCGTTCTTCTTCTCAATCCGGCGCTTGGCCCGCTTGATTACCGCGTGCCACACGGCACTGCCGTGTCACCGGGCAGCATCGTGCTCGCCCCGCTTGGCCCCCGCCAGATGGTCGGAGTGGTTTGGGAGGCCGAGCAGATGCCATCGGCGGGTGAGGTAGGTGATAATCGGCTGCGTAATCTGATTTCGGCCTATGATCTGCCGCCGATCGGCGCGCCGCTGCGGCGGCTGGTCGAATGGACTGCCGATTATTACCTTGCCCCGCCCGCCGCCGTGCTGCGGATGGTGCTGTCTTCGGCATCGGCGCTTGAGACGGCCCCAACCGTGATCGAATATGGTGCGAGCGGCAACCTGCCCGAACGGATGACACCCAAACGCACGCAGGCACTTGCGCGGATCGGTGAGCGGCAGGGGCTGATCAAGGAGCTTGCGACGATTGCCGACGTGTCGCAAAGCGTCATTCGCGGGCTGGTGAGCGCGGGTGCGCTGGTGGGCCACGAGGTCAAGACCGACACGCCGTTCGTGGCGCCCGAACCTGATTTCGCGCCGCCGCTGCTTTCGGATGATCAGCGCGCGGCATCGGATCAATTTGTAGCGCTCGTTTCCGCGCGCGCATTTGCGCCGGTGCTGCTTGACGGGGTGACGGGATCGGGGAAGACCGAAGTCTATTTTGAAGCGATTGCGCAGGCCCTGCGTGAGGGGCGGCAGACGCTTGTCCTGCTGCCCGAAATTGCGTTGACCGAGCCCTTCCTGCGCCGCTTTGAAGCGCGTTTTGGCCATGCCCCGGTCGCATGGCACAGCGATTTGCGCCAGTCGCAGCGCCGCCGGGCGTGGCGCGCAATCCTGAACGGTGAGGCGCTGGTGACCGTTGGCGCGCGCTCAGCGTTGTTTCTGCCGTACAGCAATCTGGGGCTGATCATCGTTGACGAGGCGCATGAAACAAGCTTCAAGCAGGAAGAGGGCGTCGGTTATCATGCGCGCGATACCGCCGTGATGCGCGCGCGATTTGAAGGCGTGCCGATCATCCTGTCAACCGCCACCCCCGCGATCGAAACGCGCCAGCAAGTGGCAAGCGGGCGCTACGCCGAGATCAAGCTGCCGGGGCGTTACGGCGTCGCGCAACTGCCCGAAATCACCGCGATCGATCTGACCCAAGACCCGCCCGAACGCGGCCACTGGCTCGCGCCGACACTGGTGCGTGCGATCGACGAAGTATTGGCGCGCGGCGAACAGAGCCTGTTGTTTCTCAACCGGCGCGGCTTTGCCCCGCTGACGTTGTGTCGCCATTGCGGCCACCGTTTTCAATGCCCAAACTGCACCGCGTGGATGGTCGAGCACCGGCTGATCCAGCGGCTCGAATGCCATCACTGTGGTCATCAGATGCCGCCGCCGCGCGCCTGCCCCGAATGTCATGAAGAAGACGCGCTTGTTGCGTGCGGCCCAGGCGTAGAGCGGATCGCCGATGAAGTCGCCGCGCTGTTTCCGCAGGCCCGCTACGCCGTTGTGACATCGGACACGCTGTGGTCCCCCGCCAAGGCCGCCGAATTTGTCGGCAAGATGGAAGCCGGCGCAATCGACATCGTGATCGGCACGCAGCTTGTGACGAAGGGTTATCACTTTCCCAACCTGACGCTCGTCGGCGTCGTTGACGCAGACCTTGGCTTGCAAGGCGGCGATCTCCGCGCGGCAGAGCGCAGTTTTCAGCAGATCGCCCAAGTCGCCGGGCGTGCGGGCCGCGCGGCAAAGCCGGGGCGCGTGTTCGTCCAGACTTATGAACCCGATGCGCCGGTGATCCGCGCGCTGGTGAGCGGTGACGCCGAAAGCTTTTACGCCGCCGAAACCGCGTCACGCAAGGAAGCAGGCGCGCCACCGTTCGGGCGCTTTGCCGCAATCATCGTCTCATCAGAAACGCTGAAGGAAGCACAAGATGTCGCCGCGCTGATCGGCCGCACCGCGCCAGCGGCTGACGGAATGCACGTCTACGGCCCCGCGCCCGCGCCACTTGCGATGCTGCGCGGGCGCCACCGGATGCGCCTGCTCGTCCACGCGCGCCGCGCGCTTGATGTACAGGATGTCATCCGAGACTGGATCGGCGCACTCGAATGGCCCCGCAGCGTGCGCGTGAGTGTCGATGTCGATCCGTACAGTTTTGTTTAGGCGTCGAGCAGCGCCGCAGCCTTGAGCAGGCGGTTGCCGTGGTCGCTTTCTTCACTGCCGTTGAGGCGGAACAGTGCGGCGGCATCTTCGTTGCCGATTGCGTCGGCCCAGCGGGCGTAGAGCGCGTCGCCGCCAAATTCGGCCTCAGCCGTTTTCGCAAGGCCTGCGGCGGTAACGGGTGTGCTCGGAATGTCGCCGATCAGATAGGGGTTGTTTTCAGCCGTAGGCGGCGGAAAATCTTCGCCGCTCAGTGCGCGGATCGCCTTTGACACGCGGTGGGCATGCGCCATTTCTTCGCGGCCATTGTGATTGAGCAGATCGCGTACGCCCTGATGATCGGTGCCCTCGGCGGTCTTGGCATAAAGCGTCTGCCCCGCCGCCTCGACGAGCACCATCACCTTCAGGTCATCAATCGTTGGTTTTTCAACGGTATAGATATGCGCGAACGCAGCACCGAGTGTGCGCGGCGCGGTTTCTGGCAATGGCACCATATTCTGTCTCCTCAATCCCTAGCGCATTCGAGCATCAGCGCATTCATTTGTCGAACGAATTTATCGCCGCGCGCGCCTGTTCTTCCAGCCAGTCCATCGCGGCGGCCCAGGGGCCGTGGCCGTGGCTGATCCGCGCAACGCCCAATCCGGCGAGCGTCTTGTGATCAGGGCAGCCGGGGCGCATCAATATGTTGACGGGTAGCGGAGACGCCGCGCACAGTCGCGCGATCAGTTTTGCATCCTGAAGGAACGGCGCGAACAGTCCGCGCGCACCGGCGTCGGCATAAGCTTTGGCGCGTTCAATCAGCGCATCAACCATCGCCGCGTCATGTTCGGCGGGTGGGGCCAGAATGAACAGATCGGCGCGCGCGTTGACGAACACGCCGCTTGCCGCCGCTGCTGCAATCCGCGCGGATTGATCTGCGGTTGAAAAGAGCGCGCGCGTGACGGGGTCTTTGTCTTCAAGGTTGATCCCAGTCGTGCCAGCATCCGCCGCGCGCTGCACTGACACGCCAACGCCTGCAGCATCCGCGCCGTAGCCCGCCTCCATATCAATACTGACGGGCAGATCGGTGACCGCGACAATTTCAGCAAGCGTGGCGATCGCAATATCAAGCGGCAACTTCTCACCGTCGCCAATTCCGTGCGCGCCTGCGACGCCCCAGCTTCCCGTAGCGATGGCTTTCGCACCTGCCTTTGCAACCGCGACTGTGCTGCCCGCATCCCAGACGTTGAAGATGATAACAGGTGTGCCGGGGATATGGAGGCGTGCGAAGGTTTCGATTTTGCTGGTCATGTCAGGCTTTCAAGTTTGAGTAATGTCGCTTTACGGTTTAGGCCGTAGGCATAGCCGCCAAGCGTGCCATCGCTACGGATCACGCGGTGGCACGGGATGAGTACCGCGACATTGTTTGCGCCGTTCGCCGATCCCGCTGCGCGCACCGCCTTGGGTTTGCCAACCGCCGCCGCAATTTGCGCATAGCTGCGCGTTTGCCCGGGCGGTATTGCCATCAGTTCGCGCCACACCGCTTGCTGAAACGCCGTCCCCTGAATGTCGAGCGGCAGCATCTCCATCTGCGATGGCCGCGCGATGTTGGCGACGGCGCTATCGACGAGTGCGGCAAGAACTTCGCCACCGGGTTCAATTGTTGCGTTGGGGAAACGGCGGGTCAGCGCGCTCGCGTCCTCATCAAACGACAGGCGGCAGATCCCCTTGTCGGTTGCGGCGAGCAACATCGGGCCAAGCAGCGTCTCGGCAATCGCCCAGCGGATCGTGACGCCCGCCCCACCATTTTTCCACGCACTCGGGGTCATTCCCAGTCTCCCGTTGGTTTGCGCATAAAACCGGCTTGGCCCTGAATAGCCCGCCTCATAAATCGCATCGGTCACGCTCGCTCCGTTGGTAAGCGCAGTCTCTGCGCGCCGCGCCCGCACACCGCGCGCATAGGCCGCCGGGGTCACGCCGATATCGCGTTTGAACAGCCGGTGAAAATGGTGCGGCGCATAACCGACTGCCGATGCTATGGCTTCAAGTGCGGGCCTGTCTTCGCTCGCTTCGATCAGAATGACAGCTTTGGCGACGGCCTCACGGTCTCGCCCCACTTCATCTGGGCGGCAACGCAGGCATGCACGGTAGCCAGCCGCGCGTGCCTGTGCCGCTAGCGCAAAGAACTCGACATTGTGCCGGTGCGGATGCCGCGCGGGACAGCTTGGCTTGCAGTAAATGCGCGTTGTTTTGACGGCACCGACAAACTGCCCGTCGAAATCCCGATCACGCCGTTCGAACGCCGCCCAAGCAAAGTCTGGATCAATCTGTTTCATGAGATGATGTTAGCGCACATCACAGGCGCGCGCGTCCCAAAACTTGCGATCAAAGCGTTTGGGTTAAATGGCCGCGAAACCAGTCGGCGAGTTCGACCTCAGACAGCGCACCAGCGGCGAGCGCGAGAAAGGCAACAACCAGTTCAGCGTCGCTTGCTTCCAAAGAATAGCCATTGAGCGTGAGGAAAGTTTCCGAGACGACCGCAGCCGTCCGCTTGTTCCCATCAATGAAGGGATGATTGCGTGCGATCCCGTATGCATAGGCAGCAGCGAGCGCCGCCGCATCGGGATTACCATAAGCCAGCAAGTTTTGCGGTCGCGCCATTGCACTGTCAAGCAGGCGCCCGTCGCGCACACCTTCCCCGCCGCCATGTTCGACAAGCTGCTCGAGATGGGCTGCCTGGGCCACCTCAAGCGCGACCCAGATCCAGTCCTGAGCCATGTATTACTTTGCGAGTTCCGCGAGTGCACGCTTGCGACGCGCCATCACATCACGCGCTGCCGCCATCTGGGCATCAAAATTTGATTCAGGCGCAGATAGCTCGATCCCGCGCGGCGTTTTGGCAACAGAAAGTTCCCCGCCCACGACGGTGTCGAGATGCACAAGCAATTCCTTGGGCAGGATTACCCCTGCCGAATTGCCAATCTTTGTAATTTTGAGCTGCATGTTCATACAGGCGTTATAACGGCACAAAGGTTAAGTTACAAGCTCTGTCATCGTGGCGAGCGATGTGCGGCAAGTAGATCTGCGCAAGGATAGCAACGCAGATGGGAAGGGGGCGTCAGTGCCTCACCCCCCACACGCCTTGAACAATCCCAACGTCCGCTGCCGCGCCACTTCTGAACTTTCCTGATGATAATCCTTGCGGCGATCCGAATTGAAACCGTGGTTGGCATCATAGACGAAAATTTGTGCGGTCGGGTGGTTTTTGGCGACCAGCGCCTCGACGCCCTCCATCGGGATACCGCTGTCATACCGTCCGAAATGCGCGATGGTGGCGCATTTGGGGGCTTCGTCGGCAAACATCGTTGGTACTTGCCCGCCGTAATAGCTGCTCGCCGCGGCAAGATCATCTGACAGTTGAGCACAGCGCCATGTGATCGAACCGCCATAGCAATAGCCCGTCATGAACACCGCGCCTTTTGCTTTGAGCGCATCAATACACGTCATTGCATCGACGATCGATTGGTCAAACGGGTGGAGCTTAAGCGCCAGTTCCACCGCGCGTTCAAAGTCGGGGCCAGTATAATCACTTTCGAAGCCCGGCGCTTCGCGGTCAAACAGCGCAGGCGAAAGCACCTCATAGCCGTCAGCGGCAAATTCATCGCACAGTTCGCGGATATGATCGGTGACGCCGAAAATCTCCTGAATCAGCACAAGCCCGCCCTTGCGCGGCCCAACGCTTTCCGCGTGATAGACCGCAATCTCGGCACCATCAGACATTTCCATGCGAATCGTTTCGCTCACCCCACACCCTTTCCTATTGTCAGCACTTGATCGCACCGAACCTAACCCGTCGCGTAGCGCAAAAATTTGCAGGCGATAAGCCGGTACAGCGCGGCGCGCGCGATGCTCCATCTTGCACCGCAGCAAATCACATGCTAGGCGCGCCGCGACTTGGACGGGATTTCCAAAACTTCACTATGATCCGAGCCAAAATTTCAACGTCTTAAAAGGACATATCACGCGTGGAGAATTCCGGCGGTATTCAAGCTAGTCTATCGGGGCGTTATGCAACGGCGCTGTTCGATCTGGCGCGCGAAGGCAAGGCAATCGACGGCGTTGGCGCTGGCTTGGCCTCGCTCTCGAAGGCGCTGGCCGAATCGGATGATTTCAAAACGCTGACCACCAATCCTTTGGTGTCGCGCGATGCTGCTTCCTCAGGCGTTGCCGCCGTCGCCAAGGCGATGAAGCTCGATAAAATCACGACCAACTTCCTCGGTGTGCTCGCGCAGAACCGCAGGCTTGCCGAATTGGGTTCGGTGATTGCGGCGTATGAAGGCCTAGCCTCTGCGCACCGCGGCGAAGCGACCGCCGACGTCACCAGCGCGCATCCGCTCGACGCCAAGCAGATTTCGGCGCTCAAGGCTCAGCTAAAGAAAAAAATTGGCCGCGACGTTGCGGTCAATCTCAACATTGATCCCTCCATTCTCGGCGGACTGATCGTCAAGATCGGCTCCCAGATGATCGATAGCTCGATCAAAACCCGTTTGAACACGCTCGCCGTTGCGATGAAAGGCTAATCATGGATATCCGTGCCGCAGAAATTTCAAAGGTCATCAAGGCCCAGATCGCCGGTTTCGGCACCGACGCGCAAGTGTCGGAAGTCGGACAAGTGCTCTCGGTTGGTGACGGCATTGCCCGTATCCACGGTCTCGATAATGTGCAGGCCGGTGAAATGGTCGAATTTGCCAATGGCATTCAGGGCATGGCGTTGAACCTTGAAGCCGATAACGTCGGCGTCGTGATTTTCGGCTCTGACGCCGAAATCAAGGAAGGCGATGTCGTCAAGCGGACGGGCACGATCGTGGACGTTCCCGTCGGCAAGGAATTGCTTGGCCGCGTTGTTGACGGCCTTGGCAATCCAATCGACGGCAA
>JAYVVW010000181.1:0-10028 GCA_043786595.1 Sphingomonadales bacterium | reverse complement strand
GGCGTCTCAACAATTCATTGGGTAGAGTGCCGAATTGAGCAACGCTTTTTTAAGTGAAGGCCAAACTTCGATCCTGTAACACATTTTTTTGTTTGGCTTATGGTGGAATTTTATAGCCGGATGATAAATAGGGACGAAGTCAATGGCAACGAATGCACGGATAGCAAGCGCAAAGCAAACACCTTCTCAACCAAGTAGATGGTGGCAGTGGATATTACTGTATCCCGCATTGGGTATATCGTTAGTAACTTCGGTTCCTGAATGGGCCGATAAAGCTTTGGCAAAGTATAATGGTGTCAAATCAGATAAATATTCTGATGCTCTGCGGCAGACTGAACTATGGAAAAACAATTTGGCATGTCTGGTTGCTCCCATAAAGTATTCACCAAATGTGAATAATGTCAACGTTGACGCCACAATCTGCAAAAAAACTGGAGATATTTTTGTTCAAGTCCAAACGCCCGACAAAAGAAGTGTCAAGCATTGGGTTGATTTGGAACGTATACTGCTAGAAGATAAGCCAAGGGCGGCAGCATTGATTTCGTCGGCGCAGGCTGCTGTGGCGGCTCGGGGCATTTCAGATGATCCACGGATAAGCACTGGCGTAGCCGGTGAGGACGGAAATTTGCAGTTGGCGCAGGCGTCAAACGGTTCATCAATGGTCGTCTGTCAGAAATTTGTCGATCCGCGATATCTTCTGCGTCACATTCGAACGCCACAAGGATGTTTTGATGAAATTATTGATACACTTAATGGTGTGGTAGTCCGCCAAACTGGGGTGCCGTGCCGGGGATCGTGTTAACATGCGGAGATTGATTTCATTTGCGGCAATTGCGTTTGTATTGATGGTAAATACGGCGCATCAGGATGCTTTTGCGGCCAAGAAGGATAAAGTTGAAAAGCCACGGCCGCCGCCGCCTCCGCCGCCGCCACCCGACGAGAATCCGGATTTCGAGAAGGTTAAGGTGTGCTGCGATGCGCCGCCACCGGCGCCCCAACCAAATCCTGCGCCGCAACGCTGATCACTGGTAGCATAGTCATGGCGAATGCCCCGCGCTTGACTTGGCCCGCCCTGAGCGGGGCCGAAACGGGCTCGGTTCATTTGCGGACAGTTACCGCCGTCCGGTGATCATTTGGGCACCTCTATCGACATCGTCACCCGCGAGCTAAGCGCGGCAATCCAGTCCTCCAGTGTTTCCGCCACGCTCTGGATTTCCGCAGTCGTTTTGCTTCTTCGGAATGACGGTTAATCGAGGCACTCAATTTTGCACCGATCAAACTTAGCCGAACCCCGCATCAAGTGCGGGGAGACGGTGAGGCAGCGGCTAGGGTATTGGCGATTGGGGGAGCGGCGGCAGGCTTCAAACCTCCACCACCCCAAACAACAGGATTGAATGCGCGCGCGTTTGCGGACATGAACGAATTGATGACTGACGACCGTATCCTCACCGCGCAGCGCCGTCCCGAAGACGTTGATGCAGCACTCCGGCCCAAGACGCTTGACGAGTTTGTCGGGCAGAAGGCGGCGCGTGAAAATTTGCGTGTGTTTATCGAGGCGGCGCGCGGGCGCGGTGATGCGCTTGATCATGTGTTGTTTTTCGGGCCGCCGGGGCTTGGCAAAACGACTCTGGCGCAGATTATCGCGCGTGAGATGGGCGTGGGCTTCCGTGCGACGTCTGGCCCGGTCATCGCAAAATCGGGTGATCTGGCGGCGCTACTGACCAATCTGGAAGACGGCGATGTGCTGTTCATCGACGAAATTCACCGGCTTGCTCCCGCGGTTGAAGAAATCCTGTATCCCGCGATGGAAGACCGCGCGCTTGATCTGATGATCGGTGAAGGGCCGTCGGCGCGTTCGGTTCGGATCGATTTGCCCAAGTTCACTTTGGTCGGCGCGACGACACGGCAGGGGCTGCTGACGACGCCGCTACGCGATCGCTTCGGGATTCCGGTGCGGCTCAATTTCTATAGCGTCGCCGAGCTTGAACAGGTGATCCGCCGCGCGGCAAGCCTGCTTGATCTCGGCATTACCGAAGACGGCGCGCGCGAAGTGGCCAAGCGTTCGCGCGGCACGCCGCGGATCGCGGGGCGTTTGCTCCGCCGTGTCCGCGATTTCGCCAATGTGGCGGGTGAGGCGGTGGTGAGCGCGAAGATCGCCGATGTCTCGCTCACCCGGCTTGAGGTTGACGGGCTTGGCCTCGACGCGATGGACCGGCGCTATCTGATGATGATTGCTGATGTTTACCGCGGTGGGCCGGTCGGCGTTGAAACGCTTGCGGCGGGTCTTTCCGAGCCGCGCGATACCGTTGAAGAAGTGATCGAACCTTATCTGATCCAGCTTGGCCTGATCGCACGGACGGCGCGCGGGCGCTGCCTCAATGGGCTGGCGTGGAAACATCTTGGCCTCAATCCGCCCGCCGATTTCGAGGGCGGCCTGTTCGATGGCTGAAGGCGCGTTCGAAGGCCGCGAACATCATTTCGCACTGAGCGTTTATTTTGAGGACACCGACTTTTCCGGCGTCGTCTATCACGCCAACTACTTGCGTTTTATGGAACGCGCGCGTTCGGACATGCTCAAATGCGCAGGGATCATGCAGCGCGAGGCGTTTGAAAGCGGGCTGGGCGTCTATGCGATTGCCGAGATGAAGATCAAATATGTGTCACCTGCCCGGTTTGATGACGCACTTGTCGTAATTTCTACCGTTGAGGGGTTGCGCAAAGCATCGTGTGTGATTCATCAACGAGTCATGCGCGGCGCGCAACTGATTGCACAGGCGCAAGTTGTCGCTGCGTTCGTGTCACCGCAAGGCAGGCCCAAACGCCAGCCAATGGCGTGGATTGCGGCGTTTGAGACATTGTTGAAGGATTGAAATTTGAACGGAATGCAGGCAGTTTTGAGTGGCGGCGCGACGACGCTTTCCCCGGTCGCGCTTTTCTTGCAGGCCGATATCATCGTCAAGCTGGTGATGATCGGGCTTTTGCTGGCAAGCGTCTGGACATGGACGATCATCGTTTCACAGTGGATCAAGCTGCGTAAAGTGACACGCGCCTCCGAACGGTTTGAGCGTGATTTCTGGACCGCCGAGGATGTTGAGGCGTTTCAGGAAGCCAATAAGGCGAATGATCTGCCCAGCGCAAAGCTGGTTCAGGCGGGGATTGGCGAATGGAAGCGTTCGATCAAGGCCAAGGTGATTGACCGCGAGGGCATCCGCGCGCGACTCGCCACGGTGATCGGATCAAGCGTTGCTGCTGAGGTCGACAAATTGTCCGACCGGCTCAATATCTTGGCAACGGTGGGTAGTGTCGCGCCGTTCGTCGGGCTGTTTGGCACCGTGTGGGGGATCATGCGCAGCTTCACTGCGATTGCGGCCGAACAGAACAGTTCGCTCGCGGTCGTCGCGCCGGGGATTGCCGAGGCGCTGTTTGCGACCGCGCTTGGCCTGTTCGCCGCGATCCCGGCGGTGGTTGCCTATAACCGACTGAGCCACCGTGTGAACAAGCTTGAGGCGCATCTCAACCGCTTTGCCGATAGCTTTCACGCAACGCTCAGCCGCGAACTTGAGATGGATCGTTGAGCCCGCTGCCATCAACATCGCGGCGACGCGCGCGGCGTGCGCCGATGTCCGATATCAACGTGACGCCGATGGTCGATGTCATGCTCGTGCTGTTAATCATCTTCATGGTGACAGCGCCGCTGCTTGTCGCGGGCGTACCGGTCAATCTGCCTGATAGCCGGGCAAAGGCGCTTGAGCAGGAACAGCAGCCAGTACAGCTTTCGATCGATACTGATGGCCGCCTGTTCATCGGTGAACAGCCCGTTGAGGATCAGGATCTGCCGCTGCGCTTTGCCGCGATTGCCGAAAGCGGCGGAGAAAAGCCGCCGCAGGTTTATCTGCGCGCTGATACCAGGCTTGATTACGGCGAGGTGATGCGTGTGATGGGTGAGCTTAATCGTGCGGGGCTCAACCGCGTTTCGCTTGTCACGACGCAAGCGCCCGAGCGCGGCGCACAGTAATGGACCGTGCCGAACACACTGGCTTGGGCGTCGCCGTTATCGGCCATGTGCTGTTGTTCGGCGCGCTGTCGCTTAGCCTGCTTGCTACGCCCGAATTGCCAAAGATTGATAATACGCCCGTTGAGGTTACGCTGACGAATGAAGTGGCGCTTGAGACAGCCGCCCCTGCGCCGACGCCCGCCGCTACCGCTGAGACCCCGCCAGCGCCGCTCATTGCGGCTGCGCCACCGCCAGCGCCCGCTCCTGCGCCCGTTGAACGCACCTTGCCGCCGCCGCCTGTTCAAAAGCCCATCGCAAAGGCCGAACCAAAGCCTGCGACCAAGCCCAGTTCCAAGGCGCCAGCCAAACCGACCAGGGTTGCAGTTGCAGCGACAAAACCGACGCGCCGTCCGGGTCTGTCGAGCAGCATCGTTTCGGGATTGAGCGACTCCCCGACGCCGTCAAAAGCAACCAAGCCCGGCAAAACGACTACGACCCCAAGCGCATCGACAGCGCAAACTGCCTCACAGACGTCGGGCATTTCACTCGCGCAGATGACCGGCGCGCAGAAGTCGAGCCTAAATGCGCTGATCTACACACAGCTCAAGCCCTATTGGAAACCGCCATCGGGCGCGGACGCCGAATTGCTCATCACACGGCTTAGCGTGCGGCTCAATAAGGATGGCTCGCTTGCCGACGATCCCGAATTGATCGATCAACAGGGGGTTAACGACAGCAATCGCACGCAGGCAAAGCTGCACGCCGATCGCGCAATTCAGGCGGTTCGCCGCGCCGCCCCGTTTAATTTGCCGCCGCAATATTATGATGCCTGGAAATGGCTCAGGCCGCTCAAACTCTATGTAGGACAGCCCGGATGACTTTGACCAAGCTCGCAAGCCTTGCCGCCGCATTGCTATTCACGACCACAGCCTTTGCGCAGTTGAGCGTCGATGTCGACGGCAGCATCGCCAAAGACCTCACCATCGCGGTGCCTGCGCTCGCAACACCCGAGGCCGCCGATACGGCAGCGGGAAAGACTGACGTGCTTGGCCGTCAGATCGCCGAAGTCATCGCGTCTGATTTGCGTAACAGCGGCTTGTTCAAACCGGCTGGCCCTGCGGGGATCAAGGGGATCGCGTTTGGCGAAGTGACCTCACCCGAATTTGAACATTGGGCAGGCGCGGGGGCTGAGGCGCTTGTCCAAGGGTTTGTGCGTGCCAATCCAGACGGCGCGATTACGGTCGGCTGCTATCTTTATGACGTAACGCTCAAGTCTGAACTGACGCGAAAGGGCTTTGTCATCGCGCCTGCCGATTGGCGCCGCGCCGCGCATAAATGCGCCGATGCGATCTATGCCAAACTATCGGGCGAGAGTCCCTTCTTTGATAGCCGCATCGCCTATATTGCCGAAAGTGGGCCGAAGGATCGGCGGATCAAACGGCTGGCTATCATGGATTCAGACGGTGCGAACCACCGCTTCATTACCAATGGCCAGACGCTCGCGCTCACCCCGCGCTTTTCACCCGACTATAAATCGATTGTTTATCTCAGCTATCTCGCCAGCCGCCCGCGCATCTTCGCTTATGACGTTGCGAGCGGCAAGCAACGCCTTGTCACCGAAAGCGGCAATCCGACATTCAGCCCGCGTTTCTCACCCGATGGCAAGTCAATCCTCTATTCGATGGCGATTGCGGGCAACACCGATGTCTACCGCATTTCGGCAAATGGCGGGACGCCGCAACGAATGACGACTAGTCCGGGAATCGATACCGGCGGCAGCTATTCACCCGATGGAAAACGGATCGCGTTTGAAAGCGACCGTTCGGGTGGGCAGCAGATTTACGTGATGAATGCCGACGGATCAGAACAGCAGCGGATCAGCTTTGGAAGCGGCCGCCATGCAACGCCCGAATGGAGCCCGCGCGGCGACCTGATCGCGTTCACAAAGATTGCGGGAAATTTCCGCATTGGCGTGATGACGCCCAGTGGCGGCGGTGAACGCTTGCTTACCGAAACGTGGCAGGATGAAGCACCAAGCTGGTCGCCAAATGGCCGTGTCATCCAGTTCTTTCGCACCGCAAAGGGTTCGGGCAAGGCCTCTGTTTGGCAAGTTGACCTGACCGGTGTTAATGAACGGCGGATCCCGACCCCGATCGAGGGTTCAGATCCCGCATGGGGGCCACTGCTGCCTTAATGATAAAGGAGATTGTAATGATGAAACCCCGCAATATGATCGCAATCGCAATGGCTCTGATCGCGCTATCCGCCTGCGCGAAAAAGCGCGTCGAACTACCCCCTGTTGCTGTTGGAACCGGCGGTAACAGCGGCAATACCGGGCCGACGCAGCCCCGCGGGCCAACCGCTGGCAGTCAGGTAGATTTCGTCGCAAGCGTTGCGGCTGATCGCATTTTCTTTGACACCGATAAATATGATGTCGATGCGCCCGATCAGGAAACGCTGCGCAGTCAGGCCGCTTGGCTTGCCCGCTATCCTAATGTGCGCGTGACCGTTGAAGGACATGCTGACGAACGCGGCACGCGCGATTATAATATTGCACTTGGTGAACGGCGGGCCAATGCCGCGAAAAATTACCTCGCCACGCTCGGCGTCGATAACAGCCGTATTTCGACAATCAGCTACGGCAAAGAGCGCCCCGATGCGCTGGGTTCGGACGAAGAAAGCTGGGCACGTAATCGCCGTGCGGTGACGGTGACAGTTCGGTAATGGGCGGCGCTAGAAATGCGCCCAGGTTCGTGGCACCACAACCTCGATAGCCCGTGCTGCTATTTTGGCAGTGACCGGGGTTCGCGCCAATATTTCGCCGTCGATCGAAATGCGGTGGTGCGGGCGGGTGTCTATGCGAAAAGACTGGCCGCGAAATTCTACCGTGGTTGCGTCGCGGGACTGCAACTTGAAGAATTTGGCGTACCAATCCCACATCAATGTGATGATGCTTCGCCCCGTAACGACCTGGATTAGAATTTCGCCGCTATCGACCTCTTGATTTTCAGTCAGTTCGACGCCGCCGTGGAAGCGACCATTGAAAATTCGCACTTCGGTTGTCCACAGGCGCGTTTGCGTTTGACCGTCATCAAGCATTACCCTGAACGGTCGAAATTTGACAAGGCACCACGCCGCCCATGAAAGATATCCGATGCGACCAAGATATTTCTTGAGCTTGTGAGGAACGGTGTCGCCGATCATCGGCGAAAGGCCAATCGCGGCCGCATTAACGAAATAATCGTCGTTGATCATCCCGAGATCAATCCGCCGCCGTTGGCCCGTAACAATAGTCTCGACTGCCCCTTCCAGATCGAGTGGGACGCCCAAGGTGCGGGCGAAACTATTGGCGGTTCCGAGTGGTAGGATCGCAAAGACGCAATCTTTGTCAACAACGTCGTCTACCGTTCCCGAAAGCGAACCGTCTCCGCCACCAATAATCACCATTGGTGCGCCGCTACGCACTGCATTGCGGACAGTGTCGTTTAGCGTAGACGGGTCTTTAATCGCGTGCGCGGCGATCAGCCCGATACCCGATGTTTCGAGCATTTTCTTCGCATCAGCGAATTGTGCCTCGCCAGTCCGCGACATGGCATTGACGATGAGAACCGCTTCGCGCGGGACGGGCTTGGGTGTCATGCTTGGATAACGCACGAAATAGCGCTTCGTGTCCAACGCTTAGCGAAATTGTTGCGAAACAACTTGGCTTGCTGCAAGTTAGCATCGCATGGCGCGCATCGCTCATCTTTCCGACATCCATTTTGGTGCGCATGATCCTGCAATTGTCGAAGCAACGCATCAATGGTTAGTTGCGCATCATCCCGATCTGATCATTATCAGCGGCGATCTGACACAGCGTGCGCGCGTGAACCAGTTTGTTCAGGCAGCGGCTTATATTGATCGGCTGCGCGCGGCAGGGTTGACCGTGCTCACAGTCCCTGGAAATCACGACGTGCCGCTCTACGATGTTGTAACGCGGATCGTCGCCCCACTTGACCGATACAAGCAGTATATCTGCAAGTCGCTGTGTCCATCATTTGAAAATGATGAGGTGGCGGTGCTGGGGCTCAATACAGCGCGTTCGCTCACGATCAAGGATGGCCGGATCAACCGCGACCAGATCAAACGCCTGAATAGCCATTTTCAATCGGTTAGCGCTGCGAAAACCAAAATCCTTGTCACTCACCATCCGCTGTTTGCGATGCCAATTGGCGAGGGCAATGAATTAAGCGAGGCCGTCGGAAGGCACGGCCACGCGGTAGCCGCAGTCGCCGATGCTGGCGTGCATATTGCGCTTGCTGGCCATTTTCACCGAACCTATGCCAAGGCAGCGCGCAAAATGGTCGAGAATGCAGGTTGCGCGCTCGTCATTCAAGCGGGCACCGCGACGTCGACCCGGCTTCGCAACAACGAACTGCAAAGTTTCAACTGGCTTCACGTTTACAAAAATGACGACTTAGAGCTTCAGGTGATTGCTTGGGACGGTCAGCAATTCGCGCGCTGCAATCATATCCGCTATGTTTATGACGGAGCTGATTGGAGCGAGCAACCAGTCGTCAATCGCTAATCGTCAATCGCACTAGCCAGCGCGACCACTTTCAACCATAGCGGCGGCCAACTAAATGGAGAGATATATGAGCTTTGATATGTACGCGGCATCGGCACCGATTTTCGTCAACACGCTGACCAACATGCGCGCGTGGCTCGACAAGGCCGAAGCCGCAGGGTCTGAAACCAATCTGATCGAAGCGCAGCTTGCGCCTGACATGCGTCCGCTAGCTGCTCAGTACCAGATGGCATCAGATGCGGCAAAGGCGGCTGTGGCACGGTTGAGCGGGGTTGAGGCACCGGCGATGCCTGATGACGAAACGACGATTGAAGCGCTTCGCGAACGGTGCGACCGGACAATTGCCTTTATCAATGGCGTCGATGTGTCAGCATTTGATGGCAGTGCTGACCGCGAGATTGTGTTGAAGTTTCCCAATGGGATGGGCTACCGATTTGATGGCAGTCGCTTTTTGACGGGTTTCGGGCTGCCCAACTTCTTCTTTCACGCGACAACCGCCTACGCAATTTTGCGCGCGTCGGGCGTTCCGCTTGGCAAGATTGATTTCCTTCAACACCTCGGCGCGCCAAACCTGCCAGCCGAATAACGACGAAGCGGTTAAGCGCGCGCATGGTCAAAAATTGCGCGCGCTTAACCGCGTGTAGCGCTCAGTTCAGAAGCGCCGACCCGCCCTGATACCAAATTGCTGCGGTTTAGTGGGATACACCCGTGAAAATTGACCACAGAGCGACGGTGCACAGCTTAGATTTTTGCTTAGGATACCGCGCTCATCAAAAGCATTGATGATGAATGCGCCAAACGACCAATCGTTTTTGCTCACCCCTATTGAGAAATCTGCGGTGGTAAAGGCTTTGGTCGGGCCAATTGCGGCTTCACCCGCAGTGGTGAGGTTCGATGTCGTTCCGCTTTGATGTGAAACACTGGCCTGAGCAAAAGCGTCGTAGCGTCCCACTGTTGTCGTGTAGCGCGCAGTGCCATTGATTTTGACCTTTGGTGTGATCGGCAGGCGCGTGCCTTTTGGTGCAAAGGTCTGGCCGCCCGTTGCCGGATCACAACCGTTGACCGAGTCGCAAAACGGATCGGTCAGTTTGGCGTCGACGTAAGTACCCGTCGCTGAGAGCGTCAAGCGTCGCGCAATCGTCCAGCTTATGTCGCCTTCGACACCCTTTGACCGGGCCGAACCCGCGTTCACGGTGTAGAAGATGCCCAGAATGCCAGGCAAGCTATATTGCACCTTTTTCCAGTCTTCATAAAAGACAGCGCCGTTGATTCGAACCGAACGATCAAAAAAGCTCGTTTTCCAGCCGATTTCATAGTTTGTGATCGTATCGGCTTCAAACGGCGGATTGATGATGACATTGCCATTGGACACCGCGTCACGGTTGTTTCCACCGGGGCGGAAGCCCGTCGAGTAAGTCGCGTAAATCAGGCGGTCTCGGTCAATTTTCCAGCTTAGATTGACCTTAT
>JAYVVW010000180.1:0-6403 GCA_043786595.1 Sphingomonadales bacterium | reverse complement strand
CCCAGCGCTGGCTGCGTTCGGGCATATGGCTGGCATTGGCCACGGGGCGCGAGATGGCTTGATGGCCAAGCCTTGAGACGATGCGATCGACAAAGGCCTCGATGCCTATACCGCGCTTGTCAGTGCCGGTGAGGTCGGTTTGGGTGAGGACAAGCGGTTCGGTCCAGGGACACAGAAGTTGCATCTGATCGATGCCGAACCCGGCGTCGATATCATCGAGCCGGGTGGCGAACAGGCGGAGGATATGCGCCGGATCGCGCGTCGCCGATGCCAGCTCGATGCGCCGTTCGATCCGGTCGCCATCGACCCGCCAAGCGCGCAGATGCACACGCCGTGCGCCTAGCCGCCGTCCTTCAAGCAGGCGGGCGAGGTCATGGGCAAGGTCGGCCAGAACCTGATCGAGCAGGAACCGGTGCAATATCGGTTCAACGAGACGGCGCTGAACCAGCGGCATGACTTGAGCCGCCATCGGCAATACCGGTTCGGGCGTACGACCGAGCAACTGGTCGAGACGAATCAGCGGATTGCTCTGGGCTGACCGGCGATCCCGGAAACGACGGGCCAGCGCATCGCGGCCAATGTCCGCCAGATCGGCGATGCGTTTGAGCCCCAGCCGACGCAGTAGCACCAGCATATCCTCATCGAGCCGCAGCGCCGCGACGGGTAGCGGCCCTAGCCTGTCCAGCGGATCGGCATCCTCGGGGGCAATGCCCGGTGCCACCGCATAATGGCTCATCGCCCAAGCGGCTCCTGGTGTCCCTGCAATCCCGGTGCGAGCGAAAAATCCCCGTCGCGTAAGTTCGGCAACGACGACCGTACACATCGCCTCCTCACCTGCAAAAAGATGCGCTGCACCGCTCGTGTCGACCAGCACTGCATCGAAGCCGTCGAGTGTGGTCAAAGGCCCCCAGCGCTGCGCCCACAGAGCCAGCGCCTCAATCCACTTACGGTCGGCATCAGCGTCATGCGGGACGGCTTGCAGTGCGGGACATAGCCCGCGTGCATCGGCAAGACGCATGGCAGCAGCAACTCCGGCGGCGGCCACCACAGAATTAACCGCGACGATGCGGGGGCCGCGTGCGCTGTCGGCAATCAGCGCGACCGGTTTTTTATGGAGATCAGGCGGCGCGCCCGCTTGCCAGCGGTCGATCGCCAAGCTCGGCAGCCAGATCGACAGGATGCGGCGCGGACGAGAAGACCGTTCCGGATTCGGGGGGATTGCGGAGATGCCAGTCATCTGCCTCACCCCCTATCCATGTCCCGGGGGCAAGGTCGCGTGCGCGGAATAGCTCGGCCTGCCAGCGGGGCGTGCCCGGTGCGCGCGCATTCCATTGCGCAGGCGCGGACGCAAAGGGCGTGATCCGCCACCGTCGACGTGCCGCACTAAGTTCGGCATGGCCATCGTGCCGGACGAGATAGAGCGGGACGCCATGTTTCTCGCTCGCCACTGACAGACGGCGCGATGCGGTAAAATCGAGCGCACGCGGATTGCCCGTCAGTTCGCCGATGACGAAGGCAAAGTCTGCGCATCGCAACCCTTCCTCCAGCGCAAACAGCGCATCCTCCGGCTTTGCGGCAGTGATATGGATCAATCCGCGCTGTAACACTGGCGGCAGGCCATGAACAAACGGTCGCCCGTTTAGGCGAATGGCAGTGCCATCCTGCACCCACAACCACCGCGCATGATCGGGCAGTGCAGTGATTTGCGCCAGATGCAGCGCCATTGCGACCGCACACGCGTGGCGACTGCTGCCGAACAGCTCTTGCTGCATTGCCGAGCATTGCGCCCATGATGGTTGCTCCCTTGAGATATTACTGGTTGCCGGATGCTTCATGTTTCTACTATGTTCCAAATTACTACAAAAGCAAGCGATTCGATACTGCCATGGAGTCAGACCACCCGACATGCCTGATGCGCCGCTGACACCGGATCGCCGTACGCTCGCGGTGCGCGACGATGTGGCAGCGCTACTCCCCCCGCCCCGCGCGCCTTTTGTCGAGCTTGGCCTGATGAGCTGCTTTTCTTTTTTACGCGGCGCGTCCGATGCGGTCGATCTGGTATTGGCGGCACGGGCGCTGGGTTATGATGCGATCGGCATTGCCGATGCAAACAGCATGGCAGGCATCGTCCGCATGCACGGCGAGGCCAAAATCGCGCAGATAACTCCAGTGATCGGTTGCCGTGTCGAGACGGTGGAAGGCGCAACCTTCCTCGCTTATCCACGCAATCGCGCGGCTTATGGTCGCCTGTGTGCCATGCTGTCGGCCGCCAAGATGGCGACAATTGATGGGGCGTGGCAGGCCAAGGGGGAGACGCATGTCACGTTGGCCATGCTGGCCGGGGCGTGTGACGGCATTCAGCTCATCCTCATGCCGGCTGATGATCTCGACGCACAGTGGCTGGCCATGCCACCTCCTGCCTCAGGCAATCTGCGAGTTGTGAATGCTGGACAGCCCGGGAGTTTTGTCAATGCTCTGCCTGGTCTTGCCGCCCTATTCCCTGCGCTCGGCCATATTGCGGCCAGCCATCTTTATCGCGGCGACGACGTTGCCCGCATCAATCGGCTTGACGCACTGGCTCGGGCGAACGGTCTTGCTATTCTTGCCACAAACGACGTCCATTATCACGCTCCCTTCCGTCGCCCGCTACAGGATGTGATGACCGCGATCCGGCACAGAACCACAATCGCTAATGCCGGGCTGCTGCTCCATCCCAATTCCGAACGCCATTTGAAAGGCCCAGAGGAAATGGCGCGGCTGTTTGCCGACTGGCCACATGCGATTGCCGCAGCGCGCACGGTGGCGGATGCCTGCCAGTTCAGCCTTGATGAACTGCGCTATGAATATCCCCTCGAAACCTATCCCGACGGGCATGACGCGCAAAGTTGGCTAGCGACAAAGACATGGGACGGAGCGATGCAGCGCTATCCTGATGGCGTGCCGCCGGATGTGCGCGACGTGCTGATCCGCGAACTGGCGCTGATCGGCAGGCTCGACCTTGCCCGCTATTTCCTGACCATCAAGAATATCATTGATTTTGCGCGGGGGCAGACCCCACCAATTCTGTGCCAAGGGCGGGGCAGCGCCGCCAATAGTGCGGTCTGTTACTGCCTTGAAATTACGTCGGTCGATCCTGCCAAACATGCCCTGCTGTTCGATCGGTTCATCTCCGAAGAGCGCAAGGAGCCGCCTGATATCGATGTCGATTTCGAGCATGAGCGGCGTGAGGAGGTGATCCAGCATATCTACGATAAATATGGCCGCGCCCATGCCGGCCTATGCGCCACCGTCATCCACTATCGTCCGCGCATGGCGATTCGCGAGGTCGGCAAGGCGATGGGTTTATCCGAAGATACCACCTCCGCACTGGCCCGCACAGTGTGGGGAAGTTGGGGTGCAGAGATTGCCGAACGCCATGTGGGGGAGGCGGGGCTCAATATCGGCGACCCCCACCTCAAGCGTGTGCTCAAACTCACCGAACAGATGATTGGCATGCCGCGCCATTTGTCGCAGCATGTCGGCGGCTTCATCCTGACCGCCAGTCCGCTCACCCAAACCGTGCCGATCGGCAATGGTGCGATGCCCGACCGCAGTTTTATCGAGTGGGACAAGGATGACATTGATGCGCTGGGCATATTGAAGATCGATGTGCTGGCGCTTGGCATGCTTACCTGCATCAGGAAATGCCTCGATCTGCTCGGCGCAAATCATGACCGCAACCTGACGCTGGCCAGCGTGCCGCGCGAAGACCCTGAAACCTATGCCATGCTACGTCGGGGCGACAGTCTGGGGGTATTTCAAGTTGAAAGCCGGGCGCAGATGAACATGCTGCCGCGCCTGAAGCCGCGCGAGTTTTACGATCTGGTAATTCAGGTGGCCATCGTTCGCCCCGGTCCGATCCAGGGCGACATGGTTCACCCCTATCTTAAACGGCGGCGTGGGGAGGAGGCAGTCAATATTCCAATGCCCGCACCAGAACATGGCCCACCCGATGAGTTGTCGAGCATACTCGCGCGCACGCTGGGCGTACCGATTTTTCAGGAGCAGGCGATGAAAATCGCGCTCGATGCGGCGAAATTTTCAGGGCTTGAGGCCAACCGCCTGAGGAAAGCGATGGCGACGTTCCGCTCGCGCGGGATGGTCGATGAATTGCAAGACATGATGGTAGGGCGGATGATTGCGCGTGGCTATGACCCTGATTTTGCGGAACGCTGCTTCAACCAGATCAAGGGGTTTGGCGAATATGGCTTTCCCGAAAGCCATGCCGCAAGCTTCGCCCATCTCGTCTATGTGTCGAGCTGGCTCAAATGCCATTATCCCGCTGCCTTCGCCTGTGCTTTGCTCAACAGCCAGCCGATGGGCTTTTACGCGCCCGCGCAGATCGTGCGCGATGCAGCGGAGCACCGCGTCGCCATCCGCCCAGTCGACGTCAACCACAGCCTGTGGGACTGCACGCTAGAGCCCGAGGCCAGCGGCACTGTCGCGTTGCGGCTTGGTTTCCGGCAGGTCGATGGCCTCGCCGAGGTAGCAACCGCGCGGCTGGTCGCAGCGCGAGAAGAGTGCGGGTCGTTCGCCGACATCGCCGACCTGCGCGCCCGATCTGGCCTTGCCCCGGCAGTGATTGAGCGGCTGGCGGCGGCGGATGCGTTTGGCAGCATGCGCCTTGGCCGGAGACAGGCATTATGGGACGCGCGCAGCCTCATCGCCGCACCTGCTTTGCCGCTGTTCGCTTTTGCCGATGCCCGCGATCAAGGAGCGGAGAGAAACCGCGCTCGGCTTCCTGCCATGCCACTGTCGGAAGAAGTTGTCGCCGATTACCAGACGACGCGCTTGTCGTTGAAAGCTCATCCCGTTGCCTTTCTGCGCCCGTCATTAGGCGAACGTGGCTTTGTCCGCGCCACCGATCTGCGCACGCGTAAATTTCGCAGCATGGTGCGTGTCGCCGGTGTCGTCCTAATCCGTCAGCGCCCTGGCAGTGCCAAAGGAGTGTGTTTCATCACAATCGAGGATGAAAGCGGCGTCGCCAATCTGGTTGTCTGGCCCGACATGATGGAACGCTATCGCCGCGTCATCATGACCGCACGGCTGCTCGAAGTGCGTGGGCGCGTGGAATATGACGACGAGGTGATCCATATCATCGTTGCACACCTCGACGATGCGACGCACCGTCTTTCCGCTTTGTCCGACGAGATGCTGGTCAACGACATGGCCCGCGCCGACGAAGTCAACCGACCGCTCGCCGCCACCTTGCGGGCTCCACAACCAACTGAAGTGCAAATTGGTCATCATCATCCTCGCGATGTACGGATCATCCCGAAATCACGCGACTTCCATTAAATAGCTCAAGTAGACTGTTGCTTGGGCATCGACCACAGCACAACTTTCCCCTCTTATTGTAACAGGAAAGCCTTAGGCTAAATTTCGGTGCGCTCAGCAAGTGCGATAGCGCGTCGATATCAACGCCAAGGTAGCGCACGGTGTTTTCGATGTTGGCATAGCCCAGCAGAATTTGCACGGCACGCAGATTGCCAGTCGCCTTGTAAATCAGAGAGGCCTTAGTCCGGCGCACCGAATGCGTGCCATAATCGTTGATATTCAAGCCGACTGCGCCAACCCACTCATCGACCAGTCTTTGCATATTGGCGCGTGCTAAGGTGGCCCATATAGTTGATCCGGCTCGGGAATATGAAATCCTCAACCGCCCCTCCGCGACGGTTGAGCCAAGTCAACAGCGTCTGGCGTGCTCCAGTCATAAGCTCAAACTGGACAGGCCGCTTGGTTTTCTGCTGCATCACCGTCGCTCGATTTCGGATCGCGCCGCCAGCAACGATGTCGCCGATCTTCATTTTGACGATGTCACAGCCACGCAGCTTGCTATGGATTGCGAGGTCGAAGAGTGCTCTGTCGCGAAATCGTCGATGCTCCTCCAGAAAGAAGCGAATCGCCCAGACGTCGCGAGGTTTGAGCGGGTGTTTTGCTCCCACCATGTTGTCAGCATTCCATGGACGCCGCCCGTGTGCGTCGGGATCAAGATCAGATACGCCCATGGCACATCCTTTCCGGTTCAATGGATCTGAAGCAAAATGAGCTGCTTGCATCCAATCTTCGCGTGGGGTGAACTTTGGTGTATGCGCCGAGCACGTGCTCAGCGTATAGATATGCCAGAAGATACTTTCGAAAGTCGCAACATATGCGGCCTATGAGGGCTAAACCATCTTTGGCTATTGCTGCGGCGCAGGCCAAAAGCAAAGAGCGTTACAGGGGATTTGTCGAAGTGCTGGTTCGTAGACTGGAAACTACCGAACGACTAGGCCGTGTTGACAAAGGATTTCAACCATAATCTTGCAGCGGCGAGGTTGAGGAAGCTTTCGAATGACAGGATAGTCTTGTCGTAGCGGGTGGC
>JAYVVW010000179.1:0-9965 GCA_043786595.1 Sphingomonadales bacterium | reverse complement strand
AGCGAGAACGGGCTGTGGTGTCGCTACGCGCTCGCGGTGCAGACGAGCGGCGCGCGCAGTGCGGGGTGCAACGATGATCTGTTCGGCGACGCGCGCGCGCGCATCGGCCATCCCGGCGAAGCATACGGCCTGCGCTCGGGCCTGTGGATTGATCCGCGCCGCAAAACGGGCACGGCTTATTTCATCACAGCAGTCGATGATGATGCACCGCGCGGCACATCGGCCTTCACGCGTGCGGAGGGAAATCTGGTGCGAGCGAAGTGAAGCAGCCGTAGAATTCAACGCGATCCCCTTATCGCTTTCCCGAGCGAAGCCGAGGCTTTTTTGAACGGTTGAACAGGTTCTCGGCTTCGCTCGAATGAGTCGCTCGTCTTCGCTCGGGAAGACGGGTGCTTTTAACGATTAAACCCGAGCCGTTCGGCGATGTCAACGGGATCGCCTGGCGCATCACCGCGATCCGTGCGCCCGCGGTGGGTGAGGCGGATGCGCAGATCTTTCTCCCACAATGTGAACGGTGAACGGCGGATCGCGCAGACAAGATTGACGATGGGTAGTTCGGATGACCATTTGCGGCGCATATAATGCCACGCCTTGGCATAGCCGCCGCCAAGATTAAGCACCGGGCGGCTGTGGTGGACGACGGGCGCGTCGACGACCCATGTGCTGTGCCCCGCCTTCTTGGCTTCAAGGATCATGTCGGCGGCATAAAGGTGAAAGCTCGGCAGTGCCTCATCAAAGCGAAGCCCGGTACTTTTGCGGATAATGATGATCAGTTCATCAAGCGTTGCGGCGGGCGCTGGCAGTCCGTCACGGTCGCCGATCAACCGTGCATTGCCCGAGCACCAAACCTGGCCGACAACGCCGCCAAGCGCAGTCGCACCGACGACACCTGCCACCCCCCAATCGGGTGCGACATGCGCAAGATCATCAAGCGCGGCTGTGATCGCCGCTGCAAACCCGGTCGGCAGATAGACATCCTGATGCGCCAACATCAGCCATTCGGCGTCGCTGCCATCAATCGCTGCGTTATAGGCCAGCCCTGCCGTGGCATAGCCCTCGTAACAACGCAGCGTCAGCGCGCCGCTGGCAATATCAGGCGAACGCGCAAGGCACTGCGCAAGGATCGCCTGATCGTTGACTGCGGCTGCAACATCGAGCCTTGCAAGGGAAGCCGCCTGTGCCACCGCCTATCGCGCGCGGTCAGCGAGATCGAGCAGCGCCCGACCGTAGCTCGTCTTGGCAAACAACTCACCGCGCGCGCGCAATTGCGCTTTGTCGATAAAGCCCTGTCCGAACGCGATTTCTTCGAGGCAGGCAATTTGCATCCCCGTGCGTTTCTGGATCACCCGGACAAATTCTGAAGCTTCGAGCAAGCTGTCATGCGTGCCGGTGTCAAGCCAGGCATAGCCGCGCCCCATCTGCTCGACATAAAGCGCACCCATTTCCATATACATGCGGTTGAGATCGGTAATTTCAAGCTCACCGCGCGCCGATGGCTTAACCTTGGCGGCAAGATCGCACACACGGTTGTCATAGAAATAAAGGCCCGTCACTGCTATGTCCGATTTCGGCGCTACCGGCTTTTCTTCGATGCTCAGCGCGCGTCCAGTCGGATCAAGTTCGACCACACCGTAAGCCGTCGCGTCCTCAACCTGATAGCCAAACACCGTCGCGCCGACGGTGCGTGCGCGCGCGCTTGCGAGCAAGGTCGTAAGCCCTGCGCCAAAGAAAATATTATCGCCGAGCACCAATGCCGCAGGCGCATCGCCGAGAAATTCGCGCCCGATCAGGAACGCCTGCGCCAGCCCCTCGGGTTTGGGCTGGACGGCATATTCAATCGCCAGACCGAGCGCGTCGCCGCTGCCAAACAGCCGCTTGTAATTATCGATATATTCAGGCGATGAAATGATCAGGATGTCGCGGATGCCCGCCATCAGCAGCACCGACATCGGATAATAGATCATCGGCTTGTCGTAAATCGGCAATAGCTGCTTGTTAATCGCCAAAGTCGCAGGATGGAGCCTGGACCCCGAACCGCCCGCGAGAATGATACCCTTCATATATTTCCTCTATCCCCGTCGATCCTGCAATCGTTCTTCCATAATCTGCTTGATCGCATCTTGCCACTGCCTTGGCACAATATTGAAGTCGCGCGTGATTTTTGTCGTATCAAGTTGTGAATTGACGGGGCGACGCGCGGGCGTGGGATATTCAGCGGTCGTAATTGCGCGGAGTTCGGGGGTTTTCAGTCCGCGCGCCGCGACTTCTTCAAAAACCAGCGCGGCAAGGTCATGCCAGCTTGCCCGCCCACTGTTGACGAAGTGCCATGTGCCACTTGCAAACGGAGCGGGATCAGTGATGCGGTCAGCCACGCGCAGCACCGCATCGGCGATGTCGGCAGCACTTGTCGGGCAGCCAAATTGATCGGCCACAACGCCGACTTCACCACGCGTCTGCGCCAGCCGCAGCATCGTGTTGATGAAATTTGCGCCGCCCGCACTCACCACCCACGCCGTGCGGATGATCGCATGCGCAGGATTGCCCGCGCGCACCGCCGCTTCGCCAGCTTCTTTCGATGCACCGTAAACGCCGAGCGGGTGAACCATGTCATCTTCGACATAGGCCGCTTTTTTGCTGCCATCGAAGACATAATCGGTTGAAATATGGACGATCGGGATCGATCGCAGCGCCGCCTCGCTGGCAAATAGGCCCGGCGCGGCGTGGTTGATCGCGTTTGCCAGTGCGGGCTCATCCTGCGCTTTGTCAACGGCGGTATAGGCGGCGCAATTGATGATCACTGACCAGTCCGCCGCGCCAATGGCTGCCGAAATTGAATCGGGATCACCCAGATCGAGCATGTTGCGATCAGGCGCAACGACATCAAAACCGTGCCGCGCCGCCGCAGTAATGATGGCCCCGCCGACCTGGCCGCTACCCCCCGTAACAAGCGCGCGCTTCACGCAGTTTCCAGCCCCAGCCGCTGCCCCTGATAGGCACCTGAAAGGATATCGCCCCACCATTTCTCATTAGCCAGATACCAGCGGATCGTTTTTTCAATGCCGCTGTCAAATGTTTCGAGCGGCACCCAGCCAAGCTCGCGCTCAAGCTTGCTCGCGTCGATGGCATAGCGGAAATCATGCCCCGGCCGGTCGGCAACATAGCTGATCTGTTCACGGTACGACTGGCCGTCGGCGCGCGGACGGATGCGGTCAAGCGTATCGCAGATAATATGGACGATCGACAGGTTGGTGCGTTCGGACCGCCCCCCGATCATATAGCTTTCGCCGACGGTGCCGCGTTCGAACACCGCCTGAAGCGCGCGGACATGATCGTCGACATATAGCCAGTCGCGCACATTGGTACCCGCGCCGTAAATCGGCAGCGGCTCTCCGGCGAGGCATTTGATAATCATCAGCGGGATCAGTTTTTCGGGGAAATGATACGGCCCGTAATTGTTCGAACAATTGGTCAGCACTACGGGCAGTCCGTAAGTATGCTGCCACGCGCGGACGAGATGATCCGATCCCGCCTTTGACGCCGAATAGGGCGAGCGCGGATCATAGGCGGTGCTTTCGGTGAAATAGCCTTGCTCACCCAGCGCGCCAAAAACCTCGTCGGTCGAGATATGATGGAAACGGAACGCCGCTTGGGCCTCGGGAGACAGCGTCCGCCAATAGTCCAGCGCGCCGCTCAGCACCGAGAATGTGCCGATCAAATTGGTCTGGATGAATGCGGCCGGGCCGTCAATCGAGCGATCGACATGCGATTCAGCGGCCAGATGCGTAATCACATCGGGCGCGAAATCCGCGATCAGCGATGCCATCCGCGCGGTGTCACAAATGTCCGCCTGAACAAAGCTGTAGCGGTTTGATGCGGCCACTTCGTCGAGCGAACTGAGGTTGCCCGCATAGGTTAGCGCATCGACATTGAGCACTTGCATGTCGCTGTTTGCAATCAAGTGGCGGACAAGCGCTGATCCGATGAAGCCAGCGCCGCCAGTTACCAGAACTTTCCTAGGAGTGGTGATCATCATTGTTCAATCCGCACGAGAGGAAGCAGGGGTTTGCCATCATAGGCAAAATCGAACATGGCATCGGCCAGACGCGGCAGGCGTTGATCCTTTTCCGAAAGCAGCGGCGCGTCACCACCATCAGGCCAGACAATGCCAATCTGAGGGTCATTCCAGATCACGCCGCCGTCGGCCTGAGGTGCATAGTGCGCATCCACCTTATAGACGACTTCACAGTCTGGCGTCAGCGTCAGATAGGCGTGACCGTAACCGGCGGGAACGAATAGTTGATCGCCGTTTTCGGCAGATAATTCAGCCGCAACCCACTGCCCGTAAGTGGGTGATTGACGCCGCAGATCAACCGCCACGTCAAAAATCGCGCCGCGTACGCAGCGGATCAGCTTCGATTGCGCGCACGGCGAATTTTGAAAATGGATGCCACGCAGCGTGCCTGCGACCGGCGACAGTGCGTGATTGTCCTGAATGAATGTGACATCAATGCCCCACGCCGCGAACCGCGTGTGGTTATAGGTTTCGCTGAACCAGCCACGCGCATCGCCGTAGCGTCGCGGACAAACGAGCAATACGGTCAAGCCTTCAGTCTCCGATTGATCCAGACGTAATCGTCTGGACGACAATGTTCTGATGAACAGCGCGCAAAACCACATGGCAACTCAAATGGCAACCCGCCAAGATGGTCAATGCCAGAGGTCACAATCTCTCGCGTCAACCTCCACTTCGTCACCCGCGAGCGAAGCGCAGCAATCCAGTACTCCAGCGCTGCCGCCACATTCTGGATTGCCGCAGTCACTTCGCTCCTTCGCAACGACGGTGAATGGAGGCACCCAGTCTCACGCGGCAACACGATTGCAGCGATTATCACAGAATTGTAATTTCATTTGCTCAAATTGGCCCAATCTGCAACAAAACGCATGCCCTGTTGTGTAGCTTTGGCAGTTTGCGGGGAAATTTGTGACCGACCACGATGGGCGGACTGATGATCAGTACCGCGCCTTTTTCAGCTATAGCCACCGCGACGATGATGCCGCGCGTGCGCTGCACCGTCAGCTTGAAGCGTACCGTGTACCGCGCAATCTGGTGGGCGGCCACGGTGCGCTTGGCCCGATCCCACCGCGCCTTACCCCGATTTTCCGTGACCTTGATGAATTGTCAGCCGCCAATGATCTGACCGCTGAGATCAAATCGGCACTCGCGCGGTCGCGCGCGCTGGTCGTGCTGGCATCGCCGGGGGCAAAAGCATCGTTATGGGTCAACAAGGAAATCCAGACATTCCGCGCGCTCCACGGCGAGACGCGGCCGATCCTTGTCGCTCTGATCGACGGCGAACCCGAAGATGCCTTTCCAAGCGCGCTCACTGAAGGCGGGCATGAACCCGTCGCCGCCGATTTCCGCAAAGGCCGCGACGGACGCCAGCTCGCGCTGCTCAAACTTGTCGCAGGCCTAGCCGGTGCGCCGCTTGACGCGCTCGTCCAGCGCGATGCCCAGCGAAAGTTGCGCACCGTGATGACCGTCACGCTCATTGCGCTGGCTGCGGTCGTAGCAATGGCGCTGTTGCTGGCGGTTGCCGTGCGCGCCCAAAAGGAAGCGCAGCGCCAACGTCAGCAAGCAGAGGGGCTGGTTGAATATATGCTGACTGATTTGCGCGATCGTTTGAAGGGGGTGGGTCGCATTGATGTGATGACCGCCGTTAACGAACGCGCGATGTCATATTATGCCGGGCAAGGTCAGCTTGATGACTTGGCGCCCGAAAGCCTCGAACGCCGCGCACGTATCCTCCACGCCATGGGTGAGGATGATGATCGACGCGGTGATCTTACCCTTGCGCTGGGAAAATTTGCCGAGGCGCACCGCGTGACGGCTGCACTTCTCCCGCGATCACCCGCCAACGCAGACCGCCTGTTCGCGCACGGCCAGAGCGAATATTGGCTCGGTTACATTGCCTATCGGCAAGAGAAGTTCGATGTTGCGCGCCAGCGTTTTTCGCAGAATCTGCGACTGTCAAAACAGGCGCTTGCGCTTGATCCACGCAATATGAAGTTCGCAGCCGAGGTCGGTCATGCCGAAACCAACCTGTGCGCGCTCGAAATGACACGCGCCGTGCCCGACCTCACGACAGCGCAGCAGGATTGTTCGGCGGCAACCAGGTCAAAGCGCGCACTTGTTGCCAAACATCCCCAAAACACTGAGCTTTTGACCGCGCTCGCGAACAGCCTCGCTTGGGATGCCGATGTCCAGACCAAGCAGGCCAATCATGACGGCGCACTCGCACTGCTGCGCGAACAGCTTGATGTCGCGTCACGCCTGCTGGCAATTGACCCGCGCAACGTCGATTTCCGTGATACCCGCGCGGTATCAAGCACGGCGCTGGCTGAAGAACTCGCGCGGCGCGGCGTTAAGGTTGAGGCGCGCCAACTCGTGCGCGAATGTCTGATCGAACTCGAAGCGTTACAGGCGATCGATCCGCGCGATGAAAGTCGAATTTCACTCGTCAAGATATTGAATAATCTCAAGGCCCGCCTGAAAGGATAGTATCATGGACGACAGCACAACGTTTGCCGAAAGCTGCGCAGCCATCAGCGCAATGCCCGCGCCATTTCCAATTAAGAATGTGCCGATCCCGCCACTCGTCGTCGTGCTAGAGGCAAAACTCTCAATGCCAACGGGCAGCGATGTGAAGATCGAATATGAATTGGGCAGCACGATCCCGAGTTGTGCCAACCCGCGTGATGTTTTCAAATCAGTCGCATCAGGCAGCACGACGTATCTCAAACCCATCGCTCCTGCCAATATGGGCGACAAACGGCTGTCGGCTCAGGGCCAATATCTCACATGCTTCGTCGTGCATCTGTCGAATAGCGTTAACTGGCAATTTTCGAGCACCGGCGCGCCGTTCAGCGGTCACTTAGGCTGTCTTCTCAACGATTTTTGCACCAACGTGTTTCGCGTCGATGCCAATGGAAACGACATTGCGATCAGTGCAACCGTATCGGATTGCCGCACTGCCTATTTCGTCGTCAACGGCCCCGAGTGCATCAAATATGGCGGCGGGAAATATGACCTGCCCTATTTCTTCAACGTTGATCTCAAATACGCCAGCGGCGGGGTGGATCATTTAATGCCGATCATGATTGACCCCGAAATCCGCTGGCCCGGCGGGACGCGCCCATAGCGCGACGGCATCATGACGAGTAACCCCCGATGACTCCACTTCCCGTGATAACCGCGCTTGCCCGCGCCGGCGCGCTGGCTCAAGCTGCGCGCCTGTTTGAGGAAAGCGGGTACGCGCGGCGGGGTGAAGATCCCGCTTCGCTTGCGGTCAAAGGGCGGTTGCTCAAGGATCAGGCGCTGTCGCAAGACGGCGAAGCGCGGCGCATCCTGCTCGGCGAAGCCGCCGCGGCATATCAAGCGGCAGACGCGATCGCGCCGCAGCCCTATCTGCTGATCAACGCGGCAACGCTTGCGATGCTCGGCGGCGAAAGTGAGCACGCACGCACTCTGGCAGGCGAAGTGCTTGCGCGGCTCACAGCCCCCGACATTGCCGAAACGCCCTATTGGATCGCAGCGACGCGCGCCGAAGCATTGCTTCTCCAAGGCGACGTTGCAGGCGCTGATGCGGCGCTGGCAACCGCGATTGCGTGCGATCCGACGGGGTGGAGCGATTATGCCTCAACACTGCGTCAATTCAGCCTGATCTGCGACGCGGCACGCATCGACCCCGCGTGGATGACGCCGCACCGCCCGCCGCGCTCGCTCCACTTCGTCGGTCATATGGGCGTCGCGAGCGAAGACAGCGCCGATCTGCAACGCGCCGTCAGCACGATATTGGCCGAAGAACGCGTCGGCTTTGCGTACGGCGCGCTCGCCGCAGGGGCCGATATCGTCATCGCCGAAGCGCTGATCGCGCACGGGGTGGAGCTTCACATCATCCTGCCGACGCAGCGCGAAGCGTTCGTTGCACAGTCGGTCGTTCCGTTCGGCGCGGGCTGGCAAGCGCGCTTTGAAACCTGCATCGCGCGCGCCGCGAGCGTCCGGTCGGTGACGCAGGTTGAGGGCGATTATGAACCGCTGGCGACGGCACTTGGCGGCGACGTCGCGATGGGCGCGGCGTGGCTTAATGCGCGGATGATCGAAAGCGAGGCGTTGCAACTGCTTGTGATCGATGAAGGCGCGGGCGAATTTGGCGACGGCGCCGGCACTGCGCGCGATGCGGTGGTGTGGCAACGATCAGGCGCGCGGCAACGCCCGATCGTCTGGCGGCGCAGTGCCGCCGTCCCGCCGTCGCTTGGCCTGCGCGAAGGGCGCGCCGACCGCCGCTTGATGGCGTTGCTCCATGTCGGGTTTGAAGCGATCGACAGCGCGGGCGACGCGGCCTATGCCGCAGCACTTGACGGCGGCATCGCGGCGTTCTGGGCCGATGCCAAAGCGCGCAACCCGATCGTCAACCAACCAAGCGGCAACGCCCGCATCTTCGGCTTTGTCTCCGCACTTGCCGCCGCCAACTTCGCGATTGCGCTGCGGGCGAACCACCTTGACCTCCCCTACCCGATGATGATCGCGGGCCATTACGGCCTTGCCCACCTGCACGGCGGCGAAGTCAGCGGCCCCGCAATCGCCGCGCTCATCGCGCTCAGCCACGCGATCATGCCCGGCACCATCACCATCGGCGACGAATTCGCCGCCGCGCTCTCACTCCGCTCAGGCGACGGCCTGCGCACGCAATATGTCGGCGACTGTGTGTTGCCGAATGGCGGGTCTACACGGCTGTTCGGGCTGGGGGGTTGAGGGGTTCTGAAGCCCGAATTGCTTGCGAGAGTTCACCCGGGCGCAGAGCAGTCCAAGCAAGCAATGCTTATGATTTTTGGAATTTCAACGCGAATTTAATATTGTGTCCTCGGATTTTCCCCGGAATTCGGTGTCCCGTGTCCCCGGAATTCGTGCCCCGGAATCCGGGAGCCTCGCCAAACCCGTCATTCCCGCGAAAGCGGGAATCCATCTCGCAACTTGCGTGCCGGTTTGAATTGGAGGATGATGCTAATTAATATTGTGTCCCCGGAATTGCCCGTGTCCCCGGAATTGCCCGTGTCTCCGGAATTGCCCGGGCGGGAACTGTATATGGGCGCTGGGGACAGGGAGCATGATTGAGGGCTGCGCGTCAGGCAATACTTGACAAGAATACTGTAAGCCACTAGCTTGCATAAATGATTCGTTCTTATCGAAATCGCGCCTTGCAGCGTTTTGTCGAGCAAGGTGATGTTTCAAAGCTAAGCGTACCAAATGTTCGAAGGCTTGAGCGGATAGTGACCGAACTCGATCATGCACGAGAGCCACAAGACATGAACGGCCCCGGCCTGCGATTTCACGGACTTAAAGGGCAGGGCAAGGGCCGCTATGCGGTTGATGCGTCGGGCAATTGGCGGATCACATTTGGCTGGGACGGCGAAGATGCGATAGACGTTGATTTAGAGGATTATCACTGATGACGAGAAAGCGCCCTTGGGCAATCCGCCCCATTCACCCCGGCGAAATATTGCGCGAGGATGTTCTTCCCGCGCTCGCTCGCCCAAAGACCGAGATCGCGCGCCTGCTCGGCATTTCGCGGCAAACGCTTTACGATATTCTGAACGAAAAGCAGCCAGTCACCGCCCAAATGGCGCTGCGCATTGGCAAGCTGTGCGGCAATGGGCCGGATATCTGGCTCAACCTCCAGCGCACCTATGATTTGCGGATGGCGGAAGCCGAGATGGGCGACGCGCTAGATGCAATACCGATGCTGGAAGCGGCGTAATTAGTATTGTGTCCCCGGAATTCACCCGTGTCCCCGGAATTCACCCGGAATTCAGATATTGACCGATGATCGCAGCGTGCATTTTAAGCAGCGACATACGGGAGGGCGGATATTCGAGCGACTGCGCGATGAGCATGGTTTCACCGGCGG
>JAYVVW010000178.1:0-5361 GCA_043786595.1 Sphingomonadales bacterium | reverse complement strand
ATGCCCTTGATCCCGCCGGGGTGACCCGTGTGGCGATAATAGATTTTCTGCGCGAGCTTGCGGCCCGTAAAGCGCACCTTGTCAGCGTTGATGATGATGACATTGTCACCGCAATCGACGTGGGGTGTATAGCTTGGCTTGTGCTTGCCACGCAGGATGTTTGCGACGATCGATGCCATACGGCCAACGACCAGACCATCGGCATCAATAATATGCCATTTCTTTTCCACATCCATCGGACGGACCGACTTTGTGGTCTTCATCAGCGCCTTCATCGGGCCAGACCTCATTCTTCAAAAGGAAACGCGCCAGCAGGGGCCAGCGCGAGAAGGCGTGCCAATGCAGCCAAGGCTTCGCAAAGTCAATGAAAAGCGGGCGATTCGTAACAGGTATTATAATACCGGACGATTCAGGCAGTGAATTTCACGCCCGTCATCGCTTCGCTCATCGTCCAGAGCCTTTGTGCTTGCGCCGTGTCAACCGCCCACTGACGGACGCCAGAATAGCGCGGCATGCCTTCGCTCCACGCCGCAGCTATGTCGCAATCTTCGCAATAAACGCCGCCTTTGCCTTCAAGCAGCGGCGAGACCGCGCACCAGATGCTCGTTGCGGCGCCCTGCTCGACCGATTTGAAGATGTCGGCGAGTGTGCCATCGGACTTGAACCAACCCATCGCGACTTGCTCTTCCATTGTCAGGTGACGCTGGAGTGGCGTTTTGATCCCGCCGGGGTGGACTGCAAATGCGCGGACGCCGTGCGCCTGGCCAATCGCGTCGAGATGAACTGCGAACAGCGCATTGGCGGTTTTGGCCTGACCGTAGGCCGACCATTTCTCATAGTCGCGCCGTTCAAAATTCGGATCGTCAAAATCAATACCACACCGTGCATGGCCGATCGACGAAAGCGAAACGACGCGTGCATTGCCCGACGCCTTGAGCAGCGGCCAGAGCAGCGCTGTCATGTGGAAATGACCCAAGTGATTTGTGGCGAACTGGCTTTCATAGCCGCGCGCGTCGCGCTCAAGCGGGCATGCCATGATCGCGGCATTGTTGATCAGCAGGTCAAGCTTGGCCACCTGCTCGTCGATCGCAAGCGCGAACACCGCGATCGATTTGGGATCGGAGAGGTCGAGCTTGAGGATCGATACGTCGCCTTTGACGTCGGCAAGATCGGTTGCAGCGACGACGGGCCGCCGCGCGCCGACAAGCACTTTGGCACCCGCGCCCGCGAGCGCGCGGACAGTTTCCTTGCCCAGCCCAGAATAGCCGCCCGTTACAAGCGCGGTCATTCCCGTCAGGTCGATCCCGGCGATCACTTCGGCGGCGGTCGAGCGCATTGCGAACGGCGAATTGACCGGTGTTTGCGGTGTCATCAGCGATACTCCCTTGATCGGCCCAGACTATGCATCCCCCACGCCAATGCCGCAACCAACAGCGCACCAACCGCCTGGTGGAGCGCAGCCAGACCAATCGCCACACCCGACATCACCGTGGCGATGCCGAGCAAAACCTGCGTCCCCAGCGCAGTGTGGATCGCAACCGACGCGCTGCGGTTGCCCGCTGCCTTGACGCGCCTTGCGAGCACAATCGCAAAGCCAAACAGCACCCACGCCCACCAGCGGTGAATGAAATGGATGAGAAACGGGTCATTGGTCAGCGTTGTGAACCAGCCGCCCCGATTTTCAATCCCTTCGGGGATCAAACGATCATTCATCAGTGGCCACGTATTTGCGACATGGCCTGCATTCAATCCGGCGGTGTAGGCACCAAACAAAAGCTGGGTCAACAGCACGAGTGCGACAATCAATGCAAAGCCCGTCAACCGCGCAGGCCGTGCGCTCTGGCTGCGTGCCAGCGCCTTCAAATCAAGCGCGGTCCAGACCAGCCCACCCAATATGAACAGCGCGGTGAGCAAGTGTGCCGCCAGCCGGTAATGGCTGACATCGGTACGCGCGGTCAGCCCCGATTTGACCATCCACCAGCCAAGCGCACCCTGCAAACCACCAAGCGCAAGAAGTGCGACCAGCCGCAGGCCGTAGCCAGGAGGAATCGCGCGTCTGACCGCAAACCACAACAGTGGCGCGGCAAAGGCAACACCGATCAAACGGCCAAGCAGCCGGTGAATATATTCCCAGAAGAAAATATACTTGAAATCGGCAAGCGACATGCCGCGATTGATCTCAAGATATTCGGGCGTGATCTTATATTTGGCAAAGGCATCGGCCCAGGCCGCGTCGCTGAGCGGCGGCAACGTGCCTGAGACGGGTTTCCATTCGGTGATGGAAAGCCCCGATTCGGTCAGCCGCGTAATGCCGCCGACGACGACCATCGCGAAAACCAGCAGTGCAGTGAACAACAGCCAGTTGGCGATTGCGTTGGGACGGTGAGACATACGCATGATGACGCGCCTTATGAACCTGCGCGCGGCAGGATTCAATCAGTGTCGGCAACCGGTTAAAAAGTGAAATGAGATATTGTAACGTGTCGCCTATTATGGCATAACATTACATCACATAAGGAATCACACGTGTCGGCCTTTGCAGTGCAACGCCTGAATTTAGACCGGATGGCGATGACGCTGTCGGGGCTGTGCGTTGTCCACTGCATTGCGAGCGCTGTCATCGTGACGCTGCTTTCAGCGGCTGGCGGGTTTCTGGTTCACCCTGCGATCCATGAATTCGGGCTGATATTTGCGATGATGCTTGGCGCAGTGGCGCTTGGGCGCGGTGTGCTAGAACATGGCTATGCCATTCCAGTCTGGGTCGGATCGCTCGGGCTTGGCGTGATGGGCGGCGCATTGACCCTGACCCACGGCAGCGGCGGTGAGATCGTCTATTCAATCCTGGGCGTTACGATCGTTGCGCTTGGGCATGACCTTAACCGGCGCGCTACGGCTTAGGCGTTTGCTTGCAAGGTGCGGGGTTCGCGCCTAATCGACACAGCATGGCCACACACGATCATACACTCCATCAGGGCGAATCGCTGACCGAAGTCGCACGGCTCACGCTCTTGAAATCGGGCGAGCAGTGGACGGCGATGCGCAGCGCGGTGTTTGAGGCGCTTTCGAGCTTTGCCAAGCCCGCATCGGCGTATGACATTGCCGAAGCCGTTTCCAAATTGCGCGGCAAGCGCGTCGCGGCGAACAGCGTTTACCGGATCCTTGATATTTTCGTGAACGCAAATTTGGCGCGCCGTGTCGAAACGGCAAATGCTTACATCGTCAACGAACATCCCGATTGCATCCATGACTGCATCTTCCTCGTCTGTGACAATTGTGGTCAGACAACGCACATCGATAATGACAGCATTTCAAACGGTGTCCGCGATGCCGCGATCACGGCTGGCTTTATGCCTGTCCGCCCGGTCATCGAAGTGCGCGGCAAATGTGGTGATTGCGGTTAAAGCATCAACGCTTTAGGGTAAGCGCATGTCCGATACACCCGATACACCCGATACGCCGCTGCTCAATACGGTCAACACACCCGCCGATCTCCGCACCCTGAAATCTGATCAGTTGCGTCAGCTTGCTGATGAATTGCGCAGCGAAATGATTTCTGCCGTGTCGGTGACCGGCGGCCATCTTGGCGCGGGTCTCGGCGTGGTCGAACTCACAACTGCGGTCCACTATGTCTTCAACACGCCCGATGACAAGCTTGTCTGGGACGTTGGCCATCAATGCTATCCGCACAAGATATTGACGGGACGGCGTGACCGTATCCGGACCCTGCGGACAGGCGGTGGCCTTTCGGGCTTCACCAAACGCAGCGAAAGCGAATATGATCCGTTCGGTGCGGCGCATAGCTCGACCTCGATCAGCGCCGCGCTTGGCTTTGCCGTTGCGAACAAATTGGCGGGCAAGCCGGGCAAAGCGATCGCGGTCATTGGCGACGGATCAATGAGCGCGGGCATGGCCTATGAGGCGATGAACAACGCGGCACAGGCAGGCAATCGCCTGATTGTCATCCTCAATGATAATGACATGTCGATTGCGCCGCCCGTTGGGGGCCTGAGCGCCTACCTCGCGCGGCTGGTCTCGTCGCGACCTTTCCTTGAACTGCGCGAACTGGCGAAGCGGCTGGCACGCAAGATGCCCGACATGCTCCATAGCGCCGCGCGCAAAACCGATGAATTCGCGCGCGGCATGGCGATGGGTGGTACATTATTTGAAGAGCTTGGCTTTTATTATGTCGGGCCAATCGACGGCCATAATCTCGATCACCTGATCCCCGTGCTCGAAAATGTCCGCGACGCCGCCGAAGGACCGTGCCTGATCCATGTCGTGACGCAAAAGGGCAAGGGATATGCCTATGCCGAAGCCGCCGACGACAAATATCACGGCGTCCAGAAGTTTGATGTCGTGTCAGGCGTTCAGGCCAAGGCACCGCCAGGGCCGCCAAGCTACACCGCCGTTTTTGCCAAGGCGCTGATTGCCGAAGCCAGACGTGATGACAAAATCGTCGCGATTACTGCGGCTATGCCGGGCGGAACCGGGCTCGACAGTTTTGGCGCGGCCTTCCCCGACCGCACGTTTGATGTTGGTATCGCCGAACAGCACGCCGTGACCTTTGCTGCGGGACTTGCTGCACAGGGAATGCGTCCGTTCGCGACAATCTATTCAACCTTCCTCCAGCGCGCCTATGATCAAGTTGTCCATGATGTCGCGATCCAGAATTTGCCCGTGCGTTTCGCGATCGACCGCGCCGGACTTGTCGGTGCTGATGGCAGTACGCACGCGGGCAGCTTTGATGTCACGTACCTCTGCACGCTGCCAAACTTTGTCGTCATGGCGGCGGCCGATGAAGCTGAACTGGTGCACATGGTTCATACCTGCGCGCTGCATGACAGCGGCCCGATCGCGCTGCGTTATCCGCGCGGTAACGGCACAGGCGTTGCGCTGCCCGAAACACCAATCCGGCTTGAGATCGGCAAGGGCCGGATTGTCCGCCAGGGCAAGAAGGTCGCGATCCTGTCGCTCGGCACGCGGCTTGAGGAAGCACTCAAGGCCGCTGACCGGCTCCAAGCCAAAGGGCTCAGCACCACCGTTGCTGATTTGCGCTTTGCCAAGCCGCTCGATGCCGAGATGATCCGCAGGCTCCTCACCTCGCACGAGGTTGCCGTGACAATCGAAGAAGGCAGCGTCGGCGGAATGGGCGCACATGTGCTGACGCTCGCCAGCGACGAGGGACTGATCGACGCGGGCTTGAAACTACGCACACTCCGCCTGCCCGACGCTTTCCAGGAACATGACAAGCCCGAAAAGCAATATGCCGACGCAGGTCTTGATGCCGACGCGATTGTCGACACGGTACTCAAAGCGCTCCGTATCAACAGCGTCGGCGGCGTCGAAGAAGTCCGCGCCTAG
>JAYVVW010000177.1:0-12567 GCA_043786595.1 Sphingomonadales bacterium | reverse complement strand
TTTTCTGAAAGCGTACTGGTCGGAAAGCCTTCCTGCTGGAGAAGTGCGAAGGGCCGTCCGGCCTCTGGCGAGGATATTTGCTGCGCGTCACCCACCAGCACCAGCTTGGCGATCCCGGCATTGTCCGCGATCTGCATCAGCCCCAGCATTTGGCGGTGCGAGATCATCGAGGCTTCGTCCACCAAAACGATCTTGCCGCCCAGGGCCTCGCGCGCGGCGGCGATGGCATCCTGCGCGCCCTTTCCCGTGGCGCGCTGGTGACGGGAAAGGAAACCCGCCACGGTATCGACGGTGAGGCCGGTATCGGAGCGGAGTTCACTCGCAAGCCGGTTCTGCGGAGACAGCGCCGTGATGCCAATGCCATTCGCCTCGGCAATTTGCCGCACGAGCGCAAAGAGTGTGGTCTTGCCTGTCCCCGCGTCGCCTTGAACAAGCTGGTAGCGATTTGGCCCGGAGAGAATCGCGCTTGCGGCGCGCGCCTGTTCGCCGGAAAGGATGATCCCGCCTTCACGGGCGGCGTTGGCGAGGCTGGTTGTCGCTATTGCCTCTGGCACCAAGGGCCGGACAACGCCGATGCTGTCGCTGGTGCGGGCGACAAGCTCGGCTTCGGTCTTGAGGATGTCACGGGTGGTCATATGCGCAGTCCCGTTCACATCACGAACGAGCAGGGTGCCCATGCTGACCAGCGCATCGATTCTTGTTTCCACATCGGCCACCCGCGCGCCGTGTTCTGCGAAATTGAGCGCCGCGCGGAGCAAAGCATAAGGTTCAAAACTGGCCTGCCGCTCGCTCAAATGGCGCACACCCGCTGCGACGGCATAGGAAGCGGCAAGCGTGGCACCGCGCGGGGCAGGTTCCGCATCCCGCATCAAGGGTTCCGGCTTCGGCCCGAAAGCATATGTGATCCGCTCAACCAACGCGCGGCCCCATTCATGGACACGGGCAAAGACGCCGCGCTCTGGCGATGCCTCGCGCGCGGCGTTCACGAATCCGCTCAGATCAAGCCCGCGCTCCTGTGCCAATGCCTCCCAATGGCGCGCCAAATCCCCCGGCAACATCTCTGCCTTGGCATCGCGGGTGCGCTCGGCAATCGCATGCAAGCCCTTGGGCGAATTGATGTCGAGTAGTTTGGCGACGCTTTGGATATCATTATGGCGGGTGCTCCACGCATTGATCGTGGCGCGGTCGATCCCGGCGATCTCAAAGCTGCCATGCTTGCCGGTCAGTTCGATCTTGTAGCCAAGCTTTTCGAGCGATGCCCGCAGTTCCGCATGATACACCGCACCGATCAGCGTATTCTCCTTGAACAAGGCATCATTGCGCAGTGCCCGCCATGCGCCGTCCGGGCGCTGCGTCGCGTTGGCGATGACAGCATGAACATGAAGCTGGGGGTCGTGCGAGCGGCTGACATTGTGGGGGAATAGAGCATAGACCAGATTGCCGGTTTTGAGGGTCTCCTTGCCGTTGGCTCCCTGCCGGGCTAGCGCAAGACGGCTCTCGGCCCATTGCATCGTGGTGCGGACAGCCTGAACATGCGCTGCAATGATGCGCTCGTCCTTGCCGATGAGGCCAACAAGGGACACAGACTTTGGCGCGCTGAACGTCAGGTCGAATCCGGGCCGATGCTCGCCTGCGCCGCCGGTGATCACCGCGCCATTGGGCAGTTTACCGGCAAGCACCGTCTCAAACCGGGCAGGCTCGACTTTTCCGTCCAGACCCAATCGGGCCGCGCCATCGCCGCCCCACTCGGAATTCTCGGCAGACTGGTCGGCGGTGTAATAATTATCAGAGGCATAATAAGCGGCAGCCCCCGATGCCGATCCGACGGGTGAGACACTGACCACCACTGCGCTAATGCCGGGTGACAAGCGGTGTCATAGTCAAGGCGCATCTGACCGGACGCGTCGATGCTTTGGCGCGGTCGATACACTGGCCGTAGCGACCCCGGAAATCAGGATCGTCAAGCATCGCTTTGGTTTCTGCCATCAATTCGCTGTGGAACAGGCTTCCGTTACCCGCGAGAAGTTGTGCGGCTTGCCACCGCGTATCGGCACCGGCCATGCGCACTGCCAGCCAGCGTCCGGGGAAATGTCCCGCCACTGCCCATAGAAAAGCGCACAAGACGAAAACACCAAACCCGGCGGCACCGCCCATCCAGCGCCAATCACTGCGACGCGTTTCAATGGCGGCGAACAATCGTTCCTGACTGGTCGCGACATCTGCGATCACCCTGTCGCTGATTGTCCCGAAAGCCTTGACCAGTTTGTCATGGCGCTGGCCATTGATCTGCCCTGATGTTTCGACTTGCTCACGGGTCGCAAGCGATCTCAACGCGATACCGATGTGTGTTGATTGGGTAACCAGCATGTCGCCAATCCTTTCGAGCAATTCGGCCTTACCCTCTCTGCTCTTTTCGTCGGCGTCACTGACCTGCGCAATTTCTGCAACCGGCAAATGCTGGTCGTTGCGCTGGGCATCGGGATCACTCAGCCAGCCATTGATCATGTCTACGACCTGATCCGACATGGTAACGCCGCTGGTGAGACAGGCGATCTTGAACTTGTCGCGGACATCTGGTGCGACTTGCACGCGGAATTGGGCTGGCTCATTCATGACGATATCCTTTCATCTTCGGGGTTGGTAAAACCAACGCAGCGGTCCGCGATGCGCTGGCGCAATTCCATTGCTGCCGGATGTGCAGCGATCAGTTCGTCCGATGCGGCGCGCAAATGTTGCAAATGATCGAACAGCAAATCGTCGCGGTTCGCACCTTCGCCAAGTGCGCTGCGGATGGCATTGCCCGCCCACGCACTGCGCGCGAGTCCAGCAGAGCGGGCGCGGGCATCGAGCTTGATCAGGTCGGCCCGCGCCAGATAGACCGTCAACGGCAAACGAGCCATGATACCTCTCCTTTCGGTGCTGAACGGTTTCGCGCAAAACGGCGCGCCGCACTGTGCCGCACTGTGCAGGCAGTGCGGCGGCGTCGGAGTGGCTGAATTCTGCGGGCTGATTGCGCAGTGCCGGTGCTAGTGGAGGCAACGGACGTGGTGGCCGGAAGCTCGGGCACAAGCGCGCTATTAGCACATTTTGGCCATTCCTCATCATTCGATTGAATGTGTAAGGTGTGTTCCCCCTCTACCTTTCCTCGCCGCTTCTCCTGTCGCCTTTTTCTTGTTTTTTGGTTGTGCGAATGGCCGTTCTTCTGGTGGACATCTCGAGACCCTGCACGATTTGAAAGTAGCGCAGGCACCCCAGTTTGAACGCTTATTGCCAGTGGCTTTGACCACCCGGCATTCATTGCTTCGGCCTCAGGCCATCGACCCACATAGTGATGTCGCGTTCGCGCCAACGGAGACGCCCAAGGCCGATCTGACAGGGCTGCGGCATGCAATCGAGTTGCAACCGTCGATAGACCGTGGTGCGGCTTTTGAAGCCAGCGAGATTCATCACCTGCTGCATCGTGAGCAGGTTGTTGGACACAGAGACTTGCATAATGATCCTTTCTGCACTTGGTTGGGCAGAAAGGTTCGCTGCAATGCGCAATAATCTCAATTGGCTTACGTTTACGCCAGAGCGAGCGTAAAAGTAGCTCGCACAGATTTAGCCGGACAAGGGCAATTCGTAAGGCGGCTCGAAATCCGGTTCCGTCAGGTGTCGCCGCACCCACACATAATCATGCCGCTTCCCCTCACCGAGCATCTTGTTGATCCACTCTGACGAAGGTGTCTGATGCAAGCCGACGGGAAGCTGGGCTTTTTTGAGCGCACTCACGATTTTGGCTTCGAGTTCCTTGAGCGCGATGTCGGGTCTCTGGTCCGCACGGGTGAATGCGTAACCGGTGTCTAACGCCATGCGGACCTGCTGTTCTTGTGATCCACTCCAGTGGCTCGCAATTTTGGCCGCGCGCATCTCAAAGATTTCGGATGTAACCGATGCAAACCAATGCTGTTTGGCTGAGCGCACACCGCGTTTGGTTGCGGCAACAGCATGGTTGTGCAGGATAATGGTATTTGTCGTTTGAGAATAATTGATGACGGTCTTGATTGCCGTTTCGGCATCTTGTTCCACCGAATCTCCAGCGTTTGCTGGAACGACGTCGCACTGCGTTGCTGCTTCCATTTCGAGTTGTTCATCCATAACCCTCATCGCATTGGGTAGACGGAAGGTGCGATGCGCCGGATGTTGCGAAAACAGGATCAGCGACCAAAGCGATTGAAATACCGGCCCATCGATTCGCTTTCCGTCCTGATCAAAAGCAAATGCAGTGCCTTCGGCGCAGCGATGGAGCACAGAAACGAACGGCGTTAATGCCGACGCTTTCAACCTTGCAGGGGTGAGGTGAAATTTTTCGGCCAGCAAGAGGATGTCCCAAAGTGATAGGCACAGGAATGAGAGTCCAAACAGGAACGCGGCTGCGCCAATTCCGGATTCCACTGCGGCAAGTAACCAGTAGTCGGCCCGAAATCCCAAATAGCCCCAGCCGAGGATGTAAATCGTCAAAACCAGCAAGCCGAGCAGTGCGGTGTTCGGTGCGCCATATTTGCGAAGGCGATGCACCGTGCGAAAAATCTGTTCCGCCTCGGCGAATGCCTCGATAGCCGCCAAACGATATTCCTCACCCCCTATCGCAACGGCATGTTTCAGCGCCGCCTCGTAAAGTGTGATTCTGGTGCTCATCGTGTCCGGATCATGCATTCATTCAAGCCCAATTTCACCCGATTTATTTCTGGCCTTTCACGGTCGCATTGATCGGGCGGAGGGCCACCCAGCGACACGATCAAAAAAGCGGACGCATTGGAACACGGTAGGGCAAGGATGAACAACGTGGCGGTGGAGCCTATGCGGGGCCTATGGAGACTTCTAGGCTCCACCCGGCTCTTGGCTTAAGCCTAAGTTGTTGATTTTCTAGGAAATTGTGGTGGACACACTTGGGTTCGAACCAAGGACCCGCTGATTAAGAGTCAGCTGCTCTACCAACTGAGCTATGCGTCCGTGAAGGTGAGGGGCGTTGCCGCACCTGCCATTTCATCGAAGGCGCGGCTAGCACGGGATTTGATTGGTTGCAATCGCAAAGCGGCGTGTTTGCCCTAACGCGCATAGATTTATCGCAGTCCGCCGCCGCGCCGACTGCCGCGTTCGATCGACATCAGGATGCCCGCGCAGATCAGGACTGTCATCATCGCCGTTCCGCCGTGCGATACCATCGGCAACGGGATGCCGACGACGGGGGCGAGGCCCATCACCATCAGCAGATTGATCATGAAGTAAAAGAAGATTGTCATCGTCAGCCCTGCGGCGCTCAACCTTCCAAATCGCGTTGGCGCGCGTTCGGCGACGTTCATGCCCCAGCGCGTTAACATCAGAAAGGCGCCGATGAGCAACAGACCGCCGACAAGCCCCCATTCCTCGGCCATCGTCGCAAAAATGAAATCGGTATGACCTTCAGGGAGATAGTCGAGATGGCTCTGTGTTCCATTGAGAAAGCCTTTGCCAAATATACCGCCCGATCCGATTGCGATTTTTGATTGGGTAATATGATAGCCTGCGCCGAGCGGGTCGCTTTCAGGATCCATGAAAATAAGCACGCGCTTTTGCTGATAGTCATGAAGCTGTGAGAACACGATCGGCAGCGCCGCTGCGATAATTCCACCGCCAATAACGAACAGGCGCAGCGGCAAGCCCGCAAGGAACATGATTGTCAGTCCGCCCAGTATCATCATGATTGCTGTGCCCAGATCAGGCTGGATCAATATGAGCGTCGCGGGAATCCCGATCATCACAGCGGGCGGCCAGATTGCATTCCATCCGCGAATTTCGCCCGATGGTAGCATGTCATAAAAACGCGCCACGGCGAGTATGATCGTTAATTTCATTAGTTCGGATGGCTGGAGGCGGATGATGCCAAGATCGAGCCAGCGCTGGCTGCCGCCGCCAATCTTGCCAAGCAGTTCAACCCCGATGAGCAAAAGCAGGATGACGCCGTACGCAGGAAACGCCGCCTCCCGCCAAAAACCGACCGGGAAACGTGACAGAACAATTGCCATGATCAAAAAAACGAAGAAGCGGATAAGGTGCGATGCCGACCAGGGACTGAAGCTGCCACCCGCAGCGGAATAAAGGATCACAGCCCCAAATCCGCCAATCGCGATCAGCAATGCAATGAAGCGCCACGGAAGCTGGATAATCGGGGCGGGGATCAGCGAGTTCATCGGTGTCAGTCGGTCAGGTTCATGAGCGCGTCAGGGACGACCAAGGTCTCGGCTGGCGCTGGGGAAGGGGGCGATTGAACGGCAGTGGCTGCTGGCGGGGGCGTCGCGTTTATCGGCGTGGCTGCGGCGCTGTTCGCGGGTTCAACGGCTGCGCTGCTGTTGCCTATGTCGGCTTGGGACGGCGGCTGATTGGGGTCATTGGCGGCCTTATACGCAGCCGAGCGGCGATCCATACGCTCCTTGACTGTACCACCCCAGCCTTGTTCCTGCGCGTCAAGCAGCGCCATCGCCTTTGCCGGATCGAACAGATAAGTGAGCGTATCGCGGACAATTGGCGCTGCGGCGGTTGCACCAAATCCGCCGTGTTCAACGATGCAGCCTACTGCATAACGCGGATTATCGGCGGGGGCATAGGCAATGAACAGCGAATGATCGCGCTGTTTCCATGCCAGGCTGGCGTTGCTCCGCACTCCGCCTGCGCGTTCGGCCATTGTGATCCGACGAACTTGCGCTGTGCCGGTTTTGCCTGCGATCTGAACGCCGTCAATCGGTAGTCGCGCAACCGAGGCAGTACCGCGACCGCTGTTTACAACGCCGACCATCGCATCACGGACGAAGGCAAGATGCTGTGGATCAATCGCGAGCGGGGCGGGCGCAACAGGATTATGCGGCGCGATCAAGTGCGGCGTGATCATCTTGCCGCTTGCGATCCGCCCGGTCATCACGGCAAGCTGGAGCGGATTGACGAGCATATACCCTTGCCCGATCGACGTGTTGACCGTGTCAAAGGTTGACCAGCGTATTTTATATCGTCGCATCAGCCATGCAGGATCGGGCACTGTGCCATATCGCTGTGACGCCACGGGCAGGTCAAACCGCTCGCCCAGCCCGCACATCCTAGCGGTGGAGGCAATTGCATCGATCCCGGCCAGCTTTGCAAAATGGTAGAAATAGATGTCGCAGCTTTTGATGATTGCCTCGTGCATCGCAATCGGGCCGTGGCCGCGTCGCTGCGAACAATGGAACAGGCTGTTCCCGACGCGATAGGCGCCCGTACAGTTGATCTTTGCTTCGGGATCAATCCCCGCCCGTAGCAGCGCGAGCGATGTCATCGGCTTGCTCGTCGATCCGGGTGGATATAGCCCCTGCAACGATTTGTTGATCAGCGGCAAGTGATCGTCCGAAGAAAACAAGTTCCACTCGTTATGGCTGATCCCGTCAGAAAAACTATTGGGATCATAGCAGGGCATCGATGCCATCGCGAGAATGCCGCCCGTCGTGCAATCGATGCAAACAAGCGAACTCGATTGATCGCCCATCCGCCGCGACGCATAATCCTGCAATCCAGCGTCGATCGTCAGTTTGACGGTGTTACCGGGCACATCGGCGCGCGTTGCGAGCTGGCGAACGAGTTTGCCGCGCGCGGTGACTTCGGTACGCTGTGCGCCGGGCTTGCCGCGCACAATCGTTTCCATTGTCTTTTCAAGCCCTTCCTTGCCAATCTTGAAACCGGGTAGGATCAATAGCGGGTCTTTGGTCTTTTCATAGTCCTTTGCCGACGCCGCACCGACATAGCCGAGCAAATGACCAACGGTTGCACCCGTCGGGTAATACCGCGCGAACGATTGACCAGGCGAAACACCGGGCAATTCAGGCGCACGGATGCTTACCGCAGCAAATTGCTCCCAGTTGAGATCTTCGGCGATTTGAACAGGTTGGTAGCCTGCATTTTTCTCGATCTCCTCGCTGATGCGCGCGATTTCATCGGCAGGTAGCGCCAACAGGTTTTGGAGTTCACCCAGCAAATGCGCCTTATCCTGAACGCGGTCGGGGATCACATCGACACGGAACACGGTGCGATTGAGCGCGAGCGGCTTTCCCGTGCGGTCGACAATCCAGCCACGGCGCGGTGCCATCAGCGTCAGATTGACCCGGTTGCTTTCGGCAAGCAGCGTATAGCGTTCATTCTGGGCGATCGAGATATAACCCATCCGCGCCGCCAATATCCCGCCAATACCAAGCTGGATGCCACCCAGCACGAGCGTCCGCCGAGTGAAGGTGAACGCCTGTTGCGCTTCGGTAATCGGTGGCGCGGCGCGTTTCATGTCACGCGCCATTTGTCGACGCTACCGCAGACCAGCGCAACGAGCGGATAAAGACCGATTGATATCGCCATTTGCGGCAAGATCAGGCGAACCGGCGCTGCCCCTCCGGTCGCGTTTGCAATTGCCAGACCCGCGATCAGAACAGACGTGATGATCGCCGAGGCCAGTCCCCAATCCTGAACAAAGTCGCGCCAGATCATCCGCCGATCAAGCACATCGATGCCAAGCATGACAAGTGTCCATAGCAGCATCGCCGATCCCAGTGGTTGGCCGCTCCACATATCGTCCCACAGGCCAAGCGGTAAGGCGATCCATGCCGGCCACAGATTACGGTGGACGAGCCGCCAGCAAATCAGCGCCATCAATCCAAATGGCGGCAACAGCGGTACCGAAGCGATACTTGGCAACAGTGGCGCGAGCGATGCGAGCATTGTCATCACAATCGGCACCGCAACAAGTTGAAACGCCGAAGGTGCGCGGCCAATCCGGGATCGCGGGGCGCGCGACATCAGTTTGGCGCTTCGGACAATGTGGCGGGCAAAGCAGGCGGCGGGGTGATGTAGACGCGCTCTACGACTGCGAAATCAAGCGACTCGGGGTTAGCAAGCGGCCGTGCCACGGTGCGGTCGCGCCCGCGCTGCACACCAACTGCCACCGGGATACCCGGCTGATAAATCCCGCCCGTTCCCGACGTTACGAACACGTCGCCCACGGCAAATGGATTGGTGCCGGCGGCGAGCGCGCGGAGCTCTATACGGCCGTCGCCAAGCCCGATTGCGAGGGCTGGAACGCCGTCTGTCACGCGTTTGACGGGTACGATGTTCGCGTTGTCGGTGATCAGCAGGATCCGCGAGACGAATTGCCCGCGCTGGATGACGCGCCCGACGAGCCCTTCGGCCGAGCGCACAGGCTGGCCAAGTGTGACGCCCTGCTGCGCGCCAGCCGACAATGTGGCGTAGCGGCGGCTGCTGGCACCCGTCGAGCTGATCAGACGTGCTGTCGTGACGATCTGGTTGGGTGTTTCAATAAGACGTAGCAGGCGTTTCAAGCGGCGATTCTCAAGCGCATCAACTTTCCCCTTGATCAATGCGGTGTGTGCGCGTTTCAGTTCTTCAGCCATCGCCCGGTTCTTGGATCCGGCTTCAAAATACGCGCTGGCTTGGGAAAAGCCGCCTTTGACCGTGTTGAGCGCAGCGCGCGATAGCGATGAGATTGGTGAGAATAGATCGGCAAGCGCCGACTGAAGCGCGAAATGGCCTGCGGGATCGACCCGCGCGGTCACGATCAGCAACAGGCCTAGCAACGCGCCAAGGATCGCCGCGACATAGCCCGCAAACAATCCATATTGCGCGCGCCGGGAAAAGCCTGGGCGCCTTGGTGATGGCGGCGCCATGCGCTGGCGGCTCCCGCGATCAGGCGGTTAGAAGCACGCCGCGGAAGAGCGGGTCTTCCAGCGCACGGCCAGTGCCGAGGGCAACGCATGTCAGCGGATCATCGGCAACGGTAACGGGCAGCCCCGTTTCATCGCGCAACACTTCATCAATCCCTTTGAGCAGCGCGCCGCCGCCGGTCAAGACAATGCCCTGATCGACAATATCGGCGGCCAGTTCGGGTGCTGTATTTTCAAGCGCAATCCGCACACCTTCGACGATCGTTCCGACGGGTTCAGCAAGTGCTTCGGCGATCTGGCCCTGATTGATCGTGATTTCTTTGGGAACGCCGTTGACGAGATCGCGACCCTTGATGTGGATCGTCAGGCCAACGCCGTCGAGCGGTGGTTTAGCAACGCCAACTTCCTTCTTGATCCGCTCTGCGGTGGCTTCACCGATCAGCAGATTGTGATTACGGCGGACATAGGAAACAATCGCCTCGTCCATCTTGTCACCGCCGACGCGGACTGACGTCGTGTAGGCAAGCCCGCGCAGACTGAGTACGGCAACTTCGGTTGTGCCGCCGCCGATATCAACAACCATTGATCCCACGGGCTCAGTTACCGGCATATCCGCGCCGATTGCTGCTGCCATTGGCTCAAGAATGAGATAGACTTGGCTTGCGCCCGCGTTCGATGCGGCATCGCGGATCGCGCGCCGTTCGACCGAAGTGGAACCAGAAGGCACGCAGATGACGATTTCGGGCCAGCTTGGAAAGCGGCGTTGCCCGTGAACCTTGTGAATGAAATGCTTGATCATCGCTTCGGCGACATCAATGTCGGCGATCACGCCGTCACGTAAAGGGCGGATCGCTTCGATCGAACCCGATGTTTTGCCCATCATCAGCTTGGCATCTTCGCCAACAGCCTTGACGCGCTTGACGCCATTGATCGTTTCGATGGCGACAACCGAAGGTTCGTTAAGGACAATCCCGCGCCCGCGCAGATAAACGATGGTGTTGGCAGTGCCGAGGTCGATTGCCATGTCGTGCGACATGAATTTTAGAAAGCTCGGAATTTTCATCAATGGTCCGTTTCTGGATACGCTATGTCTGGTTTAATCGCTTGTTAGCAGCCCCCGGCAATAAAATCGCCTTGATTCGTTGATCACTCTCTCGCGGAAGCCGTGCGCTTGGTCTAGAGGCTTAACCATGTCAATACGCCGTCTGCCAACTACGCTTGTCAATCGCATCGCTGCCGGTGAAGTGGTCGAAAGGCCCGCCGCAGCGTTGAAAGAGCTGATCGAAAACGCGATCGACGCGGGCGCACAGCGAATCGATATTGTGCTTGTCGAGGGCGGGATTGGCGCGATCACCGTTACCGATGACGGTTGCGGGATGTCACGCGATGACATTGCACTCGCACTTGAACGTCACGCGACATCAAAACTGCCCGATGACGCGATTGACGCTGTAATGACGCTTGGTTTTCGTGGTGAGGCCTTACCCTCAATCGCAAGCGTTGCGGTAATGACGATCGAAAGTCGGCTGCGCGGACATGACGGCTGGCGGCGGATAATTGATAATGGCGAACTGATTACGGACGAACCGTCGGCGATCCCGCCGGGGACGCGCGTTCATGTTGAAGGGCTGTTTGCGAGGATTCCCGCGCGGCGTAAATTCCTGCGCAGCGAACGCGCCGAATATGGCGCCTGCGTCGATGTGGTAAAACGGCTCGCGATGGCGCGGCCTGACATTGGCTTTTCTCTGGAACATGCCGGGCGGCGCGCGCTGCTCGTGGCGAGCGGTGATAGCGGGCCAGACCGCGTTGCAGCACTCACCGACCGTGCGCTGATTCAATCGAGTGTCGGCGTTGATTTCGAACGCGAAGGCGTGCGGCTGACGGGTGTCGCCGGGTTGCCAACCTTCAATCGCGGCGTCGCTGATCACCAATATCTGTTCGTCAACGGTCGCCCCGTCAAAGATCGGCTGCTCGCAGGGGCGGTCCGCGGGGCCTATGCTGATATGCTTGCGCGTGATCGCCACGCCGTTGTCGCGCTGTTCCTTGACGTTCCCTCGAGCGAAGTCGACGTCAACGTCCACCCTGCCAAAACCGAGGTGCGCTTCCGCGATCCCGCGCTCGTTCGCGGGTTGATCGTCAGTGGACTGCGCCGCGCGCTTGATGAAGCCGGGCAGCAACGCGCGCCACTGCCGTCGGTTGCAGCGCTTGGCCGCTGGCAAAGCGAACCGCTGACGATTGCGGCATGGCCAACGGGGCGCGTCGCGCCGCAGTCGCGCGTTTGGGACAACCGGTCTGCATTTGCTGCACCAGCACCGCTCGCCCGCGCCGAAATTGCAGCGACGCCGATCCCCGAACGCGGACAGTTTCCGCTTGGCGTCGCGCGCGGCCAGATCGCGCAAACCTATATCGTCGCCGAAGCCGAAGACGGCCTGATCCTCGTCGATCAGCATGCCGCCCACGAACGGCTTGTGCTCGAACGTATGCGCAGCGCGGTTGAAAATGGTGAAGTGGCGAGCCAGGCGCTGCTGATCCCCGAAGTTGTCGAGCTTGATGAAAGCGCATGCGACCGGCTTGAGGCGCGCATCCTCGATCTCGGTGCATTCGGGCTCGAGCTTGAGCGGTTCGGGGCCGGAGCGATGCTCGTCCGCGCGACACCCGCCGTCCTTGGCACCGGCGACATCAGGGGGCTCGTCACAGACCTCGCCGACGAACTCGCCGCGCACGGTGAAGCGTTATCGCTCAAGGAACGGATCGATGCGGTGGCGGGCACAATGGCATGCCACGGGTCGGTACGCGCTGGGCGCGTCCTTTCAGTCGCCGAAATGAATGCGCTGCTCCGCGAAATGGAAATCACGCCGCACTC
>JAYVVW010000176.1:0-3939 GCA_043786595.1 Sphingomonadales bacterium | reverse complement strand
GATCGCCGAAGCAAAATCGAGCCCGAGGAACCTTCCGGCCAGTCCAATTGATGTGCGGCCAGCGCCAAGGGCAAGATTGCCAAAGTTAGTCGTCGTGCTTGCTGGCGTTGTCGGCGTGGCGGGCGTGCTGGTGATCGAACCGAAATTGCGCCCCTGCGCGACACCAAACTGAAATCCGCCGGCTGTGTCGTTGTTCAAAAGGTTCACACCGATGTCTTTGATCAACGACCGATTGACTTCGGCAATCTTGACTTGCAGGTTGACCTGAAGCGGTGTTGCGGTGCGCAAGCGACTGATGACCTTGATATTGTCACCAACGATGGATTGAACGAGGCTTTCTGCTTGCGCGCTATCGTCTGGCCCTGCGACCGTGCCGGTGAGCAGCACCAGATCGTTCATCGTCGTCGCGGTGATCACAGCGTCAGGCATTGCAAGCTTGAGCATCTGGTCGATCGAATTGATGTTTTTGCCAGCGCGGACGTTTGCCGAATAGATCACGGCTCCCGATTTCGACGTGGCAAACACGCTGCTTTCGCCGACGGCCTTTGCAAACACATAAATCTGCGTTGCCGAGCGTACCTGGACGTCAGCGACGCTGTCATTTGCTACAAAGACATCGGCGATGGGTGCGGGCAGGTTGATGAGCTGACCGCGGCCGACCGAAAGCGAGAGTTCGCTTGTTGGTTTCTGGTAACGAAGGCCGCTTTGTTGCGATACAGCAGGACGCGCTTTGGCACGTGCCGCCGGGCGTGGTTTGGCCATGGCTGGTGCTAAGGGCGCGGCGATCATCGACAAAGCGACGGTGGCTCCCATGAAGCGCGTGATCACCGAACGCTGCGTTGAAACAATCTTGCTCATTTACTTGCCCCCTACCGAAACGACTTCGGCCTGTTTGGAACTGCCTCGTGTAATGCGGACGCTCGGGCCGATCGGACGTTCGGCGAAATTGCCCCCTGCGCTTGTCGCAGCAGGTGCGCCACCAACCGCTGCCGGGGCGCTTGTGCGCGGCACTGTGCGCCGTTGAAAGCGCGATACGTCAGCGCCAGTGACAAAGGTTGTGTCGGTGTCGCTTGGTCGCGATGCGACCGCGAGCAGCATCTGCTTTTCGGCTTTTGCATCACCATTTTCAGGCACTTTCACTTCGCCCGATGCAATTGCGCGTTCAAGCTCTGCGGTATTGTCCGCGATTGAACGAAGCGATAGCGACAACGTCCCCACCGTCTGGGCAACGGCAATTTTTTCGGCAATGCGCGGCGTGGCTTCGAGTGTCACAGTCGAAAATGGTTGAACCTGTGTTTTGCCTTCGGCGTCTTCGCTGCTGAGCCGCTGATCGGTGGCAAGGACTCGCACGTTGCGCAGGATCGTTTCGGATGCTTTGAGCGATCCGCCGCCTTCGCCGCCTTCTACCGTCTGCGTCAGCACCAGATCGATGCGATCGCCGGGAAATACGAAGCCTGCAACGCTGCTCTGTGCCGATACGGGAACGGTCACGGCGCGCATACCGGGGCCGAGCGCTGCGGCTAGGAAACCGCGATCGCCAGGCTTGACAAGCATACCCTTCGTCACGGGCTGGCCTGCTGTCACTGCAGTGCGCACGACAGTACCCGTCAGGCTTGCAGCAATCCCTTCGGTTTCAAGATAATAAGCATTCTCGATCAATTCTTTGGGCCACGGCTGATACCGGAAGCTATCGGCCTCGATGATCGTGCCAACGGGAAGCGCGCGCGTCGCCACCAGAATCTTTGGGCCGTTGGGCACTTGCGGAATCAGTGCAGCCTCAGCTTTTGGCGCGGCCGCGTTGCTGAACATAGTCTTGGCCATGAACGCAGTACCCCCTGCGACAATCAGCGCCACAACCAGTAGAATGATTTTCTTTGCATCCATGATGCGTAATCCCTTGTTTGCACAGACTGTGCGCTACGGTGTTCATTCACCCAAAATGGTTAAAATTTCGTTCGAACATTCCCCACAGCCCCGCGAGAGCAATCGCGATGCCGTAGGGAATCTCTGGTTTTCCCGGTGCTTTGCGCAGCTTGTGATAAATCAGCATCACCAGCGTCAGAATTCCGCCGAGCACCGACATCACCAGCAAAAGTCGCAGCATTTCGATAGCGGGAAACCACAGCGCGAGTGCGGTGAGCAATTTGACATCACCCCCGCCCATTGCGCCCAACGCGAAAATACCCGCAAAGATCGCGAATACGATCGCTGCCAGTGCGATTTGGAGCACGATGTCAGGCCAAAGCGCGAGCCCGGTCGCCATCCAGAACAGCGGCGCGGCAAGCGCGATCGATCCAGTCAGCCAGTTGTTGATCAGCCGGTGACGCCAGTCGGTCACGCACGCGATCAGCAACAGCGTTGCCAATCCCGCAATCAATCCATATTCAAACGTCTGATTTTCCATGACGTCAGACGCTAAATGCAAACCCTTACAAAAAAGTAACCAAGCCGATGTTTGCTGACCCAATTACTGCACGCGACTATCCCGAAGGTTCGACGGTGCGAACCAAACCACTGCGCGACGGCTGGCCGATTCGCAGTTTTGACTGGCCTGCGGACGGAACGGCGCGCGGATCGATTCTTTTTCAGGGCGGGCGCGGCGACTTTTTTGAAAAATATCTCGAAAGCTTTGCGTACTGGCACCGCGCGGGCTGGTCTGTGACCGCATTTGATTGGCGCGGGCAAGGGGGATCGGGCCGAGTCGTGCCCGATACCCACGTAGGCCACTTTGACGATTTCAGCCTCTGGATCGATGATTATGCCGAATATTGGGCGGCATGGGTTAAACAAGGCTCTGGCCCGCATATTGCCATCGCGCACAGCATGGGCGGGCATTTGCTGCTGCGCGCAATCATCGAACAGCGGGTCGTGCCCGATGCGGCGGTATTGGTTGCGCCAATGCTTGGCATCGAAACGCCACCGCTGCCGCTCGGGATTGCGCGCTGGTTGTTCGGGGGGCTTGGCAAGGTCGGTCTGGCACGCAGACCCGCATGGAAGGCGAATGAACGGCCTGCAGCGCCGTGGGCGTCGCGTCAGAAGTTTTTGACGCACGATGACCGACGCTATCAGGATGAACTATGGTGGATTGAGCAGCAACCCGCGTTACAGCTTGGGCCACCCAGTTTTGGCTGGCTTTCGGCCGCTATCGCGTCGACCCGCGAGTCAGAAGCGCGCGGTAAGCTTGAAAGCGTGGATTGCCCGATCTTGATGCTGGGAACCGACGGTGACAAGCTCGTCAGCCCCGCAGCAATACGGCGGTTTGCCGCGCGGATGCAAAGCGCGCAGTTGCACATGTATGACGACAGCGTCGCGCATGAAATCTTGCGCGAACGCGATGCGCCACGCAGTGATGCGTTGCGGCGGATCGACGAATTTCTGAGCAGCGCGGTTCGACAAAAATGAGCCATTATGACGTCGTGATCGTCGGGGCCGGGATTGCGGGTGCCAGTCTCGCGTCTGAGCTGGCACCAAGCAGGTCGGTGCTGCTGATCGAGGCAGAAGCAACGCCGGGTTATCACACGACCGGACGTTCGAATGCGATTTGGCAAGCCACCTACGGCGGGCCGGGTGTCGAACCACTGACGACAGCGTCACGGAGCTGGCTGCAAAATCCCCCATCTGATTTTTCCGATACGGGATTCCTTGCCCCGCGCGGTACGCTGATGATCGCACGTGATGGTGACGCGCCGGCTGTTGACGCATTTTTCGCATCGTTCGCGTCGCGCAGCGTCGGGCTTGAGCGGATTGACCAACCTGCACTGAAGGCACGGTTGCCCGGTGTGCGCAGCCAGTGGACGAGCGGCATCTTCGAAGCTGCGAGCGCTGACATTGATGTGGCTAGCCTCCACGCGGCCTATTTGGGCGATGCCAGGCGACACGGTGCCACGATCATCACCAGCGCAGCTTTGACCTCAGCGCACCGCCGCGCAGGTGTGTGGT
>JAYVVW010000175.1:0-4571 GCA_043786595.1 Sphingomonadales bacterium | reverse complement strand
AACCCCGCTCAGCCTGAGCCTGTCGAAGGCCGCGCTACCTCAACACCAGCGAAAGCACGGTTGAGAAGTGGGAATCAGGGGTGAAGAAGCCGAGCGGGTTGGCGTTGAAGCTGCTTGCGGTTGTGCAGAAGCATGGGTTGGAAGTGCTGGGGTGAGGGTAGCGCGCGGCCTTCGACAGGCTCAGGCTGAGCGGGGTTGGGGGTCGCCGCCGTTGACCGCGTTGTCGCTGCGGGCAGGGCGGCGGGACGAACCTCCGGCATGTTCCTTGGGCGGGTCAGCGATGTGCCGCATTGGCGCGAAAAGGGATCGAGTTTGTTTATCCTCGGATCGGACCACGATTTCCTGTTGCAGGGTGCAGCGAGGCTATCAGAGAGCGTTCGAAACTAGGCGGATCTTCCATAGTCAATCAGGGGACGCACCAGTTGCGCTGCCATCGCCGCATGATCGATCACCGTGTCATCGGCATCGCCGGTAAACACACTGCTGCCGATCAGCCTCACCCTTTGCCCGCCAGCATGGTGCCCCATTACTCGCCACAATATCGCTGTCTGGCGATCACCGACGATGGCGTGTTCGAAATGGAATGTCGCATCGGGGAGCTGGCGGATGAGCGAAGGGAGCCAGGTTCGGTCATACAGGTTGAAGGCGCGACCATTCCACGCCTGATGCAGCCGGTTGGCGATGTCGCGCGCTTCCTCTGGGAAGCCAGGGGGCAAGATGGCGGTGTTGCTGGCTGCATATTGTCCCTCGCCGCTGCGCAGTTCTCCCAATGGTGGGTGCGCAGGCGGGGCGGTTTTTGGCCCGTTACGATCTGGGCCGCGATCGTCGACCACCACTTCGCGCAAGATGCGGCCTGCTTCGCGCCAGACCCAGCGGTGGCCGTGCCAGCTTTTGACCTTGTAGGCGATCATGTCACTTAAGTCGGCGGCAATTGTGAGATCGCTCGCGTCTTCATTCACCCAAGCGGCGGTGATGGCATCGCGGCCCTTGATAATGCCAAGGCTGTCTTCTCGCGTTGCGCGGTGGACATGGCTATCGGCGAGTGCAGCCAGATTGCGGTCTCGGCGCAGTGCGGTTTCGAGAGTGGCTAAATCGCTCAAAGCCCGCCCTCCATCTGACGCATCAACGCAATTTCATCAAACACGGACACCTCATCAACAATCATGCTGTGCGCGATCCGCCAATGGGTGACGGCGAGGATGTAGACTGGCTCACCCGTCGCAGCGCCGTAGAGCGCGCCGCCATCATGCGTACCGGTGAGTTCCCAGCGAACGGCAACCATATCGTCAACTGCGGCAACATGCTGAATGTGAACCCGCGCATCGCCAAAGCTGCCGATCAGCGCGGTGAACCAGCCGGCAATCTCGCCCCAGCCAAACAGCCGCTGCCCGCCGGGGCCAGCCCAATGGGCGGCTGGGGAATAGACTTCCCGCACACGGCCAAAGCGGCGAAGCGCGATGATCTGGTCAAAGAAGGCGTGGGCAAAGGCATGCGGGTCTTGCGCAGGATTGGGCATCGCATGGTTGGTGAAGGCGGTCAGCGACGCGTCCATGAACCGACCAGATCACCGCTTCCCCCGTCAGCGTCCGGTCTGGAAATGCCGATAATGTCCGTGATGTGCCAGCTATCACATCGTCGATGCCGTAAGCTGGGCCGGTCATCATATGGACGACGATATCGCTGCGATAATGAGTGGCGATCAGGCCCACATCCTTTTGCTCCCAAATGCGGTGGGTGCAGCGCAGGATGTAATCGACGATATCGGCATATTCGGGATCGAAGCCCGGTATTGGCTGACGCCGCTCGCCCTGTGGCGCAAGAATCTGGGCAATATCCCGTCCGCCGACATTGGGGATGGCATTTGGGGGGATGCCGCCCTTCATGCCCGGTGAACCAGAAAGGCGATCGCTCCCCCGTCCGATTGCAACAGGCGCGGCAGGCCAAGGGGCAGACTTATCGTGTCACCTTCGCCAAGGTGCAGTTCGCCGTCGGCACAGGGGATGGTCACACTGCCCCGGTGGATGAAGAGCACTTCAACCCCGTCTTCGCCGTCCCAGGCAATTTCATCGCCAGGCGCAATGTCAAAGCGTTCCAAGCTAAAACCGCGGTCCCAATCCAGTGGCCCCGCTTCGCCGATGACGGCAGTAACGTAACTTCCCTGGACCTTGTCCTCGCGAACAATGATCGCTTCGGCCTCGGTCATGCGGTGCAAAGTGGCTGCTTCGGCAGGCGATGTCGGCGGCATCGGCCGGGCATCACTCGGCACGACCTGACCCGCCGCTGCATCGACGAGTGACCCGTTTTCGAGCAACACAAGTCCGTAATCCTTCGCCATCGCAAACACCTGGGGTGCCCATGTCACCCGACCCGGATTATCCTCTCCCAGCACGGACCAAAGAAAGCCTGGCTGCCCATCAGCGCCCAGCGACAGCGCGGTAAAACCCCGGAACAACCGTGTCGGGATTGAAATTACATCGCCGGGGTGCAGTTCCACCTGTGCATCATCGCCATGCTCGCCCAGATCAAAACACCAATGACCGCTGTGCGCGACAAACACTTCGGCGGTGTCATGACTGTGCAGCGAATTGACGCAGCCCGGCGGCTGGCGCGCACCGCCAATGTTGAAGCCGTGCAGTTCGGCAATATGGACATGCTGGTTCGGGTTTTCCGAAACGCCGGGGCCGATGATCGTGAAATTTTCCTTGGCTTCGGAGCCCGGCGTCCGGCAATCGATAAATGCGTTGTAGCAGGGGATGAGGTCAGCGTAGCGGACCAGCCGATCCGCCAATGCAGCGCATGTCCACTCCGCTATGCTGGCAGGCATTTCGGCCATCCAATTCCCCAAACCTGGTGCAACCAAGGCAGAAACGCTGCCCTTCGAAATATCGGTTTACGGCGATTGCATTCGAAGTCAATATGATGGCTGGAGACCCGGATGATGCTCGATAAAGTCAGATATTGGCAATTGATCAACGATCATCGCGATCTGGGGGCGCAGCACCGCGCGTTGACCGAGCGGCTTTATGCACCTGATTGCGATTTCAACGCAGGGGCACCGGTTGATCATTGCGCCGGGCGCGTTGCGATCAGCGGGCGCTTTTGGGAGCCGCTGCTGCGGGCATTCCCCGATCTGGAGCGGCGCACCGACATCTTGATGGGCGGGCAGTTCAAGGATGGTGACTGGATAGCCACCGCAGGCAATTTTGTTGGCCATTTCAAAAATGATCTTTACGGGCTCAAGGCCAGCAGCCGCCCGCATTTCATCCGCTACGGCTGGTTTGACAGGATCGAAGGCGATTCTGTGGTGGAAAGCTATGCCCTGCTCGATCTCACGCGGCTGATGATCGAAACGGGGCAGTGGCCGCTTCGCCCGCAATTGGGCGAAAGCTGGTCGCCTGCCCCGGCAACACAGGACGGAATCCAGTTGAGAACACCATCCATCGCGGAATCGGACAAAAGCCTCAAACTGGTCGAAGCGATGATCGCGGGCCTTATGTCCTACGATGGCAAATCACTCGCCAGCATGGGGATACGTCGCTTCTGGACGCCGCAGTTCCACTGGTACGGCCCCGGCGGCATCGGCAGTGCGCGCGGGCACAGCGATTACGAGCGTGCCCATCAGGGCCCATTCCTCAAGGCCTTCCCGGACCGGATCGGCGGCAACCACAAATGCCGGATCGGTGAAGGGGCCTATGTCGCATCGACCGGTTGGCCGAGCATAAACGCCACGCATTTGGGCGATGACTGGATCGGTATGCCGGCAAGCGGCAAGCGGATCACCCAACGGATCATCGATTATTGGCGGCGCGATGGGGATATGCTCGCGGAGAATTGGGTGTTCATCGACATGATCGATTTGATCGCGCAGTTCGGGATCGATCTGCTGCCCGGTGCCGAGAGGAACGGCTTATGATCCGCGCCCAGGACTTCACCCAAAGCCGACGTTTTGGCGCGCTCGCCTTCCTGCTCATCGCGTATTTCTTCTACGCTTGGTCTTGGAACACAGTCGATATCTTGCGGCCCTATATCAAGGAAAGCCTTGGTCTAACGGACCTGCAGGCGGGCTCGTCCTACACCCTTCAATCGATCGGGGCGATCTTTGGTGCCGTGGTCATGGGGCAGATCGCGGACAAGATCGGGCGGCGCAATGCCCTCGTAATTTCAATGTTTGGTTATGGAACGGGCTTGCTCTCGGCCTTGCTGGTGAGCAGCTATACCGGCCTGATCTTCCAGCGAATTGCGCTCGGCTTTTTCATGGGGTCGATGTTCCCGATTGCCGTGGGCATCTATTCGGGCCTGTTCGCGCGCGACGTGCGCGGAGTTATCGCGGGCTTTGTGCTGGGCACATACAACGTTGCAGTCGCGGCGCTCGGATTTCTCTCAGCCGCTGCATTTCGTGCGGGCTATGACTGGACGGTGCTGCTCTGGGCGGGGGTTGTCCCGGTCGCGCTGGCGCTTTTTGCGTTCCTCGTCATCCCCGATGATCGCTACTTCATCCCGATGGACGGCCGCACCGACGATGAAGCCACGGCAAAGGCCGCACTGCCGATTGCCGAACTGTTCAAGCCCGG
>JAYVVW010000174.1:0-18287 GCA_043786595.1 Sphingomonadales bacterium | reverse complement strand
GCCACGGTTTCCGCGCGATGGCCAGCACGCTGCTAAACGAAATGGGAAAATGGAATCCTGATGCGATCGAGCGGCAACTGGCTCATGCCGAAGGCAATGCCGTGCGCCGAGCCTACACGCGGGGAGAGTATTGGAATGAGCGGGTGGCGATGATGCAGGATTGGTCTAACTATCTCGATCAACTTCGCAGCGGCGCGAAAATCCTGACAGGGGCATTCGGAGCGCGCTAGCTCCTGCGCTATCGCCGCGCCTTCTGGATCAGGCGGCGAAGACTGGCGACGGTAATCAATGTGGAAGCCCCCACCTTGACCGTTTCAATGTCCCCCGCCGCAATCAGTTCATAGAGTTTTGATCGCCCGATTCCAGTCAACTGCACTGCAACCGGAATACGCACCGTCATCGGCTCCAAAGGAAGCTGCATCGTATCGAGCGATGAAATTCGTTGCGGTGATCTGCGTGACATGGGCGATGCCTTTGGGGTTTCTTGAACGGGTTGGTGACGAAGCAGGTCAGGGAGAGGGGGCTGCTGCGGCTACTTCGCCACCGGCTGCGATTATCACCTAAAGCGGCCCGAAAACGAACCAGCCAGTTCTACGCTACCGCCTGTCTTTCTGCGCCACATGCTCGGCACTTTCGCGGTGGGTCGTAAAACCAAGGCCGGAAACGAATCAGAAAGCTGGGCACCTCCAAAAACCCCTCGCATTTGAGCGTCTGATCTGATTCAACTGTTTCTGGCAGGAGGCGGTTATGAAGCAGTCGGGATTGTTCGGTTTATCGGATCATTTGAAGCGATTGTCGGCGAACGGCGATCCGCTGGAGGAACTGGGCCGGATTGTTGATTTTGAAGGCTTCCGCCCGATCCTTGAGCATGCGCTGGCCTACGCAGATGGTTCGAAGGGTGGACGCCCGCCTTATGATCCAGTGGCGATGTTCAAGATACTGATCCTGGCAGCGCAAAACAATGTAGCCGATGCCCGCATGGAGTATCTGATCCGAGACCGGTTGAGTTGGTTGCGCTTCCTCGGCTTTGACCTTGGCGCGCCGACGCCGGATGCCAACACGATCCGGCTGTTCCGCGAGCAGCTGACCGTGGCGGGTGCCATGCAGGTTCTGTTCGATGCCTTTGACAACCGTCTGCGCAGCAACGGTTATCTCGCCATGGGGGGACAGATCGTTGATGCTACGCTGGTCGCCGCGCCCAAGCAGCGCAACACGCAGGAAGAGAAGGATGCGATCAAGGCGGGCAAGACGGCTGATGAGGTCTGGCCGGACAAACCGGCCAAAGCAGCACAAAAGGACACAGATGCGCGCTGGACGATCAAGTTTGCCAAGGCCCGCACCGCTGCGAACGGCAAGCCCCAGATCGATATCGCGATCCCGAGCTTTGGGTATAAAAATCATATCGCCATTGATCAGCGTTACGGCTTCATCCGCAAGGCCGTCATCACCCACGGTGCGCGCCACGATGGATCACAACTGCGTGAAGTGGTGACGACCGACAATACCGCATCAGACGTCTGGGCTGATACAGCCTACCGGTCGAAGAAGAATGAAGCGTGGCTCAAATCGAAGAGCCGGGTCAGCCGCATTCACCGCAAGAAGCCCAAAGGCAAACCCCGCTCAGATGCACTGCGCGCGGCAAACAGGGTCAAATCCAGAATACGCAGCGCAGTCGAGCATGTCTTCGCACAGCAGAAATCGCACATGGGGCTGTTCATTCGCACCATCGGCCTCAATCGCGCCGAAGCCAAGATCATGCTCGTCAACCTCGCCTACAATATGAAGCGCCTGATCTTCCATGAGCGCAGAGCAGCGACAGGATAAATGCGACCAAAATCGGAGATCAGACCCGAAAACAGCTAAAAATCGGCAAATATCAAACGATCAGACATGTCTGACGCCCCTCGGTCGCGAACTGCGCCAGCAACCCATCAAATCATGCGGTTGATGGAGGTGCCCAGCTGGAAATCGAGTGCAAGAGACCAGCGCAGGGCAAGGCCTCTGCGCCCCTTCTCGGCCCCTTCCCCAAAATGGCTCGTAATGTGCAGCAACGCCCAGAAAAACGGCCATCCCAACGAAAGCCGCAATGTGCGTCGATTTGCCACACATTGCGGCGCACCTCAAAAAACCATAGTAAAACAAGGGAACGACCGCCCCAAAAACGCCATGCAATGTGCGTTCTTTTATCTTGCCCTCCTAATTATCTGCCAAAGTTACCCGCCGAACTTACGCCACACCTCACCCATCAAATGATTGGTATTCACCCCCCCCGCCCGCTACCGACAAGGCAGGCAAAACAGGGGGGCAACACGTGGCGCGAACACCAAAGGCAAAAGCGGGCGGCGATTTGGGGTTTGAGGCCGAACTGTTCAAAGCGGCGGATAAACTGCGCGGCAATATGGAGCCGTCGGATTACAAGCATGTCGCGCTTGGCCTGATTTTCCTCAAACATATCTCCGAAGGGTTTGAAGCAAAGCGTGCGCAGCTTTTGGCGGATTACCCCGAAGGCGCGGAGGATGAGGACGAATATCGCGCTGACAACGTGTTCTGGGTGCCAAAGGGTGCGCGCTGGTCGCATCTGCAAGCGGGGGCCAAGCAGCCCGGCATTGGCAAGACCATCGATGATGCCATGCTGGAGATTGAAAAGGTCAACCCCACGCTGAAAGGCGTGCTGCCAAAGGACTATGCCCGCCCCGGCCTGAACGCCGTCATGTTGGGTGAACTTATCGATCTGATCTCTGGCATTGGTTTCAAGGAAGACGGCGACAAATCCCGCGATGTTCTGGGCCGCGTGTATGAATATTTCCTCAGCGAATTTGCGGGCAGTGAAGGCAAGCGCGGCGGCGAATTCTACACGCCCCGCAGCGTCGTCCGCACGATGGTGGAGATGCTGGAGCCATATAAGGGCCGCGTTTATGATCCGTGCTGCGGGTCGGGCGGCATGTTCGTGCAGTCTGAAAAGTTCGTCGAGAGCCACGGCGGGCGGATTGGCGACATTGCCATTTATGGTCAGGAGAGCAACCACACCACTTGGCGGCTGGCGATGATGAACCTGGCGGTGCGCGGCATTGATGCGGAGATTAAATGGAACAGCGAAGGCAGTTTCCACAAAAACGAACTGCCCGATCTGCGCGCCGATTATGTGCTGGCCAACCCGCCGTTTAATATCTCCGATTGGGGCGGGGACCGGATCAAGGAAGACGCGCGCTGGAAATTTGGCACGCCGCCTGCGGGTAATGCGAACTTTGGCTGGTTGCAGCATATCCTGCACCATCTGGCGCCCACGGGCACGGCGGGGGTGATTTTGGCCAATGGATCGATGTCCTCCACCCAGAACGGCGAAGGCGAAATCCGCCGCGCGATGGTGGACGGTGACGTGATTGATTGCATGATCGCGATGCCGGGGCAGCTGTTCTATTCCACGCAGATTCCGGTGTGCATCTGGTTTTTGGCGAAGGACAAATCCAACGGGGTTGGCCGGGACAAGAAATTGCGCGACCGGCGCGGAGAAATCCTCTTCATCGACGCGCGTAAGCTGGGCCATATGGTGGACCGCACCCGCCGCGAATTTAGCGACGATGACATCGCCAAGATCGCCGGAACCTATCATGCGTGGCGCGAAGGAGAGGGTTATGAAGACATCCCCGGTTTCGCCGCATCCGCCAGCCACCCGACAATCGCGGGCCACGGCCATGTGCTGACCCCGGGGCGCTATGTGGGCGCGGAAGAACAAGAGGAAGACGCCACGCCGTTTGCGGAACGCTTCGCCGCGTTGCAGGCCACGCTAGAGGAACAATTTGCCGAAAGCGCAAGGTTGACCGATATGATACGGCAGCGGTTGGCCGGGGTGATTGTGGATGCATGAATATGCCGGAATTTTTACACATCCGGCACCACGTGTAAAAATAATCCATTTTTCTTTACATATCACACCCGATATGCAAAATATCCGGCATATTCTTTCACGAGAGCAAGCCGGATGCTGAAAGCGACCTATGCCATCCCCCATCTGCCACCGCCCGGCGCGGAGGAAACGCCTGCTGTGCTGCGCGCGGCGGCCAAGGCGCACCGGCATCTGGCGGAGCTGAAGGGCCGCGCCGCGACGATCCCCAATCAGGGCATATTGATCGACACGCTGGCGCTGCAAGAAGCCAAGGCGAGCAGCGAGATCGAGAATATCGTCACCACGCAGGATGAACTGTTTCAGGCAAGCGCCTTCCCTGAAAACCCATCCTCCCCGGCGGCAAAGGAAGTGGCGCTCTACCGCGATGCCCTGCGCCACGGCTTTAGTGAGCAATTGCGGCTGGACGGCTTGCTGACCAACAACATGATTATCGCCATGTTCCAAATGCTGAAACGCAGCGAGAGCGGCTTTCGTAATACGCCGGGCACCGCGCTAAAGAATGAAGCGACGGGCGAGATGGTCTATATCCCGCCGCAAGAGGGCGATGCGGTCAAGGCGCATATGGCCGCGCTGGAACGCTTCGTGAATGAGGATGAAGCGTGCGATCTGGACCCGCTGGTGAAGATGGCGATCATCCATCATCAGTTTGAAAGCATTCACCCCTTTCCCGATGGCAATGGCCGTTTGGGGCGGATCATCAATGTGCTGTATCTAACGCATACCGGCTTACTGGAAATACCCGTACTCTATCTCAGCCGCTATATCACCACCCGCAAGGGCGATTATTACCGGCTGTTGCAATCGGTGCGCGATACCGGAGTATGGGAGCCGTGGCTGCTCTATATGATCGACGGCGTGGCGGAAACGGCGAAGGAAACGCTGGCGTTGATTGAGGCGATGCGCGCGCTGATGGCGGACTATAAACAGCGGATCAGGGCGGATCATAGCAAGATTTACTCGCAAGACCTGCTCAACAATCTGTTCCGCCATCCTTATACGCGGATTGATTATGTGCAGAATGAACTGGCCATATCGCGCCCCACCGCCACCAAATATCTGGAAGAACTGGCAGCAGGGGGCTTGCTGACAAAGCGGCGGATTGGGCGGAATGTCTATTACGTCAACCAGCGGCTGGTGGCGCTGTTTGTCGACGGGGCGGCGTGATGGGGGAGTGGACCACAGAACCACTGGATGATTGCTTGGAATCCCTGATCGATTATCGGGGCAAGAGTCCGACAAAATCGCTCACTGGCATTCCCGTGTTATCCGCTAAAGTGGTCAAAACCACTGGCCTACTCAGGCCCATCGAGCAAACAATTGCGCCTGATTATTATCCAAAATGGATGACACGCGGCCTACCCCGTCCGGGCGACATTGTAATGACCACCGAAGCCCCAATGGGCGAGGTTATTCAATTGAATGCGGAAACCTGCAAATTCGCGCTAGGCCAGCGTATCGTGTGTATGCGCGGCAAAGCCAAGAAATTGGACAATACGTTCCTGCGCTATCTCCTGACGTCACCGGGCCAGCAGGAAATTCTCGCGAGCTATTCAACAGGCACTACCGTTCTGGGGATTAGCCAGAAAGCGCTACGCTCCGTTCCAATTTCATTTCCCGATTTTGACGAACAGGTTGAGATTGGCGAACTCCTCTCCGCGCTGGATGACAAGATCGAGCTCAACCGGCGGATGAATGAGACGTTGGAGGCGAGTGCGCGGGCTTTGTTTCGGGATTGGTTTGTTGATTTCGGGCCGGTTAAGGCCAAGGTCGCGAACGCACCCGCCACCCTCGCGCCCGAAATCTGGTCCCTCTTCCCCGCGCAGCTAGACGACGAAGGCAAGCCGGAGGGGTGGGAGTGGGGGACTCTTGGTGATTACGCCAAAATTCAAAATGGCTTTGCATTCAGTAGCAACGACTGGGCAGAGAGTGGCGTTCCGGTCGTTAAAATTGGCTCCGTAAAACCCGGCTTGGTTGATTTGGGTCAAGTCAGTTTCGTATCCGAACAATTAGCGAACGAGCGTGTAGCGTTCAGATTGAATGCAGGAGACATGCTGATCGGCTTGACGGGTTACGTTGGTGAGACGGGTTTTGTGCCGCCTACCCCATGCTTGCCTTTGCTAAACCAACGTGTTGGGCGTTTAATTCCAAACAAATATGCGTCCGCTTTCACATTTTGCGCTTTGCGAAACCCTGAGTTCAAAGAATATGCAGTCGCGCAATCACATGGCTCGGCTCAAGCCAACGTTAGTACGAAATCGCTACTAGAATATCCGCTGCCACTAATTCCCGAACAATTGATCAAATCATTTGAAATTGCGGTTGCTCCATTATTCAGTCAAATTTTGCATAATTTTGGTGAATCCCGCACCCTTGCGCAAACCCGCGATAGGCTGCTGCCCAAGCTGATGTCCGGCGAAATCCGCGTGGCGGATGCGGCGCGGGCGGCGGATGATGCGGCGGGGGTGGCGCTGTGACCCACGCCGTCATTGCGCCAACGCCCCCTTCGTCATTGCGAGCGAAGCGCGGCAATCCAGTGTTGTGCAGCGCCGCTCTGGATTGCCGCGTCGCTTCGCTCCTCGCAATGACGGGGGTTTGGGGAATGACGGGGATGGAAAATTGGGGGGCATGACATGACCAAATTCACCGAATCCCATGTTGAGGAAGCCGCGCTGGAATGGCTGGGCGATCATGGTTGGCAGGTGGCGTATGGCGTCGATGCCTCGCCCGACGGCGCGCATCCGGTGCGCGGGTCCAACAGCGATGTGATCCTTGAGGCGCGGTTGGTATCGGCGATTGAGCGGCTGAACCCGGCCATCCCCGAAAGCGCGCGGGCCGATGCGCTGCGCAAGGTGATGGCGGTTGAGCTGCCATCGCTGATCGAGGAAAACCGCCGTCTGCACCGCTTGATCGTCGAAGGCGTGCCGGTGGAATATCATAGCGCGGACGGAACCATTCGCGGCGACCGGGTGCGGCTGATCGATTTTGGCGGCATTGCTGGCGGATTGGACATGAACGACTGGCTGGCGATCAACCAGTTCACCGTTATCGAACGCGGCCATAACCGCCGCCCCGATGTGGTATTGTTCGTCAACGGCCTGCCGCTGGTGGTGATTGAGCTCAAGAATGCGGGCGATGAAAATGCGACCATCCACGGCGCGTATAATCAACTGCAAACATATAAGGCGGAGATTGCTTCGCTGTTCCGCACCAATGCTTTGCTGATTACATCGGACGGGGTGAAGGCGCGGATCGGGTCGCTGTCTGCGGACGAAGAACGCTTCATGCCGTGGCGCACGGTGGACGGCGAAGAGATTGCCGCCAAGGGCCTGCCCGAACTGGAGGTGATGATCGCAGGCGTGTGTGACAAGGCGCGGCTGTTGATGCTGATCCGCGATTTCACGGTGTTTGGCGATGGCGGCAAGGGGATCATCAAGATCATCGCGGGCTATCACCAATATCACGCGGCGCAGCGGGCGGTGGCCGCCACATTGCGCGCGGTGCCGGGGGTGGCGGCTGGCGGGTCGTTGCGGGAAAATCCGTTGCGGTACGGTCTGCCGTCTTCCGCAGAGCATCCGGCGGGCGACAAGCGCATCGGCGTGATCTGGCATACGCAGGGGTCTGGCAAAAGCTTCCTGATGGCCTTTTATGCCGGGCTGTTGGTGCGGCGGCCAGAGCTGGAAAACCCGACGATTGTTGTCATCACCGACCGCAATGATCTCGACGATCAACTCTTCGCCACCTTTTCCATGTGCAGTGACTTGATCCGACAAACGCCGATCCAGATTGAAAGCCGCGAAGATTTGAACGAGCGGCTGGACCGGGCCTCAGGCGGCGTGATCTTCACCACGATGCAGAAATTCGCGCCTGCTGCTGGCAAGACGGATTATCCCGCGATTAGCGACCGGCGCAATGTGATCGTGATGGCGGACGAAGCGCACCGGTCCCAATATGGATTTAAGGCACAGATCGACAAGAAAACGGGCGCGCTGGGTTATGGCTTCGCCAAATATCTGCGCGATGCTTTGCCGAACGCGTCCTTCATCGGCTTTACCGGCACACCGATTGAGAAGGATGATGTGAACACGCCCGCTGTGTTTGGCGATTATGTCGATGTGTATGACATCAGCCGCGCGGTGGAGGACGGCGCGACGGTGCCTATCTATTATGAAAGCCGCCTTGCCCGGATTGAGCTTCCTGCAGAGGCCATCCCGCTGATCGATGCCGAGATTGACGACCTGACCGAAGATGAAGCAATGGGCGATCAGGAGCGGTTGAAACAACGCTGGTCTGCTGTTGAGAAACTGGTCGGATCAAAGAAGCGGTTGGAGATGGTGGCCACCGATCTTGTGACGCATTTTGAAGACCGCATGGCCGCGATGGACGGCAAAGCGATGATCGTTTGCATGAGCCGGCGGATTTGCGTTGCGCTGTATGACGAGATTATCGCGCTGCGCCCCGATTGGCACAATGACGACGACAAGTTGGGTGCGGTCAAGGTGGTGATGACGGGGTCCGCCGATGATGGCCCCGCATGGCAACAGCATATCGGCAATAAGGCGCGGCGCGATGCTTTGGCGAAACGCGCCAAAGATGCCACTGATCCGCTGCAGCTGGTGATTGTGCGCGATATGTGGCTGACGGGTTTTGACGCGCCGTCGATGCACACCATGTATATCGACAAGCCGATGCGCGGCCACGGATTGATGCAGGCCATCGCGCGGGTCAACCGGGTTTTCCGCGATAAACCCGCCGGGCTGGTGGTTGATTATATTGGCATTGCGCAGAATCTGAAAAAGGCGCTGGGGCAATATTCAGCATCCGATGCGGGGCAGACCGGCATTGATGAAGCGCAGGCGGTGGCGGTGCTGCTGGAGAAGTTCGAAGTTGTGGCGACGATGTTCCACGGCTTTGACTGCGCGCCCGGTATATCCGGCACACCAGCCCAGCGGCTGAAATGCCTAGCAGAAGCGCTGGAATGGATTTTGGCAGCCCAGCATAAGGCGGCGGCCAAGGAGACTTCCGACGAAGCCCGCAAGGCCGCACATCGTCGCTATCAAGACGCCGTGCTGTCGCTGACCAAGGCCTTTGCACTGGCATCGGCGAGCGATGAGGCGCGCAGGGTCCGTGACGATGTTGCCTTTTATCAGACGATCCGTGCGGCCTTGGCCAAAACTGGCGGCTCTGGCCTGACCGTTTCGGAACGGGATTTTGCGGTTCAGCAGTTGATAGATCGTTCGGTGGTTTCAACCGAGATTGTCGACATATTGCGGGCGGCAGGGATGACGACGCCGGACATCTCGATCCTATCCGATGATTTCTTGGCTGAAGTGCAGCAGATGGAGCGGCCCAATCTGGCGCTTGAGGCGTTGAAAAAGCTGCTCGGCGATCAGATACGGTCGCGCAGCAAAACCAATGCCGTGGAAAGCCGCCGCTATTCCGAACGGCTGACCGATGCCATCGCCCGCTATCACACCAACGCTGTCAGCACCGTTGAAGTGCTGCAAACGCTGATCGATCTCGCCAAGGATATTCGCGCCGAACAAGCACGCGGCGAGGCGGAGGGGCTGACGCAGGACGAAATCGCCTTTTATGATGCGCTGGCCGATAACGACAGCGCGGTGGACATCATGGGCAATGACAGCCTAAAAGTGATCGCGGCGGAACTGGTCAACAGCCTGAAAGCCAATGCAACCGTCGATTGGTCCCACCGCGAAAGCGCACGGGCACGAATGCGGGTGCTGGTGAAGCGTATCCTGCGGAAATATGGCTTCCCTCCCGATCTTCAGGATGAAGCGGTGCAGACGGTGATTCAACAAGCGGAGTTGTTGGCGGGGAGTTGGTGAAGTTGCTGTCTTCAATTTTCGCAGTAATGTCTTGGATACTCGCGGTGAATATTGGAATGAGCGGGTGGCGATGATGCAGGATTGGTCCGACTATCTCGACCAGTTGCGCAACGGAGCAAAAATTCTGACAGGAAGTTTTGTCAGTCGGTAAGTGGGAGTTGTCAGCGTCGCCGCTTCTGGATCAGGCCGCGCAGGCTTGCGACCGTCACCAGCGTTGACGCCCCCACCTTGACCGTCTCAACCTCCCCCGCTGCGACCAGCTCGTAGAGTTTGGATCGCCCAATCCCGGTCAACTGCACGGCGACCGGAATGCGCACTGAGAACGGTTCAATTGGCAAAGGCATGGTGGCGAACATCGTCGCACCCCGGCTCGGTGTGATTGATCTGCTTTTCGTCGGCATGGCGCGCTCCGTCAAATCAGGTTGATGACGAACGCGACCGGGGGAGAGGGGGCTTGCGGTCGATCCGCCACCGGCAGCGATTATCGCCGAAATGCTCATGAAAACGAACACGACGTTTCTACGCTTTGGTCAGTTTTTGCACGATCAGCCGTAATCTGCCCCGAAAAAGGATTGGCGACATGAGCGGATGGCAGAGGAAAGTTTGATGGAGCGCGAGATAAAACTGGCCGTGCCATTTGGGGGTGTGAGCGGCAGATTTTGGGCGTTCCGCGCGGCACCGTTTCGAGCGCCGATAGTGCCGCGATTTTTGAGTGGTGGTTGGAATTCTGAAAAAATTGACGGCACCATGCTCGCGATGTGCAAGAATCCAGCCTCAATCCTCGCGTTGCGGACTGTTGGCACCTCACTCGATTTTTTCGCACCTCGCGGAGCGTGACGCTAACCCTTTGGAAAACCACCAAACGACCGGGCAAAGATGGTACCGCACATCGTCGCCCTTTATCTTGCCCTCCAAAATTTTTCGATTTTCAGCCGCCGAATGCCCTCCACGCTACGAAAGATCGGCAGATGGGATGGCGTCCATTCTAGTCCGTGGCCGTCCACAAATTGGCGGATACGAATCACCAGCTCCCTAAAAGCCATAAACAATATGCCCTCAATTTATGTGTCCCAACTAAAGTGCGCAGCCCAATGAAGCCCGAGCGTCCGAATGGAGAGCAAATTAAGCATCTAACTCGATGTCCAATATGACCGGGCAATGGTCTGATCCGCCTTGATCCGACTGAATTCTGCAATCCACGATCCGTTCTTTCAAACGCGCATCCACGATGATGTAATCAAGCCGCCATCCGATGTTACGCTCACGAACACCCTGCCGCATACTCCACCAAGTGTAGTTGCCGGACGAAGCGTTTATCGCCCGGAATGCATCAAGGTAGTCAGATTTCAACAGACCGTCTAACCAGAGACGTTCCTGCGGGAGGAACCCGGCGTTGCCCCGGTTAGCTTTTGCGTTTGCTACATCTATATCAAGATGCGCGATGTTCAAGTCGCCAACGATTACCAACGGGGGCGATGAATGCCGCTTGACGTTTATGTATTCAGATAATCGTTCCAGAAACGCCAGCTTGTGGTCAAGCCTGCTGAGCGTTCGATGGCTATGCGGGGCATAGATGTTGATCACCTCAAAATCGCAAAGGCGAGTCGCGATAACGCGTCCTTCGGCGTCGATCTCATCGTCCCCGATGCCTTTTGCAACCTCCAAGACATCGATTCCGTCCCGCACAATGGTTGCAACTCCAGAGTAACCACGCCGGAGCGCCGGGTTCCAGTACGCCTGATAACCGCAGAACCAGCGGTCCGTAAGGAGGTCCTCCTCCACCTTCGCCTCTTGCAGGCAAGCCACATCGATCTCAGAAGAAGCCAGCCAGCCCTCAAAGTCGGCCCGCACCGCCGAGCGTAGGCCATTGACGTTCCATGTTGCTATGCGGAGTCCTTTCTTCACATCTGTCCGCCTGTCATTCCGTCGTCTGCGCGACCGGCATGCTCTCGATCATTACTTTAGCGAACGACGCAGCGACTGCTGCTGCATAGGGCTGCCAAGTCTTTGTCTTGCCGTCGTTGGCGTAGTCGCATGTGCCCCGGACGATTAGATATCCCTTAGCTCTGCGCCAAGTAACCTCGGCTACTCCTGAACCTTCCATTTCAACGGCCATGACGCCGGTCACCTGCGCGATAGTATCGCGTTTTTTTGCCGATTTCATGACGGTGTCGGCACTACCGATCGGTCCAAAGAAGAATCGGGGATGCCCCTTGACTCGGTCTGGGTCGCGCGGTCGTCGCATCGCTTTTCCTTCGCTTGGATCGGCTTCGTCAGCGAGGATGTCTTTCTTGGGCCGCTTGATATTGGCTGTGCCGCAACACTCCTCAATATCCTTCCAGACCAAAAGGCGACCGTTTTCGTCGGCGGCAAGCGTTTGCGCCGCTGAAAGCCATTCATGCGAAGGTGGTCTTGGGTCGTGATTCCTGACCTCTCCGGTAGAAGTATCCTTTTTCATGTCATACTTGATCACGCCCTTTTCGTCGGAGACGACTATATCGCCCAAGCGAACATCCCTCTTGGCATTGGTGAGGTCGGGGATTCCCGCTGCTATTCCAACAAGAATGATGTCTCGCACTGAGGGGTAGTCATTCATAAGCTGAGTGGCAGCGGCGACGGACTTGTTGTTGCCCATTCCCATCTTCAAGAACACTACCTGATGCTCTCCGCCTCCGTCGGCCTGTAACTTGGCGTGCATGTAAACCCGGAGTTCAGCCTTGTCGTCTCGGATCTTCAGCTGCTTCGCGCCGGGAATAACACGTTGGACTGCATCGAACTCGAGCTGCAGCGCGGTGACAATGCAGATGGTGGGTTTGGGGGTCGCTGATGCACGTTCCTCGTTCTTGTGGGTTTTGAAAATTGAGATTGCGCGGTTGAGGCTTGTCACGGCCAGTTGGCCGTCCTGCACGTGGGAAGGCTCGTAGAGAGAGGGAGGCGCGCCCTCCTGCTGTAACCGCGCGTGCATGTACCCTTCCCGATGTTCCGTCGGCATGAGCACATGAAGGCGCGGGCGGATCGGTTTTTCCCACCGACCGTCCTCGCAAAAGTCCATTGCTTCTGCGGAAACGCCCGGTGTTTCCGCGAGCATCACGACAGCGTGACTAGCCGCCAGTCGATCCGCCTCTGGGCCGCACACCAGCCCTTTCGACCCCGACACCCGGGGGCTAACTTTCGCACCAGCGTCTTCGAGGACGGCGGCAATATCATCAGCGATTTCGCTTGCAGGTGGGCTGTTGGATCTTCCAAGCCAGATTTTCGCACCCTGAAGCGCTGTCGCTTCAACCTCCATGCTTTCGAGGTAGGCCGCCACCTTTGCCCGCCAGGTCGCTTTCATTCTGGTGTTACGACGCAGCCAGGAAGTCACGCCCGGGGGACGTCACGTCAAGGACGCCGTCCGGGCGTTCGGTCATGAGGCCCATGGCCTTGAGGACTCGCATCACTTCTGTTGGACTCTCGGGTGCCACATCGAGATTTGGATCACCCAGGAGTCCATTGCGGTCGATGCCCGCTTGACGCAACACGCGCTTCAGGATGTATGACGCCAGAACGCAGTTAAGATGCAGAACGAAACTGGTGAACCACGATTCGTCCACGTTCCGCGCCTTCCCAACCAGCGTTTCCGCTCGTTCAGTGAGACGTTCGTTCAACCGGGAAGATTCGAGCAGCCACACCGGTTTGGATTTAGCCTCAGCTTTGTGCTTTGCCTGCAGCTGAACATACTTCCCGCCGAAAACAGAGAATTGTATTTCATCATTGTGGTCGAGGGCCATCAGGTCGACCGCACGGCTTGATATTGTGTTCAAAGACAAAAACTTTTCCCGCCAGGTATTTTGACCCTTTGCAGACCATCGCTCAAGGTTCCACTCGACAGCAGCAATCGGATCGACATCTCTGTCTGGCGGCAGGCGGTAAATGACATCAAACAGATCGTCCCCACGACGCCTCATCAGCGAGCAGAGTTCGCGGTGGAACGGGTCGGCCAATGCACTGGCATCGCCGGTCACGTGAATGCACCTGCCGATGGTACCACGCTGGAGAAGCTCCAGAATCAGGTCATTGGTCTGGCGATGGATGCGGCTGTTCTCTTTCGGAGCCGCTGCCGATGACCCGAGTACGGTCACCTTCGCCTGATCGGGCGTCAGCCCGACATGCTCGAGAGTCTGCGCCAGTTGGATATCCGCATTGGCATTCATTGGGCGGCGGTCGCCGGAAGCGGGGCCTCGTGACTGTCCCAGGCAAGCCTATCCCGCCAGACATATTCATCCTGACCGGGCTTGAACGAAAAGCACAGCGGCACGAGATCGCCATACTTTTTGTGACGGCTCCGGTTTGTGCAGGGTGTTGCCTTGCCCATCTCGTGCTTGGCGGTCTCGTTGTTGTGAGAGCGGTCCCACTCGATAAGCCCGTCGCGATATCGTGCCACGCCATATCCGGTACAGATAAGGTTGGAGCAAATCCGGATTACGCCATTGGGATGCACCATCACCCGCTCACCCATCTTTACCGGGCAGTAGCCGTAGAATTCTGGGTTGGCATCGAACTGGCGTTTGGCGACGAAGCATTGTGGCAGCCGGACGAGGATATCGAAGTCACCCCGCGCGACCTTGCCCGCCAATTCATCGTACACCGGCGGCCAGTCCACCGGGCGCGGCGCGAAATCCCCCGTCCAGGTATCCATCGGGATGCCAACCTTGAACAGGTCGTGGAAGTTTATCTGATGGATGCCAAGTTCTTGCCCGAATCGGATCATGCGTTCGAGATTCAGCATCCCCGTACCGTCGCGCTCGAGGAAGAGCCGCTGTACGCAGCAGGTTATCGTGACCTTGTAGCCGAGTGCCAATGCGTCTCGGATTGCTCGCTCCACCTTGGCGAATGTACCTGCACCACGCAGCGGATCGTTGGTCTCCGGCGAATAGCCGTCGAGGCTGAAGGCGATCTCGTCAAGCGAGCGGAACTCCTCAGCCGGAAGCAGGTGCCCGATGCGCTGGCCGTTCGTGTCCAGGCGCAAATAGTCATAGCCCAGACGCCTGGTGCCAGAGATAAGTTCGAGCAGCGGTCGATTGGCGTTCCGATGGCCGTAGAGCGTCGGCTCACCGCCGAGAAAAGTCACCTTGCCTGCGCCGAGCCTACGGAACTCGCCGAGCAACCCGAGGGCATCGCCAAGTGCGATCTCTTCATTGATGAAATGGCTGATGCTCGGCTTATAAATGCATTGCTCGCATTCGAGATTGCAACGGTCGGTAATATACATGAACACCTGATGGAGCCGCTTGAAGTGCCCTTCGAAGCCCGAATCCGCCTTGTATTCAACGATATCCATTTTGTCCTCCGGGTCGCTCCGCGCAGACATCCGACCAAGTGAATTCCCACTTGCTACGCTCAACTGAACCGTCATCGCCTGATCCTCCGCAAACTCACGACACCAAATCCAGGCTGGCCTGACGGTCGCCACCAAAGTACCCCCGGCGAGTTGCACCGCGTGGCTTCTTCATTGGTGCAACTCTCGCGATTGTCTTGCAATAGTCGAGTCTGAGCACTGCCATTTCCGCGACCAAGACTGCAACCAGCGCGATATGCTGGGGCACGTAGCCACGAGCGGAATAGTTCGTGATCGAGTTGGGATTCATGCCGATGAGATCGGCAAAACTGCGCACACTAAGGCTAGCGCGCTCCAGCTCAGCGATGAATTGAACGTATTGCATGTCATCAGAACAAGTTGCACATATATCGATGTGATTCAACACATAAATTGATGTGATAGCTCATCAAAGCGTCGCGGTTCGAATTCCCTCGCAAAAAGATGTCTGTCGGCTCGCCATGCCATAGTCAATTTTAACAGATTGAGCCCACGGCGGGTTCCTGCCGGAAAGGAAGTTTCGCCAAATGAGGGAATGTTGGCCGAGACGGACGCGAGCACTTTTTGCCGGAGACGTGAGTGATTTTGACGAGCGACGTTGCGATCTCTCACATTTCCCGCGACGAAAGGGCTATGACCGAGCTTCGAGTGAACCATTTGACGTCACTCTTGCAAATCCGCACTCAGACTAGGAATTTGAAAGGGTAGCGATTTCGAGGCATCAAACTCGACGAATCGGGTCGCCATCAAATTTTCGCAGATGTTCGCCCGCATCCGGTGGACGTGAGGGTATATCTGGTGGTATATATTCAATTTTGGAAATTAATGTCTTTTAATTTCAGTATCTTATATCCCATACGCGATTCCCGTAGGGGTCACCAATGCGCTAATAAAGCCTGAATCCCTTGTTTACCTTGGTTTAGCTCTCAACTGCTACACAATAGTGCGACACAAGGTGGTTCATGAGGCGTCGAATGCATTTGCTAAATCGTAAGGGTCGTTGGATTTATCGGCGGCGGTGGCCAACAGATGTTGCTCTAATCATGGGCAGCAATTTTTATCAGCAAGCGCTCGGTACGGGTGACTTTGCGCGTGCCGAGCGCGTCGTTGCTGAACGGAATCTTGAGCTTGACTATTTGAAGAAGGTTGATGTCGTGCAATGCACGGGCCGACGCTACTACAAGCCAGAGAAACTGAGATGCGAGAAAATAATCGTTCAGGGCATTGAGCAGAAAGAGGTGCCTCGTGAAACTTTGCAGGCACTTGCGCGCCAAGTTTTTGCAAACACCATAAACGATTGGGATCAAGCGCTCGAGATAGATTTTATACCAGCGAGAGATTCGATTGACTATGCACAAATCAAAGCGAGAGTGACCAAGCTTTTGCGGGTTTCAGGCGCGAAGTTTGACACAGCATATGCCCGTCTTGACGCGAATAGACCTCGTTTTGCTGGTCTACTGAGATTTCTGTTACCCACCGTTCGTACATTGGAAAAAGTAAAAGCCGTAACGCCGGCGGACGACGACATGATTCATGCCGCGGCATATCTAAGTGAAGTGGATTCTCCGACCAATCCGAAATCGCCCACAGCGCACCGCTTTGCAACATATATCGCGCGCGCAAGACTTGAGGGAATTGATTTTCTTGAAAAACGCCTGAACGCTGACTTTTCCTATAGCCCCAAAGATATAATGTTTACTGATCTGCCAATGGCGACAGAACCAGCGATAATCTCACCTGAAGCAGAAAAGCCCCAAACACCGGCTCACAGAAACGGCAAAAGGAGCCGTATCAATCCAAATCTTCGGCTGGAGATGGTTCTTTCGCTTTGGCAAAAAGCCAGAAATCCACGACCAAAAACTATGTTTGCGGCGCGCAAGGCCGTCGCAGATTTCAAAACATTTGTTTCTGACGTGCCGATCACCGAAATCGTTGCGGCTGATTTGTTCGATTTTCGAGATGCATTGGCGGGGCTGCCCTCCTCCATGACAGCCGACGTTCGAAAACTCGATTTTCTGGAGCAAATTAAGATCTGTAAGGAAAACGACGATGAATTGGACAATGATAGTCGTTCAATCGCAACACAACGCGTTTCACCGGCAACTGTTAAAAAATACGTCGGTGTCATCCAGACACTCCTCGGTTTTGCATTTCAGGAGCAGCTGATTGAAACCAACATGGGGGCGGGTATCTCCATAAACGGATATAGCAAACTAAATGGCGGTAGACGTCCCTTTACGCAAGCTGAGTTGACCCAATTATTCTCTTCAAAATTGTTCGCGCACCCATGGTCAGAGAAACTCAGCGACAGCAAAGTGAGCGATGAAACTGTCAGGTGGCTGTTTCTGATCGCAGCGCAGAGCGGCGCGCGCATTGAAGAAATAGGACAGGCGCTGATTGCCGATATTAAGCAAGATAGCGGAATTTGGTACTTAGACGTAACTGACTATATCTCCGACGGCGATCGTAAGCAAGGCAATATTTACAAAAATGTGAAGACTGAAAGCTCTCGACGCCTGATACCCCTGCATCAAAATTTAGTAGAGATCGGATTTTTGAAGTTTGTTGAAAACTTGAAGCGCAGTGGCGAAATCAAACTGTTCCGGGACCTCGAAGCGGATGCGTTGGGCATCAACACAAAAGAAGCCAGCCGCCGGTGCGGACGCATAATCGACGAATATATTTCAGACGACTCACGGCTCGTTTTTCATTCATTTCGCCATAGTTTCAAAGATCTGTGCCGAAAAGCAGGTATTTTAACCGAGGTTCACGACCAGATCACGGGGCATGCGCCAACAAATGTGGGCGGTGGATACGGCAACGGATTAGATGTCTTGGAATTAAGCAGGGAGCTTCACCGCATTGACTTAAGCTTCATCGATTGGAACACCATTAAGGCAGCAGCGGCGATGTGATGTGGCGACCTACTGCCGCTGCTAGACGTCGAAGTCGAAACATCCAACAAGGGCTCAGATCGACGCGATTGGTGGTAAAAAAACAGATTCTCGGCGATCCAGCCAGTGTTGCTGGGCATCCACTGCACAGCGATTTTCCTTTACGTACATGTGAGCACCGGGCCCAAATGGCTTAGCCAGCTCCTTAATCTCCATGTGCTGGCAGCACATGCTGCACTTGCCACATTCGCGCCCAAGAACCACCGTTGCATCGTTCATCGTGCTGGTGC
>JAYVVW010000173.1:0-7410 GCA_043786595.1 Sphingomonadales bacterium | reverse complement strand
TCCCGCAAACGCTCCCACTGATCGTCTCTGAGAACCTCACCTTCCACACCAGCCTCCAAAAGCCAGTGTTGAATCAGAACTCAAGGCAAATGGGAATCCTCTAAATTGTCACTACAGCCTAGAACTTCGCAATGATCGTAAACCGGGCGTTGATCGGCGCGCCGGTTGAAATATTATTGTCGTTATGCGCCACTGGGAAATAGCCCTTGTCGGTCAAATTTTCGACGTTGATCTGCGCCGCGATCCTGTCGGTCAGCTTGTAAAAAAGCGCGGCGTCAATCCGCGTGTACGCGGGCAGTGACACGGTGTTGCTGATTGATGCGAATTGCCGCGACTGATAGTAAACACCCGCGCCGACACCCAGACGGCGCGTGACATCATAGCGGTTCCACAGCGAAAATTGATTACGCGGGGTCTGGCCGATGCGGCGTCCGGCAGGCGCGGCTGATGTCGTTTGAGAAATCTCAGCAACGGTATGCGCATAACCAAGGCTGACATTCCACTGCGGTGTCACTTGCCCTGCGACACCGATTTCGACACCGCGACTGCGCTGCTTGCCGGTCAGGACGACCGTTCCCGCCACAGGGCCTGACGCGCGCGTATTGCTGCGATCAAGTTGATAGACGGCAAAGGTTGCGGTCAGACCGGGCCGGATATCCCATTTCGCGCCAGCTTCGTAATTTTGAAACGCTTCGGGTTCGAGCGCGGCGTTGGTCAGGTCGAACGTCGCGAACTGATCGCCAGATTGCGGCAGATAGGATTTGGAATAGCTTGCATAAAGCGAGGCCTGCGGAACTGGCTTATAAACCAGACCGACGCGCGGTGACCAAAGCTCATCAACCCGGGAGACCGTGGCACCAGCAAACTCGTTCGTAATGTCACTATCAAACCGGTCATAGCGCACGCCCGCAATCACATCAAAATGATCGCCAAAGCTAAGTTGATCCTGAACGTAGAGTGACACCTGGCCGATCTTGCTCGCAACACGGCGGTTGCTGTCACCGCGCGGCCCGGCGACAAATGTGACGGGCGGCACCGAGATCGGATTACCGAACGGCACCGAGACACGCCGCGTCGCTGCTGTAAAAATGGTCGGGCTGAAAAAGCCGTTGATCCGTTCGATGATGCTATCCTGATCGGTATATTCACCGCCAGCCAGAATGACATGCTTGATCCCGCCCGTGGAGACATTCCAGATCAGATTGGCCTGGCCGATCAAAGACTGACGCGTCGTCGTGTCGGTATAGGCTTCAAGCCCGACGGTTGCAGGCGCGCCGACACGGACACTCGTCACTGGAAATACATTGGTGTAAAATTTGTCATAGTCGCCGTAGCTGACCTGCGTCGTCAATTTGAGCGTGTCACTTAGATCGGTATCACTCGCAAAGCGCCCGACATGGGCTTCAAAACCCGCATCGTTGATCCCGCGCACCCCAAAGAAAGCATCACGAAACCCGCGAACCGGGCCAACCGGTGCGAGAATAGTCCCAGTTCCGAACGACGGAATACCGCGATCAATCACGCGGTCATCCTTCACAGATTCATAGCCCACATCGAAACGAGTTTCCCCGAGCGTGCCACCAAGCGTTGGATTGAAGGCATAGCGTTCGCCGCCAAAAGCGTCGCGGTGATTATTGAGGTCTTCGTAAAACGCATTGACGCGCAAACCCACTTTGCCCAGCACAACATTGACATCGGCAGCGGTGTAATAGCTGCCAAATGTATCAACCGACCCCGTACCTTCAAAAGCGTTGTGGGCGGCATTGGCGCGTTTGGTGACGCGGTTGACGATCCCGCCGCCGCCGCCGCGGCCAAAGATCATCGCGTTGGCACCTTTGTGAACTTCAACGCGGTCAATATTGTAAAAACTGCGGAAATATTGAACGTCATCACGCAGCCCATCGACGAAGAAATTTGCCGTGCTGTTATTCCCGCGCAGCGTGATCTGATCGCGGTTGCCCTCACCTTGTCCGCCCGTTGCGCCGGGAATGTAGCGCACGAGATCGATGATCGAACGGATCTGCTGATCAGCAATCTGCTTTGATGTGACCACCGAAATCGACTGCGGCACATCAAGCAACGGGGTATTGGTTTTGGTCGCGCTCGACGTTTCATCCACCTTATACTCGTCCGCATGGCCAGTAACGACAATCGTCGGACTGGCTTCATCGTCGCTAGCCGCTGCGGCCCAAGCGGGCGCCTGCAACGTGAGGAGAAGCGCAAGCGTTGTCGTAGCGGCGGCGATTTTCATGTCGGTAATTGTCTCTTGTTGTTGATAACGATTCTTAATTGCGTTGTTATTGCGAACAATTATCAATTGCAAGAGAAAAACTCTGCTTTACCTCAGAGCGTTGCGGGTTAGGATGGCTGAAAATAAGCAAAGGGCACCCCATGAAGGCAACGATTTGGCATAACCCTGCGTGCGGCACATCACGCAAAACGCTGGCGATATTGGAGGAACAGCCCGACATTGCGTTTAATGTCATCGAATATCTCAAAGCGCCGCCAACGCGTGCAACGCTCGAACGGCTGTATCAGCGCGCTGGCATCACCCCGCGCGAAGGCATGCGAATCATGGGATCACCTGCCGAAGAATTGGGGCTGACTGATGAGGGCGTTAGCGACGATGCCATCCTAGACGCGATGATCGAACATCCGATTTTGATAAACCGGCCGCTCGTCGAAACCGAAAAGGGCGTTCGCCTCTGCCGTCCGCAGGACGTTGTCCGGGAAATATTGTGACGTTACCGATGCGATCAACCGCACTCACGCTGTTGGCCATCGCTGCCACTTGGGCACTCCTTGCGCTGATGGCGCCGTTTAACGCCACGCTCGCGCCTGCGACCTGCACAACGACCCACTGCTTCTGTGAAGCCAGCCGCACCGGTAGCCTGTTCCTCCAGCCGTCAAATAGCTGGTCAGCGTTTGGCTATGTGCTCGTCGGCTTTTTCATCATGGGCGACGCACGGAGCCGGTCACGCGCCACCGCACTTCCCGTCGGTGCCGCCACTATGTTTGGGATAGCGGCAATCGTCGTTGGTGTTGGCTCAGTCCTGCTCCATGCGACGCTCACGCTTTGGGGACAGTTTGCAGACGTGCTTGGCATGTATCTCGTCGGCGGGTTTTCATTCGTCTATGCGATTACGCGGATCGCAGGGCTGGCAAACCGCAACGCAACATGGCTTTATATCGGGGTCTGCGCGGCGCTTGTTGCCGTGCTGCTTGTCATGCCCGAAGTCAGACGCTGGTTATTCTTCGTAGTGCTAATCACCGCGCTGGTACTCGAGATCGGATTCGCCCGCCGTCTCCGCCCCGGAGTCGTGTTGCGCTATCTGTTGCTCGGCATCGCGGCCAAGGCAGTTGCATTCGGGATTTGGACGCTCGATCAGAAACGCATCCTTTGCGCGCCCGATAGCCTGTTGCAAGGCCATGCCATCTGGCACCTGCTTGGCGCGCTTTCGATATGGCTGACCTACTGCTATTTCCGGAGTGAACAACCCCCAGTAAAGCCCGCCGCACATGGTTGACAATCGCAGTTCCGCCGCCTAATCGCCCATTTCCCGCGCGGGTGGCTTTTCGCGAGCCGATTCCCATGCGGTCCAGAATTTGAAAGAAGAGACATTATGTTCGCTGTCGTGCGCACAGGTGGCAAGCAATACCGCGTTGCCGCTGGAGATAAAATCGTCGTCGAAAAGATGGCAGGTAACGCTGGTGATTCGGTATCACTGAGCGACATTCTGCTCGCGGGCGACGGCGGCGAAATCAAATCGGTCAAAGGACTGCTGGTTTCGGCCGAAATCATCGCACAGGCGAAGGCCGACAAAATCATCGTCTTCAAAAAGAAGCGTCGCCACAATTATCGCCGCAAAAACGGCCACCGCCAGCAGCACACGATCCTCAAGATCATCGCGGTTGGCGCAGAAGAGAAAAAAGCTTCGCCCAAAAAAGCTGATGCTGCGCCAGTAAAAGCGGCTGCAACAGACGCTGCCCCCGCCAAAAAGCCAGCGGCCAAAAAAGCCCCGGCCAAATCTGCACCTGCGGCTGAATAAGGAGTTTTGAACCATGGCACATAAAAAAGCAGGCGGTTCAACGCGCAATGGTCGTGATTCAGCGGGCCGTCGTCTTGGCGTGAAAAAGTTTGGTGGCGAAGTCGCGGTTCCCGGCAACATTCTTGTTCGTCAGCGCGGAACCAAATTCTATCCTGGCCGTAATGTCGGGATTGGCAAGGATCACACCTTGTTTGCCCTCACCGAAGGCCGCGTGGCGTTTCATAATGGCAAACTTGGCCGCACTTATTGTTCGGTTGATATGCCGGCGATCGCAGCCGAATAACAGGTGATCTCTAAACCGGGTCACCATCAACGGGTGGCCCGAAGGTCTGGCAAGCCAGACAGATTTGAGGGAGACGGGCCACCCCCGCCTCCCTTATTTTTTGGGCGGCCTATCTCTCCCTCATAGCAAATGTCGCTGAGACGTCATATTTTGGCGCTAGCAGCGGGACGACCAAGGAGAGATTGACGTGTTTATCAGAACCGAGCGATTGCTGCTGCGGCCCGGCTGGATCGAAGATGCACCCGCACTTGCCGCTACGATCAGTGACGAATCGATATTGACCAAGCTTGCGCTTGCCCCCTCGCCTTACCGGCTTGCCGATGCGGTCACTTTTCTCAGCATGCCGCGCGATGAACGAAGCGCTGATTTTCTGATGTTCCAACGAGCCAATGGCGCGCCGCGACTGATTGGTGGCGTCGGGCTGATGACGCGCGACGATGAAACCGAACTCGGCTACTGGATCGCGCGACCCTATTGGGGCTTGGGTTTTGCGACCGAGGCTGCGCGCGCTGTCGTTGATCTTGCGCGCCACAGCCTCAGGCACCGCGCGCTGGTATCGGGCCATTTCATTGACAATCCGGCATCGGGCAATGTTCTGGTCAAGCTTGGGTTCCGTGCAACGGGCCAGATTGTCGCGCGTGAAAGCCGTGCGCGCGGCGTTGCCGTGCCTTGCAAACTCTATGCGCTTGATCTCGACAAAGATGAGCCGCGTGTTGAAATGCCACAGGCAATGGCCGCCTGACATAATTTGTAATTACCGGCTTCACCCACGCGGTGGAGCCGGTAAAGACGGCATATGACTCAAGCAGAAGCCGCCAATGAACTGATGCGCCTTGCCAAGCAGATTGCGCATCATAACCGTCTGTATCACGGCGACGACGCGCCAGAAATCAGCGATGGTGACTATGATGCGCTGGTGCGCCGCAATGCTGCGATTGAGGCTGAATTTCCACGCTTGATCCGCGCCGATACGCCGTCACGCAGCGTTGGCGCGACCCCTGCCGCCAATCTTGCCAAGGTCACGCACGCGCGCGCGATGCTCAGCCTCGACAACGCATTTGACACCCGCGAGGTCGAGGATTTTGTTGCCCGCATCCGCCGCTTCCTCAACTTGCCTGACGATGCCGAGGTCATGTTGACGGCCGAACCAAAGATCGACGGGCTGTCCTGCTCGCTACGTTATGAGGATGGCGTCCTTGTTCAAGCGGCGACGCGCGGCGACGGCAGTATCGGCGAAGACGTAACCGCCAACGTCGCAACGATTGCTGACATACCCCAGCGCCTGTCAGGCAGTCCGCCACGATTGTTTGAAGTGCGCGGCGAGGTTTACATGTCAAAGTCTGACTTTGCCGCGCTCAACGTCGCGCAGTCCGAACGCGGCGGCAAGCTGTTCGCCAACCCGCGCAATGCCGCCGCTGGTTCGCTGCGCCAAAAGGATCCCAGCGTCACCGCAGCGCGCCCGCTCCGCTTCCTTGCCCACGGTTGGGGCGAAGTGTCTGATCTGCCTGCCGAGACACAATACGGCGTGATGCGCGCAATCGCTTCGTGGGGACTTCGAGTATCGGAACGCCTGACCGTTGCACAAGGCGCGCGCGGCGTGACCGCGCATTTCACTGCGATCGACGCTGCGCGCGCCGACCTGCCGTTTGATATAGACGGCGTTGTTTACAAGATAGACCGGCTCGATTGGCAGGCGCGGCTCGGCTTCCTTGCCAAGTCACCGCGCTGGGCAATCGCGCATAAATTCGCCGCTGAACAGGCGCAAACGACGCTTGAAAGCATCGACATTCAGGTCGGGCGCACGGGCAAACTGACGCCCGTTGGCCGCCTGACGCCAGTAACGGTTGGCGGTGTCGTGGTGTCTAATGTCACATTGCACAACCGCGACGAGATCGAACGGCTTGGCGCGCGTCCGGGGGACCGCGTTATCGTCCAGCGTGCAGGCGACGTCATCCCGCAAATCGTGACGGTGCTGACGCACGACGAACCGCGCGCGGCGTTCGCCTTCCCCAAGCTTTGCCCGCAGTGCGGATCAGAGGCCTTTGCCGAAGAAGGCGAAGTCGACGTCCGCTGCACCGGCGGATTGATTTGCCCTGCCCAGCGGATCGAGCGGCTCAAACACTTCGTATCGCGCGTGGCGCTTGATATTGAAGGGTTAGGCGAAAAAACGATCGGCGAATTTTTTGCGAACGACATGATTCACAATCCGGCGGACATTTTCCGTCTTCACGATCACCGCGCTGAAATATTGAAGCGCGAGGGTTGGCAGGAAAAGTCGCTCACCAATCTGTTCGCGGCAATCGAGTCAAAACGCGCGCCCGACCCGATCAAATTTCTGTTTGCGCTAGGTATTCGCCACATCGGCGCGGGCACGTCAAAAGACCTCATCCGCGCCTTTGGCAGCGTACAGGCGTTACGCGACACCGCCACGCGCGAAACGGGCGTCGACGATCTACTCGCCGTTGAAGGCATCGGCCCGGTCGTCGCCAAGGCGCTCGTCGATTTCTTCCATGAGCCGCACAACCGCGCGGCGTGGGATGATTTGCTCTGCGAAGTCTCACCTGCACCCTATATTGCCAACGTACGCGCCTCGTCGGTTTCGGGCAAGACCGTCGTCTTCACCGGCAGCCTCGAAACGATGAGCCGCGATGAAGCCAAAGCCCAAGCCGAAGCACTCGGCGCGAAAACATCGGGATCGGTGAGCGCAAAAACCGACCTGCTCGTCGCGGGGCCCGGTGCGGGTTCAAAACTGAAAAAGGCGGCAGAACTCGGTATTGAAGTTATCGACGAAGCAGGATGGGCCGACATCGTCGCGGGGGCGGGTTAGACTTGTTTTCACCTAGATTGAATCTGACCATTTCTAGATCGTCATTCCCGCGAAGGCGGGAATCCATAAACTCTGGGGTTCGGAGCATATGGATTCCCGCCTTCGCGGAAATGACGGAAAATGCAAAGTGGTCCAACTTAACTGCAACCGACTCTAGTGTCCTGAATCGGAAGTTCGCTATCATTTAGACTCAATTGTGCGCGAAAGCCATTTCCTGGGAAGGGGATGGATGATGAGCAAGCTACGACTGA
>JAYVVW010000172.1:0-21176 GCA_043786595.1 Sphingomonadales bacterium | reverse complement strand
TGATCCTTCGACAAACGCGCGCAGCGTCGCAATTGTGTCAGCCTCTTGCGCAGGCTTGTCGCGGCGGATTCGGGCAATCCGCGGAAAACGCATCGCCAGTCCTGATTTATGCCGCTTTGAAGCTGCAATCGAATCGAACGCAACTTCAAACACAAGCGATTTTTGTACCTCACGCACCGGCCCGTAGCGGTTGAGCGTGTTGTTTCGAACAAAGCGGTCGAGCCACTTCAATTCTTCATCGCTGATGCCCGAATAGGCTTTGCCAACGGGCAGCAATTCACCGTCTTCGGTCCAGCATCCGAATGTGTAATCGGAATAGAAGGACGAACGTTTGCCACTGCCGCGCTGCGCGTACATCATCACGCAGTCTGCGCGCAGGGGATTGCGTTTCCACTTGTACCACATCCCCACTCGCCGCCCCGACACATAGGCGCTATCGCGGCGCTTGAGCATCAATCCTTCGATCGCAGCGTCGCGAGCTCCGTCGCGCAGCGCGCCAAGTGCATCAAAATCAGCGACGTCAAGCACGGCCGATAAACGAAAGATGGCGGGCTCCAGATCGGCCGCAAAGCGTTCAAGCCGCGCCCGCCGCACCGTCCATGGCTGCGGCCGTAAATCTTCGGCTCGGTCAAACAAGATGTCATAGAGGCTGACAAACGCAGGATATTGCGCGATCAACGCGGGCGATGCCGCCTTGCGCCCCAATCGCTGCTGGAGCGCATTAAAACTGGCCGCCTCACCGCCCTGTACGGCCCCCTGCACGAGCAGTTCACCGTCAAGCACACCAACCCCCGTGAGAGCACGCGCGACGTCTGGGAAGCCACCTGTGATATCCTCGCCGCCCCGACTGTAAAGCCGGACATCGTCGCCCGTACCGACAATTTGAATGCGGATGCCGTCCCATTTCCATTCGGCGGCAAAATCGGCGAGATCAACGCGCATGTCTTCAAGTGGGTGCGCAAGCATGAATGCACGGAAATAGGGTCTGCCTTCTGGATCGGGCCGCCCCGTCGCGCCGCGCCCCCAAGCGAAAAGCTCGGCATAGGGCGGGGTCAGCGCGTGCCACACCTCCTCAACATCGTCGATATTGAGCTCAAAGGCTTCGGCGAACGCTGTCTTTGCCAACCGCGCAGAAATGCCGACGCGCAGTCCGCCCGTCGCAAATTTGAGCAGCGCATAGCGGCCGTCGGCATCAAGCCGATCCATAAGTTCGGCAAGCAGCGCAGGCGCACGCGCGCGGCTCGCCTCGGTCAGGCTGGTAATGACGGCATCAAGCGATGGCGGTTGTTTCTCCCCTGCCCCGCCTTCTGGCTCTGGCCACATCAGCGCGACGGTTTCAGCAGTATCACCAACATAGTCACGGCTCATGCGGAAAAGTTCGGGATCAAAGCGCGCGTCGGCCATAGTCCGGATCGCCGACGCCTTGACCGTGGCAACGCTGAGCGTTCCAGAAAGTGCTGCAAGCGCCCAGCCGCGATCAGGGTCGGGGGCGCTTTTGAGATAGTCGGCGATCAATTTGATCTTGGCGGTACGCGACCGGGTGTAGATCAGTCCGTCGAGCAATGCGGCAAACGCCTCCATCAGCCGTCGTCCTCATCTTCGCGGTCGAGCAGATCAAGCGCACGCGCTTTGCGCTGATGCAGCGCGCACCAGCGGACAAGTGCGTCAGTACGCCCGTGGGTCACCCATGTTTCAAGCGGGTTCACTTCGGTAATCGTATCGGTGAGCTCATCCCAGTCGGCATGGTCTGATATCACCAGCGGCAGCTCGACATTCTTTTGTCGCGCACGTTGGCGGACGCGCATCCAGCCCGATGCCATTGCGGTGATTGGCTGCGGCAGCCGGCGTGACCAACTGTCGTTGAGCGCCGAGGGCGGTGCCATCACAATATGTCCGCGCATCGCATCGCGTGTCGCTCCCGTCGCCGGACGCAGTTCGCCAAGCGACACACCGTGACGTTCGTATAGCGCACACATATTCTGTAACGCGCCATGCAGATAAATTGGCGCATCATCGCCCGCTTTGCGGATTTCTCCAATCACGCGCTGCGCCTTGCCAAGCGCATAGGCTCCAACGAGCACACAGCGATCCGAATTACGGTCACGCGCTTCGAGCAGTTTGGCAATCTCATCAGCCGTATCGGGATGGCGGAATACGGGCAGGCCAAATGTCGCCTCAGTGATCAGAATATCACACGGCACGACTTCGAAAGCGGGACACGTCGGGTCAGAACGTCGCTTGTAATCGCCCGTCACGACGACGCGTTCGCCAGCATGTTCGAGGAGGATTTGCGCAGAGCCCAGTACATGCCCGGCAGGATGGAAACTGATTTTGACGCCGCCACATGCGAACTCCTCGCCGTAAGGCATCGCCGTCTCACGCGCAGCGCCACCATAGCGCAGCGCCATGATCGCCAGCGTTTCGGGCGTGGCCCACACCGCGCCGTGCCCTCCGCGCGCATGATCGGCGTGCCCGTGAGTGACGAGAACATTCGCACGCGGCTGTGACGGATCGATCCACATATCGGCAGGGCGGACATAGATGCCCGTCGGGTGCGGTTCGATCCAGCTTGCGATAGGCATCAATATTTTTTCTTCGGTTTGAGGCTGTCAGGTTTGTGCGCGGCGATCTTGCCCGATTTATCCGATTTGACAATATATTCGGGATTGTCCGGCGACGCTGCTACCTTATGTCCTTTGATCTTGGTTGGCGCGGTCACCTTTTTTACGACCTTGCCCTCGCTATGCCCGCCACTCGACTCCCACGAAACCTGATCTCCTGATTTGAGTGCCATGCGCGTGTCCTTTCATTTGACCGTTTAACGCGCCAACGCGTCGATTTGATCCAGGCAAGTTTGGGAACATGCGAGGCGCAACACTGTTGACCATTTAACAGTGAAGCGGGACGAAATGCGCCTTCACTTAAATTGAAAGGATCACAACATCATGGAAAACAGCAGCGATCCCAAACCCGACGACGAGACAATGCCCGTCGAGGAAAACAGCGAGCAGGACGACGGCGACAGCGCGAATGATGTTGCCGACAGCCTGCGCGGCGTCAGCCCGATGGGCGAAAGCGCACATGGTGGCCGGACAAATCCAGCGGCGATCATCCCCGATGATGTCCCCGATCTTGTCGACAAAATGAACGAGATGATGACGAGCGGGCGGATCGATTATGACGCGTTTGCAGGCGAACCGATGCATGACGACGAAGAAGATATACGCGGCACCACCGACGACGACCACGATGACGACGAATGAATTTTCGTGATCGCTGCTCTGGTCAAATCAGCTTCAGACGCACAAAAGTTTGCCGTAGAGCGGATCAAAGCGTTGATGACGGGCCGTTGAACGCAAAATCACGCTGGTTTGGGGCAAACCAGCGCGTGCATGTTACAGGGACGACCAAATGATAAAATCACCGATCTTTCTTGCCACCGTGTCAATCCTGCTATCAGGATGTGGCGTAACCTCGGTAAAATACGGTGACGTGCGGCACGAAATCTTGTCAACAGGAGACCGGTGTAATCCAGCGGTAACCAGCGGTTCAGCGGTGGCAGGCAAGCCTTATTTTCTCGTTACGTCGCGTCTTCCCGATTGCCGCAATTCGCAGATCGCGATGACAACGCAGCGTTCGCTTGCTGTCCGCTACGCCCGCTTTGCGACGCCGTCGATGGGCCGTGACGATAGTGGTAAAAAGGCGCTGCTGGTTGATCTCGCGTTCCAGCCAGCCGACGATTGGTGGGGCAGCCTGGCGCGCGAAGCCCGCGTAAATGACGGTCGGGTACTGCTCTATGTCCACGGATATCGCGAAACATTTGCGGGTGCCGCGCGTGATACTGCCCAGATTGCGCGACTGACAGAGTTTGCAGGGCCGGTAATTCATTATAGCTGGCCGTCGCAAGCCAGGCTGCTCAAATATGTTGCCGACGAAACCAATATGTATTGGGCTCAGCGCCATTTTCAGGTGCTGCTTGAGCGGCTGGCCAAGCTTGAGGGCGTCACCGAAATCGTCGTGGTATCCCACTCGCTTGGCGCACGACTGGTAATCCCTGCGCTTGAATATGTTGATCGCAATTCGAAAAGTGCGGACTCGAGCAATATTTCAAATATTATTCTCGCCTCACCCGACGTCGACCGCGAGGATTTTGAGCGTGATATTGCTGAGGAAATCCTCGCCGCGCGGCGGGTCAACAATGATCGGCGGATTACCATTTACCTTTCGGCGAATGATAAAGCACTCGGCATTTCGCGCACGCTTCACGGCTATCCACGGCTGGGTTCACCGCGCTGTTTCAATCCGTTTGAAGCCGCAGAATTAAAACGCCAAGGATTTCCAGTGCGCTGTTATGCCACCAAAACCAAATATGATGTCGCACCGTCAAAAAGCGGACTGGCAATCGTCGATACGACCGAAGTCACCAAAGGCGGGAGCGGTCATAGTGATTTTCTCCAAAGTAGCGCGGCATGTCGCGATTTTGCAGCGGTTGTTGGCGGCGCGCGTGAACCGATCAACGGGCGGCTGGCTACGCGGTTAAGCCATGTGTTTACGCTTGCGCCGCCTGCCAAAGGCGAAAAACCCGATAACGATGCAATTTGCAAACGCACGAACTTCACGGCCAAAGCTGCGCTGCCTTGATAAGGTAAGCCGCTGCGATCGCGGTGACGATCCACGCTGTCCAGCGTTTGAAATTGACGTCGCTGATCCGGTCAAGCACACGCCCGCCGGCAAATGTGCCAAGCATCGAGACCGGGATGGCAATTGCAAAGAGCCACAGCGGCGGCATTCCGCCAACGCCCGTGCGCCACAACGCCGCACCGTAGACGATAATCTTTACGAGATGGCTGAACACTTGCGTTGCCGCCTTGGTCGCGACAATTTCATGGCGCGTCAACGTTGTCCGGACAAAGAATATGTCGAGTAACTGGCCGCCGACCCCCGCCGTCAGGTTCAGCGCGGTCACCAGAAATCCCGATGTCAGCGCGTGCGTGGGCTTTGCTGCGTCAAGCGCGAACCAGTGCTTGGGTGCCCAGATCAGCAACGGCGTGAGGCCAAGCAACAGAAAAAGTACGAAGCGCGACGGGACAAAACCAATGAGCGCGACGACGCCGCCCGCCGCTGCTGAGGCAATGATGTAATTGATGATGATTGGCCATTGCAAATGCTGCCGGTGGAGCATTGCGCGCCAGCCATTGGCGACCAACTGCAATATCCCGTGCGTGACGAATGCGGCTGCGACGGGCAGAGCGAAGGCGAGCACGCCCATCAGGATGAGCCCACCCGCCATGCCGAAAATGCCAGACAGCGCTGCGGTTAAAAACGCGGCAACGATTAGAAATGCAGCGCCGCCCGCGCCCATCAGGCGATTGCTTGCGCCGCCGTCAGCACCGCAGCGGCATGGCCCGCAACGCGCACTTTGCGCCAGACTTCAACGATGCGTCCATCGGCACCGATCAGAAACGTCGCGCGCTCAATTCCCATATATTGCCGTCCGTACATCGATTTTTCGACCCATACGCCAAACGCTTCACACAGCGCGCCAGACTCGTCAGAGCCCAGCGCAACTGTCAGATCATATTTGTGGATGAATTTATTGTGGCTTTTCACGCTGTCCTTTGACACGCCGACGACGACCGCGCCAGCACGCGCAAATTCGTGTTCGAGTTTGCTAAAGGCCTGCGCTTCGTTGGTGCATCCGCTCGTATCGTCCTTAGGATAAAAGTAGAGCACGAGCGCCTTGCCGCGATAATCGGATATCTTTCGCGTGTTGCCGTCAAGCGCCAGAAACACGCCAACGGGAGCCGCGTTGCCAACGTCAATCATATCGTATCACCCTCTTGATCTGAACTCACCTGTTGCCATAGCGCTTTGACGTTCACCTGTGCCGCGTCAAGCCCCTGGCGCAACGCATCCCAGCTCGCTTGTCCGCACGCGCGAGCAGCGAGGCGCTGTGTTGGAAGCGCAGGAATTTCCAGATCGGGTGCGATCAGCCGCATCGTCACGAGGAAGCGCGTGAGCAAATCATGCGCCGCTGATATGTCGGCTCCAAGCCCAAGCGCCGCAATGGCTTCGGGCAAGATCGGCGAAAGGCCCTGCCGCCTGCTCAGTTGCGCGACATGGATCGCAAATTCGAGATCAACCAGTCCGCCACTGCAAAGCTTGACATCAAGCGCCGTCTTGGGCGGCTTGTGTGCGGCCATATCGCGCCGCATCTTAGTCGCATCCGCGCGCAGTTTGGATAAGTCACGTACCTGCATCAGTGCAGTATCAATCGCGCCTTTAGTCTCGTCACGTGCGCCCTGCGATCCGTAAACGACGCGCGCACGCGTCAGCGCCATGTGCTCCCATGTCCACGCCTCATCGCGCTGATAGTGGGCAAATGCCTCAAGCGAGACGCAGAGCGGCCCCTTTGCGCCTGACGGGCGCAGCCGCGTGTCGATCTCATAGAGCGCGCCCGATGCGGTAGGCACTGACAAGCTTGCAATCACCCGCTGCGCCAGCCGGTTGAAATAATGGACAGTGCCGAGCGGGCGCGCGCCGTCCGATTCGCCTTGAAAATCTCCGGTAAAGAGAAACACCAGATCAAGGTCAGACGCATGGGTGAGCGCTGCGCCGCCTAACCGTCCGAGCGCGACGATGACAAATTCACTGCCCGGGACGCGTCCGTGCGCGCCTTCAAACGCGGCAATGGTGGCGTCGGTTCCGACCCGGATTGCGGCCTCGGCGACGCGCGCATAGCCCGCAGCGACGTCAATCGGGTCAGATGCGCCCGCGATGATCTGTGCCCCAAGAGCAAAGCGCATTTCGCCGACAATCTGGCGGATACGGTCAAGCTTGTCCTCTAGCGCCAGTGTGCCGCTATCGAGCGACAAGTGGTTCGCAATCTGATTGACGCTGCCGACAGGCTCAAGCGCGCTGGTGCTGATAAGCCCGTCGAGCAGATCGGCACGGCGCGACAGATCGTCGGCCAAGGCTGGCGCATGGCACAAGATGTCAGTCAGCAGCCGCAGCAATGCGGGTTGTGCTTCGAGAAGGCGGAACAAGTTGATCGCGCTTGGCAGCCGCTCAATCATCCGGTCCATCCGGTTGGCCGCCTTCAACGGGTCGTCGGCGGCGGCAAATGCGTGTGCAATCGCTGGCAACACAGCCTCTAGCGCAAGATGAGCCGCTGGCGTCCGCACCGCACGGTATGCGCCGCTGCGCCAAGTAGTGATGCGCTGCGCAATCGCCGTTGCCTCGGCAATGCCAAGTTCAGCCAAGCGATCTGCGACATGATCAATCGGCTGCGGCAGCGACACCGTCCGTGGCCCGTCGAGATCATCGTACAGTCGCCCGACGGCTTCGACATGCGGCGCAAGCAGCGCGAGCAATGCGGAGCCGTCTGGAAGGCCGCTCAGGCGTGCGACCGCATCAAGTTCGCCTGAACCGCGCGGCAGACTGTGCGTTTGGCGGTCGTCAATCATCTGCAACCGGTGTTCAATCGTGCGGTAAAGCCGGTAGCCAGCGCTGAGCGTTGTTGCGGCGTCGCGCGTTATCCAGTCCGCAGTTGCAAGTGCTGCCAGCGCGTCGATCGTCGCGGGTGCGCGCAGTGAGGGATCACGGCCGCCGTGGATCATCTGGTGGATTTGCGCAAAAAATTCGCATTCGCGGATACCGCCGCGCCCGCGTTTGAGATCATAACCCGGCGCGAACGTCTGCCCTTTGCTGTGATGATCGCGAATCCGGTGCGACATCGCGCGAATCTCCTGAATCGCGCCAAAATCAAGCCCGCGCCGCCACACGAAGGGCTTCAGGGCGTCGAGAAACGATTGGCCAAGCCCGACGTCACCAGCACAGGCGCGCGCGCGGATAAATGCCGCGCGCTCCCACGCGAGCGCACTCGATTCGTAATAGGAAATCGCCGCACTGACCGGAAGCACGATCGGGGTGATTTCAGGATTGGGCCGAAGCCGCAAATCAACGCGAAACACATAGCCATCGCCGTCGCGCGCCTGCATCAGTTCGATCAGCTTTTGCCCGATCCGTACCGCACTTTCCACCGGCTCATCACGCGCGCGGCGCGGCAAACGCTCAGGATCGAACAACAGGATGGGATCGACATCCGAGCTATAGTTGAGTTCGCGACTGCCATGCTTGCCCAGCGCAATGACGGCAAATCCGCCGACTTCGCTCGCCGGAACGACCGTCTGTATCGCGGCGCTCACGGCGTGATCAAGCGCAACATCGGCGAAATCGGACAAATGGCCAACGACGTCTTCAAGCGCAAAATGGCCGCACAGGTCGCCAATTGCGACGCACAGCGCCATCTGCCCCTTGGCGATGCGAAGCGCCTGCGCGATTGGCCGTGCGGGGTCAATGGCTGGTGCGGCGTGATGAAAATCGCCAGATGCCACCGCGTCCACAACTTCGGGAAAGCGGCGCATCAAGAGGCGCAGGTGCGGCGACCAGCGATCGGCGCGTTCAAGCGCGTCGCTGATGAGCGCGCTATCAGTCAATCGGGAACCTCGGCAAGCCGCTGTCGCTTGCGTTCGGTAAACCAGATTGCAATGATCGAAAATTCGTAAAGCAGATAGAGCGGCACCGCGAGCAGCACCTGCGACATGATGTCAGGCGGCGTCAGCACTGCGGCCACCGCAACGATCGCGACGATCGCGTAACGTCGCCCTTTCTTAAGCTGCGCACGTGTCACAATCCCCGCCGCTTCAAGCAACATGAGAAGTACTGGCAGCAGGAACGACAAGCCAAATCCGAACATGAACTTCATGACAAAGCTCAGATAATTACCTACGCCCGGCAGCGCTTCCTGCTGAACCCCGCCAACATTGCCGCCAAAACCGAGCAGATATTTGAGCGCAATCGGCATTGCGACATAATAAGCCAGTGCCGCTCCAGCAGCGAAGAGGATCGGCGTCATCAGCAGAAATGGCAGGAACGCGCGCTTCTCCTTTGAATAGAGCCCCGGCGCGACGAAGCGCCATATCTGCGTCGCGAGCACTGGGAATGAAATCATCAGCGCGGCAAAAAATGCGACCTTGATCTCAACGAAAAATGCCTCGAAAATCTCGGTATAAATCAGCTTGCCCTGCCCCGCCATCAGCAGCGGCTGCACCAAAAACGCAAAGATCGGCTTTGCCACGAACAGGCAACCGGCAAATCCAAGCCCGAGCGCCGCGACACACCAGAGCAGACGGCGACGGAGTTCGATCAGGTGATCGAGCAGCGGTGCTTTGCTCTCATCAATGTCGTTCATGCTTCGCCCTTGGGCAGCGATGGCGGCGCGGGGGGAAGGTCGTGCGCCGATTCAGGCGGATGTTCGGCCATGATCCGGGCATTTTCTTCGGCCCATTTCTTTTCCATGTCGGCGAGCTCGCTTTCGCGCACCATTTCATCAAAGCCCGACCGGAATTGCCGCGCCACACCGCGCGCCTTGCCAACCCACTGACCCACCACGCGCAGGACGCGCGGCAAATCCTTGGGGCCGATGACGACAAGCGCAACAATAGCGACGAGCAGAAGCTCGGTTGGCGCGATGTCAAACATCAGCGCGCGATCAGAGCGACTTGTCGGTCTGCTTTTCGACCTCAATCACTTTGGGCGGCGTGTTGCCTTCAAGATTGCTGGCCGGACGCGACGCTTCATCATCGTCGGACAGGCCTTTCTTGAAGCTTTTGATGCCCTTGGCAACATCGCCCATCAATCCCGACACGCGGCCACCACCGAACAACAGCAACACAACGAGCGCGAGCAACAGAATATGTGGTAGGCTGAGGCCCATGATCAATCTCCTTGAACGCCCTATCTAGTCACTCTCGCCGTGACTTTCCAGTTGATCCTCAACCCCCGCCTGCATTTCAAGCGATTCAAACGCGAAATCGACCGGATCAAGCAACCCCGCCGCGCGCAAATCATCGATTCCGGGTAAATCACGCCGCGTTGCGAGGCCAAAATGTGACAGAAATGCGGGAGTCGTGGCAAAGGTTAGCGGCCGCCCTGGCGTTTCGCGCCGCCCGGCGGGGCGAACCCACTGCGCCGCCATCAACACGTCGAGCGTTCCCTTTGAAATCTGCACCCCGCGAATCGATTCGATTTCGGCGCGACTGACCGGCTCATGATAGGCGATAATCGCGAGCGTCTCGATCGCGGCGCGGCTCAGCTTGCGCGGTTCTTCGCGTTCGCGCCTCAGGATATGCGCCAGATCAGGTGCCGTCTGAAAATGCCAGCGTCCGCCCCGCTCGACAAGATTGACGCCGCGCGCTTCGTAGCGTTCGGCGAGGCTTGCCAGCGCGCCTTTGATGTCGGAATCGGCCCCCACATAAGCGGCGATGTCCTGAATGTTCAGCGGATCATGCGATGCGAACAGCGCCGCCTCAACCGCGCGGGTCAGATCGTCTGACGGATCGGGAAGCTGTCGAAGCGTCACGCCGCGCGCACCATCAGCGGCGCGAATGCTTCATCCTGCTTCAATTCGATCCGCCCCTGCTTGGCAAGTTCGAGTACGGCGACGAAACTTGAAGCCAATGCGGATTTGCGAAACACCGGGTCACCGCTTTGCGGCACGAAATGGCTGATCTCAGTCCAGTCTATGACGCTACCGATCAGCCGTGACAGGTGCGTGATCGCTTCATCAAGCGTCATGACATGGCGGCGTGCAACAACGTGCATTACGGGCACCTGCCGTACGTTGACTGCGCCGTAAGCCGCGATCAGGTCAAAAATCTGCGCGTCCCACTGCGCCTTGCGCACCGTACGCAGCCCGTGCGGCGCTGCAAAAGCAAAGACATCGCGCCCCAATCGGTCACGCGCCATCAGCCGCGCCCCCGCCTCCCGCATCGCATTGAGCCGTTCGAGCCGGAGCTGGAGGCGCAGCGCAAGTTCCTCCGGACTTGGTTCGACATGGGGTTCGCGCGGCAGCAACAGGCAGGATTTGAGATAGGCGAGCCACGCCGCCATCACGAGATAGTCAGCGGCGATTTCAAGCTTGAGCTGACGCGCGCCGTCAATAAAAGCAAGATATTGCTCCACCAGCGCAAGGATCGAAATCTCACGCAGATCAACCTTCTGATTTCGCGCAAGCGCCAGCAACAGATCAAGCGGCCCTTCCCAACTCCCCAACTCAAGCGTCAACTGATCGGGGTCAGCTTCGCTCGCCAGAATGGGGAAGAAGTCGCTCATGCCGCCTGCACGTGGTGCAACAGCGCGTTGCGCTTGGCAATGAGTGCGGCGATTTCGCCAGAGTCGCTTGTAGAGCCCGTGTCGCCGGGCGGCGCGATTGTTGCCATTGCGGCGGAAAGGCGTTCGCGCCCGCGTTCGCTGATCGTGCCAACCTTTGCGGCGATGGCGATCATTTCGTCGATCCGGCCCCAGCAGTTCAGCGCGAGATCGCAACCGGCGGCGACGCAACTGGCCGCGCGGTCGCTCACGTCGCCGTTGAGTGCGCTCATATCAAGGTCATCGCTCATCAACAGACCGTCAAAACCGATGATGCCGCGGATGACATCGTTGATGATTGTAGGTGACATCGTTGCACATAGCGTCTTGTCAAACGATTCAAAAATGATGTGGCCCGTCATCCCCATCGGCGCATTGTTCAGCCGTTCGAACGCGCGGAAATCGCTTGCGAGTTCGGCGGCGCTGGCGCTGACAACGGGCAGATCATGATGACTGTCGACCACCGCGCGACCCTGCCCCGGCATATGCTTGACGATGCCGACAACGCCGCCTTCGCGCAAACCGTCGAGCACTGCGCGGCCAAGCGATGCGACGCGGATCGGGTCGCTGCCATAAGCACGGTCGCCAATCGCCGCGTGCGTTTCGGGCTGGCGCACATCAAGCAGCGGCGCGCAGTTGACGTTGATGCCAACCTCAGCCAGCGTCAGTGCGATCGCCTTTGCATTGACCCGCGCGGCCTCGATCGCAGACATTGGCGCGACGTTGTAAAGCGCATCAAAAGCCGCGCCTGCGGGAAATGCGGGCCAGATGGGCGGCCCCATCCGCTGGACACGCCCGCCCTCCTGATCGATCAGGATCGGCAGATCATCGCGTCCGTGCAGCGCGCGCAGACTGTCGGTCAGCGCACTGAGCTGCGCGCGGTCAACGACATTGCGCTTGAAGATGATATAACCCGCCGGATTGGCATCCGCAAAGAACGCGCGCTCGTCGGCGGTCAGTTCTGGCCCCGACGTGCCGAATATCGCCGCCGTCATGTTCACGCGGCAAGCCCCTCAAACTGCATCCGCGCCAGCCGCGCGTAAAGCCCGCCCTCGCGTGTCAGGCTGTCATGATTGCCTTCCTCAACGATCCGGCCCTCGTTCATCACGATGATCCGGTCGGCGGCGCGCACGGTGGCAAGGCGGTGCGCGATCACGATCGTCGTGCGGTTGTGCATCAGCTTTTCAAGCGCATTTTGCACCAGCCGTTCGGATTCGGCATCAAGCGCCGACGTCGCCTCATCAAGCAGCAGGATCGGCGCATCACGCAGGATCGCGCGCGCGATCGCGAGACGCTGACGCTGCCCGCCCGAAAGACGCGCGCCGCCTTCGCCCATGAATGTATCGAGACCCTCGGGAAGCTTGCGCAGGAACTCGGCCGCATTGGCCGCGTCCGCCGCAGCCCATAGTTCGTCGTCGCTGCTGTCCCACTTGCCGTAGCGAAGATTATCGCGAGCCGACGCAGCGAAAATCACCGTTTCCTGCGGCACCATCGCCATCCGCGCGCGCACGTCGGCAGGATCAGCGTCGGTCAGCGCGACATTGTCAACGCGGACGGTGCCGCTTTCGGGATCATAGAAACGCTGGATCAACTGGAACAAAGTGGTCTTGCCAGCGCCCGACGGACCAACCACCGCAACGGTTTCGCCCGGTGCGATATCGAGCGAGAAATCAGCCAGCGCGCTGACATCCTGCCGCGTCGGATAGCGGAATTTGACATGATCAAACTGCACCCGGCCAAGTGAAGGTTGGGGCAATTTGACGGGATTGGCAGGTGCCGCAATGCCCGGCTGTTCACGCAAAAGCTCACCCAGACGCCCCGCCGCACCTGCGCCGCGCAGGAAATCGCCGTACACTTCGGCAAGCGCGCCAAATGATCCCGCCAGCAGACCGCCGTAAAGCACGAACGCCGCGATCGTGCCGCCAGTGATCCGCCCCGCCGCGACATCAAGCGCGCCGCGCCAGATTATCAAGGTGACGGCGGTAAACATCAGCCCGATGATGCACGCGGTCATGATCGCGCGCAGGCGGATACGCTTTTTCGCGGTGCCAAACACCTGTTCGGTTGCGGCTTCGAAGCGCGTAACCTCGCGCTTTTCCTGTCCAAATGCCTGGACAATCTTCATCGCGCCAAGCACTTCATCAACCATCGAACCAACATCAGCGATCCGGTCTTGGCTCGTCCGCGCGACGTTACGCAGTCGGCGACCCATGAACACAATCGGCGAAATGATCAGCGGAATGCCGAGCAGCAGCATCCCCGCAAGCTTGGGCGAAAGCCACAGCAAAACCCCGATGCAGCCCACCCCGATCAGGATGTTGCGCGATGCGACCGAGATCGTCGTGCCGACCAACTGCTCGATGATCGTCGTATCGGCGGTCAGCCGCGATGCGATTTCGGATGGGCGATTCTCTTCAAAATAGCTCGGCGAAAGTCGCATCAAATTACTCTGCACCGCGCTCCGCACGTCGGCAACAACGCGCTCGCCAAGCCACGAGACGTAATAAAAACGAAACGCAGTTGCGAGCGCCATGAATGCAACGAGGACGAGCAGATATTCAAACCAGCGCGAGATATCGCCGCCAGACTGTGCAAAGCCCTTATCGATAATCAATTTGAAGCTGTACGGAATGCCGAGCGTCGCCGCCGCCGACACCAGCATCGCGATCAATGCAATGGCGATCCGGCCGGGATAGCGCATTGCAAACCCCCAGATCATTACCAGATCGCTTAAATTATGTTTTGGCCCTGCTTCTTTTATATCTGTCATGGCCTGCCACCTAGCAGGGTCGATCAAGCGCCTCAACTGGCTACGCGTTAACATCTCGTTTCGTATTGCATTGCAACATAGGACGCATTGTGCCTAGGTGGCGACCGAAGGTGAAAAACAATGCTTTACAATAGTTATGAAATGCAGCGGAACTGGTTAGCAGGGGCAAGTGCGCTCGCGCATATGAGCGCGGAATTCCTCCAGAATCCAGCCAATCCGTTCAGCTATATGGGTGGTGGGCCGATCCTTGCCTCGGCGCTTGAAGTGTTCGCGCACGCCTCAGCACCGCGCGGAAAGCCCGCGTTCGGGCTTGATTTTACCGAAATCGACGGAAAGCAGATCGCGGTCACCGAAGAGATTGTCCTGCAAAAGCCATTTGGTCAGCTCAAACATTTTGTTCGTGAAGGTCGCGAAGGCGATCCAAAGCTGTTGATCGTCGCGCCAATGTCTGGCCATTATGCGACGCTGCTACGCGGTACGGTTGAACGGATGCTGCCCGGCCACGATGTTTACATTACCGATTGGCGCGACGCACGCAGCGTCCCCGTCGCGGCGGGACGCTTCGATCTTGATGATTATGTCGATTATCTGATCGAGTTTCTCGCGGTGATCGGCCCCGGCGCGCATATGCTCGCAGTGTGCCAGCCTTCGGTGCCCTGCTATGCCGCAGTCGCCGTCATGTCAGCCGATCAGCACCCCGCATTGCCGCGCACGCTGACGCTGATGGGTGGGCCAATCGATACGCGTGAAGCGCCAACCGTGGTCAACCAGACCGCAACGCAGCGCCCGTATAGCTGGTTCGCACAAAACGTAATCGCGACAGTGCCCTACACCTATCCCGGTGCTGGCCGCAAAGTCTATCCGGGGTTCCTGCAACTCACCGGATTCATGTCAATGAACCTGGGCAATCACATGATGAGCCACTGGGAAATGTTCAAACATCTGGTCAAAGGCGATGATGAGAGCGCTGATGCGACCAAGGACTTTTACGAAGAATATCGTTCGGTGTGCGATATGACGGCCGAATTCTATCTGCAGACGATCGATGTAGTGTTTCAGAATCATTTGCTGCCCAAAGGTGAAATGATGCACCGTGGTCGCCGCGTCGATCCTGCCGCGATCACACGCACGGCGTTGCTCGCGATCGAGGGTGAGCGCGATGATATTTCAGGGCTTGGCCAGACAAAGGCCGCACTGACGATTGCGACGAAACTGCCCGAAGATCGCAAGCGCTATTACATGGCTGAGGGGGCTGGCCACTACGGCATTTTCAACGGCAGCCGCTGGCGTGATAACATCGCGCCCGTGGTCGAAGGCTGGATCAACGAGCACAATTAAATGACAGTCACGCGCTCGGTCAGTGCGCATATCGAGCGCTGGCCGGTCGCGGGTGCCTTCATCATCGCACGCGGCGCAAAGACCTATGTTGACGTAATCGTCGCCGAGGTCGGCGACGGCACCCATGTCGGGCGCGGTGAAGCGACGCCGATTTATTATGAGGGTGAAAGCGCCGAACAATGCGTGCGCGATATCGCCGCGCTCGGGCATGGTATCGACCGCGTGACGCTGCAAAACATTCTGCCGCACGGGGCCGCGCGCAACGCGCTTGATTGCGCGTTATGGGATATCGAATGCCAACAGGCCGGCCAGCCGCTGTGGCAAATTGCGGGGCTTGTTCGTCCCACCCCGCTGATTACCGCAATGACCGTATCGCTTGGTTCGCCTGACACGATGGAGGCCGATGCGCGCGCGCTGGCGACGCGGACGCCGCTGCTCAAACTCAAACTGGCAGGCGACGGCGATCTTGATCGGGTCGCAGCGGTGCGGCGCGGCGCGCCATCCGCGCGGCTGATCGTTGACGCCAATGAAGCCTGGACGGGCCGCGACATCGTGCGCGAGGCCGAGGCGCTGCTGCCGTTCGGCGTCGAACTGATCGAACAGCCGGTGAAGGCGGGGATGGATCATCTGCTCGACGGCGTCAGATCGCCAATTCCACTTGGTGCCGATGAAAGCTGCCATGACCGCACCGATCTTGCACACTGTATCGGTCGATACGACGCGATCAACATCAAGCTTGATAAGACGGGCGGGCTTACCGAAGCGCTGGCGCTCAAGGCGGAGGCGCGCGCGCTTGGCTTTGACATCATGGTCGGCTGCATGCTGGGCACCAGCCTCGCCATCGCGCCCGCATTCCTGATCGCGCACGACGCGAAATGGGTCGATCTCGACGGCGCATTGTTACTTGCCAACGACCGCGAGCGCGGCGCAATTCTGAAGGACGGGCTGTTACACCCGCCCCTGGTTCTGACTTAGAGAACTTCAAACAGCCCGGCCGCACCTTGTCCGCCGCCAATGCACATCGTGATGACAACATATTTGACGCCGCGACGCTTGCCTTCGATCAGCGCATGGCCAACCATGCGTGCGCCCGACATGCCATAAGGATGGCCGATCGAAATCGCGCCGCCGTTGACGTTGAGCCGCTCGATCGGGATCGCCAGACGGTCAGCGCAGTAAAGCACCTGAACCGCAAAGGCTTCATTGAGCTCCCAAAGTCCGATATCATCCACCTTGAGCCCGAAGCGTTCGAGCAGCTTGGGGATCGCGAAGACGGGGCCGATGCCCATTTCGTCTGGCTCGGTGCCCGCAACCGCCATGCCGACATAGCGGCCAAGCGGCGTCAGCCCCTTTTTCGCGGCGATTGATGCTTCCATCAGCACCGATGCCGATGAACCGTCCGAAAGCTGGCTGGCATTGCCTGCGGTGATATTCATATCGGGGCCAAGGACAGGCTGGAGCGCGTTCAGGCCCGCAAGCTGGGTATCGGGGCGATTGCCCTCATCCTTTGAAAGCGTCACTTCCTTGTGTGTGACCTCCTTGGTTTCCTTGTTGGTCACCGCCATCGTCGCGGTCACTTCAACGATTTCATCGTCGAATTTGCCCGCAGCCTGCGCTGCGGCGGTGCGCTGCTGCGACATCAGCGCATATTCATCCTGACGGTCGCGTGAGATGCCGTAGCGCTTTGCCACGACTTCGGCGGTCTGGAGCATCGGCATGTAGATCGTCTGGTGCATTGCGAGTAGCTCTGGATCGGGCGCGACGCGCATCTGCGGTGTTTGCACAAGGCTGATCGATTCAGCCCCGCCGCCGATGCAGATGTCCATATTATCGATAATGATCTGCTTCGCCGCCGTCGCGATTGCCATCAGCCCGGATGAGCATTGACGGTCAATCGTCATGCCGGGAACGGATACGGGAAGCCCCGCGCGGAGCAACGCAGTGCGTGCAAGATTGCCCGCCTGGCTGCCCTGCTGAAGCGACGAACCCCAGCACACATCGTCGACTTCAGCGCCGTCGATACCAGCGCGTTCAACCGCGGCACGGATCGACATCGCCGAAAGCGTTGGCGAAGGGGTATTGTTAAAAGCACCGCGATACGCCTTGCCAATCGGCGTGCGGGCGGTGGAAACGATAACTGCATCACGCATGGGTAATTCCTTTTTTCTCAGCCCGTTACGAGCCAATCAGTTGGTCAAACGAAAACCTGGCTGATCCATTCAGCGATCAGCGCGGGTTTATCTTCGCCTTCGATCTCGACGGTCACTTCCTGCGATTGCTGAAACTGGCCGGGGCGTTTTTCATCGAACGATGACAGTTTGAAAACACCGCGCACGCGCTTGCCCGATTTCACCGGCGATAGAAAGCGCAGCTTGTCGCAACCATAATTGACACCCATTTTGACATTATCGGGGTGCGGCAGATTGGCCTTGGCGCTGAGCATCGGCATCAGCGACAGCGTCAGGAAACCGTGCGCGATTGTGGTGCCAAACGGCGTCATCTTGGCGCGCTCGGGATCGATATGGATGAACTGATGATCGCCCGTCGCGTCGGCAAATTTATTGATCATCTCCTGATCGACCAACACCCAGTCGGATGTGCCGATCACGGTGCCGATCATTGCCTTGATGTCCTCGATTGTCGCCATGTTGTTACTGTCCTTTGCTAACAGGTGATACGCGCCCCGCGAAAAACGGGTGATGGAAAAAGAGTGATTCTGCCGCGCAATAATATTACAACGCGGGAATCATGTGCGGCACTGTTAGAACGTGCGCCAACCGAAAGTCAAAAGCTATGGATTCCGCAACGTCATCGCTGCGCGCACAGATGGTCCTGCTACACCGCGCATCAGAACCCGATGTGCTCGCGCCGCTGATCGCCCGCGCGCGGCTGTCTTCGGAACAGGTGCCTGCGGTTCATGCGCGCGCGCTGACGCTCATTGCCGATCTCCGCGCGGCGCAGCACAGCGGCTGGGTCAATCAATTCCTGCAGGAATACCGGCTTGATACCTCCGAAGGCGTCGCGCTGCTCAGCTTGGCGGAAGCGTTCTTGCGCGTGCCCGATCCTGAAACCGCCGACGCGCTGATCGCGGATAAGCTCGGCGATGCAAACTGGCGTGCGCATCAGGGCAAATCAAGCTCAAAACTGGTCAATTCGGCGACATGGGGGCTGGTAATCGGCCGCGCGCTGGTAAGCGAAACCAGCGAGACAAGCATCTTGCGCCGCCTGATTTCACGCGCGGGTGAGCCATTCGTGCGTCAGGCGGTGGGTGCCGCAATGAAGATGATGGGTGAAATTTTCGTCATGGGCCGCACGATCGACGAAGCCGCCGCGCGGATGGCCAAACCCGAACACTCCGGCTTTACCGCCAGTTTCGACATGCTCGGCGAAGGCGCGCGCACCTTTGCCGACGGTGCGCGCTATTTTGCGTCTTATGAAGCCGCGATTGACGCGATTGCGCGCGTGCCCGCTGCGGGCCATTCAATCTCGGTCAAGCTCTCCGCACTCCACCCCCGCTATGAAGTGGCGCAGTGGAGCCGCTGCGTACCCGCACTGACCGAAATGCTCGAGAGTCTGTGCCTGCGTGCGGCAGCCGCAAACATCGCGCTGACAATTGACGCCGAAGAGAGCGAGCGGCTCGACATGAGCCTTGATATGATCGCGAGCGTCGCCGCGCTCCCTGCGCTCAAGGGCTGGAACGGGCTTGGTATGGCGGTGCAGGCTTATGGCAAACGCGCGCGGCCGGTGATCGCCTGGGCCGATGGACTTTCGCGCGATACCGGGCGGCGGATGAGCGTCCGGCTGGTCAAAGGCGCTTATTGGGACAGTGAAATCAAACGGACGCAGGAACAGGGATTGAGCGATTACCCGCTGTTCACGCGCAAAGCGGCAACCGACGTGTCATACCTTGCCTGCGCGCGCGATATGCTAGAGGCGCGTCACATCTATCCCGCGTTCGCGACGCACAACGCGCTCACCGTCGCGACGCTGCTCGGTTGGGCGGGGACATCGCGCGATTTCGAATTTCAGCGGCTCCACGGCATGGGCGACGGCCTGTACGAGCGATTGGTGCGCGATGAAGGCTATCACTGCCGGATTTACGCGCCCGTCGGTGGCCATCGCGATTTGCTCGCCTATCTCGTCCGCCGCCTGCTGGAAAACGGCGCGAATTCGAGCTTTGTCCATCAACTTGCCGATGAAACGCTGAGCGACGCCGAATTGCTCGACGATCCGGTTGAGAAAATCGCGCGCGTCGGCGGATCGCGCCATCCGTCAATCGCGCTGCCCGCAGATTTGTTTGGCGCGCGGCGGAACAGCGCAGGGGTCGATCTTCAGGATTGGACAGTATTGGAAGGCGTTGCCGAGGCAATTGCTGCGGTGCCTGTCATTGCGAGCGACAAACCTTTTGTCGACGATTTTGTGCCCCGCGCGCTGACGGCCTTCCCCGCTTGGTCGACGACCTCGCTCAGCGCACGCCCCGACGTGCTTGACCGGATCGCCGATGCGCTTGAAGCAAACCGAACCGACCTGATGGCGCTGCTCGTCCATGAGGCGCGCAAGACCATCCCCGATGCGCTGGGCGAAGTGCGCGAGGCGGTCGATTTCTGCCGTTACTACGCCGCCCAAGCGCGTTCGGGGCTTGCAACAATCGAACTGCCCGGCCCGACCGGTGAGCGCAACATCCTGCGCTATGAAGGGCGCGGCGTCTGGCTGTGCATCGCGCCGTGGAATTTCCCGCTCGCCATTTTCCTCGGGCAAGTCGTCGCGGCGCTCGTGACTGGCAATTGCGTGATTGCCAAGCCCGCGCCGCAAACCCCCGCAATCGCGGCGCGCGCTGTGGCGATTGCACATGCGTCGGGCGTTCCCAAAGATGCGCTCATTCTCGCTGTAGGGGGGGCCGAAATTGGCGCCGCGCTTGTCGATGATCGGCGGATTGCGGGCGTTGCGTTCACCGGATCGACTGCAACGGCACGGCGGATTGCGCGTGCGCTGGTGGCGAATGATGATCGACCGCTAATCCCGCTGATCGCAGAAACCGGCGGGATCAACGCGATGATCGTCGATTCAACCGCGCTTCCCGAACAGGTGGTTCACGACGTTGTGACATCGGCGTTCGGGTCAGCAGGCCAGCGCTGTTCGGCACTGAGGCTGTTGATGGTGCAAGAGGATGTCGCTGATCACCTGATCGCCATGCTGAGCGGGGCGATGGATACGCTGATCATCGGCGATCCCGCTGACCCGGCCACCGATGTTGGCCCGGTAATCGACAGCGCGGCGTATGACCGACTGATGGCCTACCGCGAAAGCCAGACGGCCAATATCATCCACAGCGTTTCGGTTCCGCCAACGGGCAATTTCGTGCCGCCAACAATTATCAGGCTCGCATCAATAGACGCGCTCAGCGCCGAATGGTTCGGCCCGCTGCTCCATGTCGTAACGTGGCGCGCAGGCGAGCTTGAGGCGACCGTCGCTGCGATCAACGCCAAAGGCTACGGGCTGACGATGGGCCTCCACAGCCGGATCGCGCGCAACGCCGAGACCGTTGAAGCGATCGCGCGCGTTGGCAATCTTTACATCAACCGCTCGATGATCGGCGCGATCGTCGGCAGCCAGCCGTTTGGCGGCGAAGGCCTTTCAGGCACAGGGCCAAAGGCGGGCGGCCCGAACTACCTCCACCGCTTCTGCGCCGAACGCGTGACATCAACCGACACCACAAGTGCAGGCGGCAACGCGAGCCTGCTCTCGCTTGATGAGGTGGGGGTTTAGACCCGAAATCGAGCACATTGAATCGTTTGGGATTCCCAAGCGGCAGATTTTCTGATTCAAGCTACTGGCTGGGATTGGAGGCCAGTATGGA
>JAYVVW010000171.1:0-6705 GCA_043786595.1 Sphingomonadales bacterium | reverse complement strand
GGTGGTGAGGCGGAGCGATGATGCGGTCAGCCGCTCACGGTCGATCTCATCGGTGCGGTCAAAGCCGCTTTTGAGCTCGTCGATCCGTGCCTGATTGATATCAAGCCCCCAGGTTTCGAAATGCTTGGCAAGCTGTACCGCGAGCGGCAGCCCGACATAGCCCAATCCGATGACAATGATCCGCATAGTCAGTTCCCGCCTTAAAGCTTGTGATAACCGCGATACCAGTCGATGAATTTGGGAATCCCCACATCAATCTTGGTCGTCGGTTCAAATCCGAGATCGCGCGCAATCGCGCTGATGTCGGCCGATGTTTCGCGCACGTCGCCGGGTTGCATCGGATGGAGTTGCTTGATCGCTTCGCGGCCGCATGCCTTTTCGATCAGGCCGATCATCGTCATCAATTCTTCGGTGTTGTTGTTGCCGATGTTATAGATGCGGTGCGGGCTTTTGCTGCCGCCCGCCTTCACCGCGCCGTCATCGGGTGCGGGCGTGTCGATGCAGGCAACGACGCCCGATACGATATCATCGATATAGGTAAAGTCGCGCCGCATCGCGCCTTCGCCGAAAACCTTGATCGGCGTGCCATCATAGATTGCCTTGGTGAAAATCCACATCGCCATATCAGGGCGACCCCAGGGGCCATAGACGGTGAAAAAACGCAGGCCGGTGAGCGGAATCCGGTAGAGATGCGCGTAGGTTTCGCTCATCAGTTCGTCGGCCTTCTTGGTCGCGGCGTAAAGCGACATCGGATGATCGACACGGTCTTCGACGCGGAATGGCAGAGTCTCATTGCCACCGTAAACCGACGATGACGAGGCATAGACCATCGATGCTTTGCGGCCACGCGCGATTTCGAGCAGGTTGACATGGCCGACGAGATTGGCCTGCACATAGGCACGCGGATTTTCGATCGAGTAGCGCACGCCGGCCTGCGCCCCGAGATGCGCAATCCTGTCAAAACTGTGCGGCGCAAGCGCTGCTTCAAGCGCGATATGATCTGAAAAATCGACCTTGATGAAGGTAAAGGCGTCGCCAAACCGTGCGGTCAAGCTGGCAAGCCGGTCACGCTTGATCTGCGGATCATAATAATCGTTGATACAGTCAATCCCGATCACCCGATCGCCGCGCGCGAGCAGCCGCTCTGACAGGTGGTAGCCGATGAACCCGGCGGCTCCGGTGACGAGAACGGTCAATGTGTTGCTCCAGTGAATAGAATTTGGCCCCCGCTCCTAATGCGGTTGCTGAGGTACGACAATGGTTGTCGCAGGGATACTACGCGTTCAGCCTGCTTCGCGTTCAAGGTGTATCCAGTCAACCATATCGGTGTCGGGGGTAAATTCGGTCACAAGTTCCTTCAGCTTGGCGCGGATATCATGAACATTCTGATCGTCGATCGCACGCTGCAGCCGGTCAAGCTCGATTTTGAGTTCGGGCCACCCCAAAAATTTGTCGCGGGCCTTCATGATCCGCGGATGTTTGGTTTCGATCGGATCATCACCGATCAGCAGTTCTTCATACAGTTTTTCGCCGGGGCGCAACCCGACGATGTTGATTGCAATATCACCGTCTGGATTAACATCATCGCGCAGGGTGAGCCCTGAAAATTCGATCATCCGGCGGGCGAGGTCGATAATCCTTACGGGATCGCCCATATCGAGCACGAATACTTCGCCGCCCTGCGCCATTGCGCCGGCTTGGATGACAAGCTGAGACGCTTCGGGGATCGTCATAAAGTAACGCGTGATGTCGGCGTGCGTGATGGTGAGCGGGCCGCCTTCCTTGATTTGCTTGCGAAACAGCGGAACGACCGAGCCGCTAGATCCCAACACATTGCCAAAACGCACGATCGAAAAACGGGTGGGCCCACCTTTTTCAGACAGCGCCTGTAGCACCATTTCGGCAAGGCGTTTGCTTGTTCCCATCACATTGGTGGGGCGGACAGCCTTGTCGGTGCTGATCAAGACAAAATCCTGCACGCCGACGTCAGCCGCAATCTGCGCGACGTTGAGCGTGCCGAACACATTGTTGCGCAGCCCTTCGGCTGGATTATGCTCGACGAGCGGAACATGCTTATAGGCAGCGGCGTGATAGATTGTGTTGGGCAGCCATGCCTCAATGATATTGCGCATCCGCTTGGCGTCCTGCACCGAGCCGAGGAGCGGGACAATGCGGGGCACCGCGCCTTCACTGTCATTGATCGCGGCTGCCAGCTCTTCATTGATCGCGTAAAGCGCGAATTCGCTCATTTCGACAAGCAGCAGAACAGCCGGGTTGAGCTGCAATATCTGTCGACATAACTCGCTGCCGATTGACCCGCCTGCACCCGTGACAAGCACTGATTTGCCTGTAATATTCTTTCCAAGCAAAATCTGGTTTGGCGAAACGGTGTCGCGGCCGAGCATGTCTTCAATATCGAGCTCACGCAAATCATTGATTGTCACGCGACCATGCGCCAAATCCATCAGCCCCGGTAGCGTCCGAACGCCGACATTGGCTTGGCCAAGCAAGCCGAGAATTTCATTGCGCCGCTTGCGGTTCGCCGATGGCAGCGCGAGCATGATATCGGTAATGCCCAGCTTTGTGATCAGCGCGGGCAAATCATGCGAAGGATAGATTCTTTTGCCGTTGAGGACGCTGCCTTGCAAGCCGCGATCATCATCAATAAAGCCCGCGACATCCATTTCGTGACTGCTCGTCATCGCTGCGGCAAGCTGACGTCCTGCAGAACCGGCGCCGTAGATCAGAACCTTGGGTTGTTGACCCATCCGACCGAGCGCTTCGAATCCGCCGCCAAGGACATATCGTGCAATAGCGCGTGAACCGCCAACCGCAATAAATAGCAACACAGGCTGGATCAAGCCAACCGTACGCGGCACATGAAGCACACCGACAAATGTGAAAACACCCGCATAAAGCAGGCCGTAAAGCAGCATCGCGCGCGAAACCGCCATCAATGCGCCCCAACCGGCGAAGCGAAAAATGGCGCGGTAGAGGCCGAATGAAATGAAGATCGGAATTGCAAACAACGCTGAAACAACCACCGACAGCCACTGCGTTCCACTCGGTAAAAACCAATAACCAATTCGCAGATAATAAGCGATGAAGACCGTTGCGACACATAATAGTGCATCAATCACAAGCACGATGGCGCGTTTGCCGCTGCGCGATAGTGCGTGAATTGTTTTGACCGAAAGTGTCATTGAGGCCCCAAATTACAATCGAACTTTCGCCGCTTTAGCGCTTTCAGCTTGCAAGTCCAATGTCAGCATCGATCTCCGCGCCCACTGGCACCGTTTGCGTGCGCCTGCTAACGGGCGTTTCGATGACCGAACTGATAGAACCACCTGCACCGCCCGAAGTTCCCTATGATGCCGTGATTGACGCGCCGTTCGATGGTGCGCTCAGCGATCGCTATCTGATTTACGCGATGTCGACGATCACCGCGCGGTCGCTGCCCGATTTGCGTGACGGGTTGAAGCCCGTTCACCGCCGCCTGCTCTGGGCGATGCGGCTGCTCAAACTTGATCCCGCTAGCGCCTATAAAAAATGCGCGCGCGTTGTAGGCGATACGATCGGGAAATATCACCCGCACGGCGATCAATCGGTTTATGATGCGATGGTGCGGCTCGCGCAGGATTTCTCGCTGCGTTATCCGCTGGTCGACGGGCAGGGCAATTTTGGCAACATCGACGGCGATAACGCCGCCGCCTACCGCTATACCGAGGCCCGGCTGACACCGTCAGCAATTGCGTTGATGGCGGGGCTTGATGACGGCACCGTCGATTACCGCCCGACCTATAACAATGAAGACGAAGAACCCGAGATTTTCCCCGGCCTGTTTCCCAATCTGCTTGCCAACGGATCAAGCGGCATTGCGGTGGGGATGGCGACGAACATTCCGCCGCACAATGTTGCCGAGATCATCGACGCCGCGACACTGCTGATTGATCAGCCCGAGGCACCTGACGCGGCGCTGCTTGAATATGTCCGCGGCCCCGATTTGCCGACCGGCGGGCTGATCGTCGATCCGCCGGTCAACATCGCCGAAGCCTATGCCAGCGGACGCGGCAGCTTTCGGGTCCGCTCACGCTGGGCGATTGAGGATCAGGGACGCGGCACCTGGGTCGCGGTGGTCAGTGAAATTCCCTACGGCGTGCAAAAGGGCAAGCTGATCGAGGCGATTGCCCAGTTGATCGCTGACAAGAAACTGCCAATCCTTGCCGATGTTCGCGACGAATCGGACGAGGCAGTTCGCATCATCATCGAACCACGCAGCCGCGCCGTCGATCCTGACGTGCTGATGGAGAGCCTGTTCAAATATTGCGATCTTGAGGTGAAAATATCACTCAATTTGAACGTTCTGGGTGCTGATCGCACGCCGCGCGTGATGAGCCTCAAGGCTGTCCTGCTCGCGTGGCTGACGCATCAAATCGAAGTGCTCGTGCGCCGCGCACAGCACCGCTTGGGCAAGATTGATGACCGGATCGAGTTGCTAAGTGGCTATCTGATCGCCTATCTCAACCTTGACCGCGTGATCGAAATCATCCGCACCGAGGATGAGCCTAAGCCGTTGATGGTCGCCGAGTTTGGCCTCAATGACCGACAGGCCGAGGCGATCCTCAACATGCGGCTGCGCCAGTTGCGCCGGCTTGAAGAGTTTGAAATCAAAACCGAACGTGACAAGCTTGAAGACGAACGCGCCGGTCTCGCCGCGCTGATCGAAAGCCCCGCGCGCCAGCGGACCCGGCTCAAGAAGGACCTTGCCGCACTGCGCATTGCCTACGGCCCTGATACGCCGCTTGGCAAACGCCGCACGACGATCGCGCAAGCCGCGCCGCCCAAGGACATTCCACTCGAAGCGATGATCGAACGCGAGCCGATAACGGTGGTGATGTCACAACGCGGCTGGATTCGTGCGATGAAGGGCCATGTCACGCTCGACAATCCCGAGGCGCTCAAATTCAAGGAGGGCGACGGCCCGCGCTTCATCTTCCATGCGCAGACGACTGACAAGCTGCTGCTCGTGTCCGATGACGGTCGCTTTTTCACGTTGGGCAGTGACAAGCTGCCCGGCGGGCGCGGCTTTGGTGAGCCCGTCCGGCTGCTGATTGACATCCCCGAAAACGTCGCGATCCTGACGCTGTTTCCAGCGCAGATCGGAACGCGGCTGTTGCTTGCGGCAAGCGACGGCAAGGGATTTATCGCACTGTGCGAAGATGTCATCGCCGAAACGCGCAAAGGGCGACAGGTCGTCAATGTGCGGGCGGGGGCCAAGCTGTGCATTGTCCGCAAAATAACGGCGAGCGACAATTATGTTGCGGCGGTCGGCGATAATCGCAAACTCGTGGTCTTCCCGTTGGTCGAGCTTCCCGAAATGGCGCGCGGACAGGGTGTGACGATTCAGAAATATAAGGACGGCGGGCTCGCCGACGTGATCAGTTTCCGCTTTGAAGAGGGTTTGAGCTGGCCAATGGGCGGCGAAACAGGGCGCAGACGCACCGAAGCCGATGTCAATCCGTGGCGCGTTGCCAGGGGTGCTGCGGGGCGAATGCCGCCGCTTGGCTTCCCGCGCGACAACAAGTTCGAATGAAGTCGACAATAACCTCGGCACCGTTGGGCAAGCAACGATGCCGAGGCTAGATGAACGCAACTAGAAGCGGAATGCTGCAGTTACGCGCATGCTGTGCGTATTAAAGTCACTGTCGCTGCGCAGGAACGTCGTTCCCGTCGGGTTGACCAGCAAGAACGGATTTGTCGGGCCTGCAGTGCCAAGGCCGACGGCAATCGTCGTATTGGCCTTGGGGAAGCTGGTGTAGAGATATTCAAGACCGATCGAGAAATTGCGACCAATCTTCTGTTCTACGCCGCCACCTGCGGAATAGCCCAGTTCATCACTCTTGCCCGCAGGATTAAAGCTGTTCGCAGTATTGGTCGTTGCGAAATTACTCCGCAAACGGGCATAAGCCGCGCCGCCGGTGGCGTAGAATAATGTCGTGCCGGGGGTGTAGCCGACACGACCGCGGATGCCGCCCTGATACTGTGCCTTTCGTGTTAGCGTGTACGATGCGGGCGTCGTGCTGAATGCGCTGACACTGTCGCTCGCGCGGCTGTGACCGAATTCACCGACGATACCGACGACGAAATCACCAAATTGCGAATCGGCACCGACGCGACCGAAATATTCGATGCCGTCGCGGTCATTGCGGCAGCCTGCATCGCGCGTCGCGCCGCGTGCTGCACCGTTGCAGAAGCCCGTTGAAAAGGCGTTTGCGCCCGACGCTGTGCGAATTGTATCACCAAAGAAGCCATCTTTGTCGGTATCGAACAAGACTGATTCGCCCGTGTCGTTGGGCTGAACGGTGCCGCCAAATGACCCACCGACATACACGCCGCTCCATTCGTCACGCGCTTCTTGCGCCGATGCGGCTGCGGGAAGAAATGCTATTGCTGTCAGCACCGAAGATGCTGCCAAGATTACGCTATTTTTCATTCAAACTTACCTCATTCTGTCTTGGAACCATAAGTCCCGTCACGCTGAACAAGCGAAGCTGCAAAATGATGCATCGCAGCAAAAATATCCTGCCATTTTCCCACTATTTTGACTTTGAACCATATTTGTTCTTGACATTTGCGCGGCGATGTGGTTCACGTAAAGCGTCGGAAGCGTGTTTCTAGGGCATGTCAAGACGACGGGACGTTGCG
>JAYVVW010000170.1:0-22984 GCA_043786595.1 Sphingomonadales bacterium | reverse complement strand
GCCATCGGCAGCACGAGGCCGTTGACGCCTGCTTTGCATGAACCATAAGCAACTTGCCCGATCTGTGCATCCTGCGCAGCGGCAGACGCAGTGAGCGTGATGACCCCGCGTTCACCGTCCTCAAGCGGATCAAGCGACGCCATACCGAGCGCGGAGATTGACGCGACGCGGTAGCTTGCCACCAGAATGCCCTCGGCGGAAAATGCGTAATCTTCGGTAGAAAGGCGTTTGTAAACGCCCGTCGCCCGATCATAGCCGACCGTTTTCCCGCGCTTTGAGATTTGCGCGCAGTGGATCAATACGCGTTCCTGACCAATTGATGCGCGGGCCGCTGCAAATCCAGCGACCACACTGTCTTCGCTCGTCACGTCCACGTTGCAGAATATGCCGCCGATCTGATCGGCCACCGTTTGGCCAAGCGCGCCATTCACATCAAAAATGGCAACCTTAAAGCCTGCTGCGGCAAGCGCTTCTGCGCTCGCACGACCCAAACCCGATGCGCCGCCTGTGACGACGGCGGCGGTATTGCTGTCAAACTGCATTGATGTCTCTTTCAAATAAGGAAGCCTGACCCAAACCCTATCTCGCCGTGCGGTCAACGGTTATTTTGCGCGCAACGCGGCTGCGACAGCGCGGCGCAGTTGGAACAGCAATAAAACTGCGCGGATCGCTGTGAAATGGTGCACCCGACGGGATTCGAACCCATGGCCCCCAGATTAGGAATCTGATGCTCTATCCGGCTGAGCTACGGGTGCGCGAAGCAGCGTTTAAGCGCACGGCTGTGCGGGGTCAATTCTGCTGGTTGGGTGGCACAATTGGAAGCGGCAGCGGCAATATGGCAATTCCGTCATCGATCAGTGATTTGGCTTCTGTCAGGCTGGCTTGACCGTGGATCGCGCCTTTTGCAATCATGCCGTCGTCCATAGCGCGCGCCTGCGTTGCGAAATCCTGGCCAACCCACGTCGAATTTTGTAGCAGAGTGGCCTGCATCGTCGCCAATTTTGCCATCGCGGCTTTTGCATCGGGCAGCGAGAGTTCGGGTACGCGCGCAGCGACATTGCCCCGCTTCACCGCTATCTGGTTTGATTTTGGCCCAAGGTTAGGTGCCATCAGCGCTTTGTCGATCATACTATCGCCGCACATGGGACAGGTGATCAGCCCGCGTTCGCGCTGGCTATCAAAATCTGCGCTGCTGCCAAACCACGCTTCAAATACATGCGCTGCGCGCTCACATTTCAGATCAAAGACTATCATTACAGATCGTCACATGGGGAATCGCGCGACGATGTGCAAGCACCGGCACCTGCGCGCGTGCCTTGTCGACCTCGGCCAGATCAATGTCAGCATAACCAATGCCGGTGCTGTCGCCCATGTCGAGTATGACGCTGCCCCAAGGATCAATGACAAGCGAATGACCATAAGTGTCGCGGTCGTCGGCATGATGCCCCGACTGCGCGGCGGCAATAACATAACAGGCATTTTCGATCGCGCGCGCGCGCAGCAGAACATGCCAATGCGCGCGCCCCGTGGGCACCGTGAACGCAGCCGGCACCGCCAGCAGCTTCGCCCCTGCTGCGCTCAGCGCGTTGTAAAGTGCGGCAAATCGCAAGTCGTAACACACCGAAAGGCCGACCGGCCCGATGGCGCTGTTTACCACAATAGCGCTATCACCCGCCGCATAGGCATTCGATTCGCGCCACGATTCTCCGCTTGCCAGCGCGACATCAAACAGATGAAGTTTGTCGTACCGCGCTACGATTGCACCGCTGGAACCAATCACAAAGCTACGATTGACCAATCGACCGTCGCTGCGTTCGCCCGCGATAGCAAGGCTGCCAATGAAGAGCGTCACCTGGTGCAATTCCGCCGCTCTTCGCACCGCAGCGAGAACGATATCTTCGGCTTCTCGGCGCAATATCGAGGTTGAACGAACGCGATCACGATCTAAAACCCCCGACATTTCGGGCGTGAATATCGCGACCGCGCCCTGCGACGCCGCGATCGCAATGTCTCGCGACAGGTCATGCTCGTTTTGTTCGGGATCGATGCCAGTATTTGTCTGGCAGATCGCGATCTTCATGCCCGCAACAGTGGCTCAAGCTCTCCCTGCGCGTCGAGCGCGGCGAGGTCATCGGATCCGCCAATATGGCGCCCGTCGATAAATATTTGCGGCACGGTCGATCCGCCGTTCGCGCGCTCGATCATCGTTTTGCGCAGCGCGCCGTCCATGGTGATGTCAAATTCTTCGACCGTGGCATGTTTCGCGGCGAGTATTGACTTCGCCCGCGCGCAATAGGGGCAAAGAAATTTGGTATAGATTTCAACCTTCGCCATAGCCTGTCTTTCTGTCACGTTGCGCAATTGATGTGGATTGCACGCCGCAAAGTCAATCATTTCCCTTCAAAACACGCGCCCATGACAAAATGATAACGCGTTTTGCGCCTGCATGTTTGAGAACGCGCGCGCAGGCGTTGCTGGTTGCTCCAGTCGTATAGACATCATCGATCAAGCCGATCGACAGGCCTGTCACGTCGACCGCAGCGGCAGGATTGACTAAGAATGCGCCGCGCACCGCATCAAGCCTTGCGCGCGGCGATAATCCGCGGAGTAGCGGCGTGCGTTTGCGCCGAAGCAGCAACTGGCTCTCGATACGCAACCCTGTTTGCCGTCCAATTGCGCTCGCGATCAGCGCCGATTGATTGAACCCACGCTGCCAAATCCGCCATCGGTGGAGCGGCACAGGGCATAGCAGATCAAGGCTGTGATCGGCGTGACGACTCAAGCCTTCCCCAAAATAGTGCGCGAGCGCGGTGCGACGGCCGTGCTTCAACCGCAGTATAATTGTCGTTGCAATGCCGCCGTAGGCCACGACGGAGCGCACCCCATCATGATCAGGTGGATGCGCGAGGCACGGAGCGCAAATTTGCCCCGCGACGCTGAGCGGCACATTGCAGAGCACGCAGCCTTGACCAGTCAGAAATGTCATCGATTGCCAGCAATTGCTGCACAATTGGCGGTCTCCGTCGACAATCATGCCACATCCTGCGCAGCGCGGTGGCAGCGCGAAATTCACGATCGACGTGACAAGTTTTATCCCCCGGTTCACGACACCGCTTGTCGCGCGCGCGTTGCCAATGCACAAGACGTGCATGAGCCAGCCGCAAATTTTTTCGCGCGTCGCACGCCGCCGTGCGATCCAGCGCGCCGATAGCAGTCCACCCGAAGGTCGCTGGATTATCACGGCGATGGTCGATGAGATATTGTCACGGCTTGATGCTGTTGTTGCGCCGTTCGCGCGCGCGATCATTATCGGCCAATATGATGATGCACTGGCTGCAAATCTGGCGCAGCGCGGGATTGAAGTTGTCGTGGCATCGCCAGTGATGATCAATGCAGCGCATCTGACAATAGTCTGTGACGAAGATCGTCTGGCATTTGGCGATCATAGCGCCGATCTTGTCATCGCGTTGGGCACTTTTGATACGGTGAACGATCTGCCCGGTGCGTTGATGCTCGCGCGGCGTGTCCTCACCCCTGGCGGACTTTTTCTCGGCGCAATGATTGGCGCAGGCAGCCTTGATAGCCTCCGTGCGGCATTCAAACAGATTGAGCCTGGTGTTGCGCGCTTGCACCCCCAGATTGACGTGCGCGGCGCTGGCGATCTTCTATCGCGTGCGGGGTTTGAGATGCCCGTTGCCGATAATTATGTAACGACCGCGCGCTATTCGCGCGTCGCGAGGCTGTTATCTGATTTGCGCGCCAATGGCCTGACAAACGTGCTTTTGCAGCGCCGCGCTTTGACACGCGCGACCTTGGCGCAACTCGCGTCAACCCTTGAAGGCAAAGGCCTCGACAAATTCGAAGAAAGCATCGCGATCATCACGCTGACAGGCTGGTCGGCTCAACGCCCCGCGACATAGGCGCTTGCTTCGGCTTTCAGATGGGCAATCAGAGGCAAATCGGCAGGCGGCATTTTGATCGTGCTTAACTCCGATAGTGCAGACCAACGCAGCGCATCGGCGTAAATTGCCGCTGGCTCGCCAAGCCACTGCCGGCAGACAAACAGCAATAATAAAAGGTGGCAATCGTTCAACTCCGCGCTGGCAAAGCTGCACGGAAAAAGATCTGCTTGCAATATCTCGATCCCGGTTTCTTCGCGCATTTCACGAACAAGCGCCGCTTCGGGCGTTTCGCCCATTTCGACCTTTCCCCCCGGAAATTCCCACAGCCCCGCCATTTTGCTGCCTGCGGGCCGCTTCTGGATCAAAACGCGCGCTTGATCGTCAATTAACGCGGCGGCCACAACCATCATAATTTTGGGGTTTGATATGTCACTCATTAGCAAATTCTTAACGCGCGGTGGCCTAGTCATCAAGCCAATCAGGGAACTTGTCGGTGGGAAACGATAATGTCTAAACTTTTTCGTGCATTACGCGGCAATTGTCGCGGTGCGACCGCAGTTGAATATGGACTCATTCTCTCGCTGGTCGTGATCGCCTGCATTGGCGCGTTTACATCGATGGCAGCATCGACCACCGGCATGTGGAGCAACGTTGCTCAGGCCGTAAACCGTAGCTGAACGGGATTTGTAATTTTCGCAGCCTAAACGTTTTACTAACAACATTAACTATACTTCTTTACAATTGACTATTGTCCGAAATATTTTGCCAAATTTCTGAAATAATTCCCGATGTTAAACATTTGGTAATTGAATTGGCTTAGCGATTGCGTTGTTGATTTGTAACGGTGTTGCAAACAGCCGGGTAGAACGAACACTTTAACACTGGAGACCTAACATGATGTTTTTCCGCAAGATGATCAAGAATTCCAAGGGCGCGACGGCTATTGAATATGGCTTGATTGCAGCTCTCATCGCTGTTGCAGCGATTTCGGCCATGAGCCAGCTCGGTGGCAAAATTTCGAGCACGTTCAACAACGTGAGCAGCAACCTCCGCTAACATTAGCGAAGTTTGAAAAATTTGGGGCGGTTGAACCTGGTTCAGCCGCCCCTTTTTTGCCTCAATAAACGACCAGTTTGAGCTTCTGCCCCGTGGTAAGCGTAGCATTTGGCGATAGCGCATTGAGGACGCGAAACCGCTCAACGCGGTAGTCACGGTATGCCATCCGCTCTGACAGACTTGCGATCGTGTCTCTCGCCCGTACAGTCACGATATCGATCCGCCGCGGCTTGATCGCCGCCGCTTCTTGCGTGCTCAGTCGGCGCATACTCCCAATCAACGAATCGAATGTATTTGTCCGCGTTTCGCCCGGCGTGATCGTGACGAAGTGAAACGCCGATAATTGCGAAAATTGATACGCGACAACGGTCACAACTACCGGCGAAGACTGTGAGCTTGCGCGCGCCGACGCCGAAAATGTCTCGATACCGTTGATCGTTGTCCGGTCGATGTTACCGAAATTAAGCGCCGTATTGCTTCCGCCAACCGACCTGAACACAGCCGAGATATAGGCGTTCATATCACCATTATAGGCCGCACCGCTAAACTGCGCCTGCCCTGCCGCGCCTGAAACCGTAACAGCCTGCGTGCCATTGGTAATCGCATAGCCCGCAGGTGCAGTGAAGCTCAGGCGCAGATCACCGTGGCTGAATGTCTGGCCGTCGATGATGCCCTGCTTGGGATCGTCACCGTATAGCATGCCATCAAGCGCCATTAAAAACTCATCGCGGTTTTGCAGTCGGCCATTGGGTGACGACGCCCGCGCGCGCTCAGCTGCACGCGTCACGCGACTTGCGGGATCGGGATGCGTGCTTGCCCATTCGGGAAGCGATTTGCCGCTTTTTCCCTGAACTTGCGCGTCAAGCGTCGATTGCGCCGCGAGCGATGCAAGCATTGTTGACGAAGCAAGCGGGTCGTAGCCAGACTTGGCAAGATAAGACACGCCAAGATCGTCGGCCTGATATTCCTGCGCGCGCGAAAAGCCGAGAACATAGCTTTGGGCGAGACTCCCGCCCAATTGCTGACCAATTTGCGCACCCGTATTTCCACCCAAAACGCTACCAAGGATCGTCGCTGCAACCGCCCCCAATCCGCCAACGCGCGAGCGCTTTTCACGCGATTTCGAATGGCGCGCGGCAACATGGCCCGTTTCGTGGCCAAGCACCGACGCAAGCTCTGCCTCGCTGTTCATCAGCGCGAGCAACTCACGCGTAACATAGACATAACCACCCGGGGTCGCGAACGCGTTGTTCACCGGTGAGTTCAGCAGCGAAATTGTGAAATCACCCTCTGCGTTGGAAAGCCCCGACTGGACGGCAATCCGCCGCCCTATCTTTGTCACATAGGCCGCCTGCGATCCGGCATACAGACCACCAAATTCCTGAAGGATTTGCGGATGCGCTTTTGCGCCCGTCGCCTTGTCGTTCGACGTCATTGGCTGGGCAAGCGGCAGTGCGCCGGGTGCCTTTGCTCCAATCGCTAACACGGCGACGCTCAATAATAACAGATGCTTCACAGACATTACTCCCGACAAATTACTGCGCGGTGCAAAATGGCGCTATAATGCGCCTATCGCAAGAAATTTCCGTCGACGATCAGCTTTCAATTGGTCAGGCGACAATTTTTCGAGCGTTGCCAGTGAATTGCAGATTGCGGTGCCCAAATTGGCAATCGCTTGTTCGGGTGCGCGCTGCGCGCCACCGACGGGTTCTGGCACGATGAAATCGATCACGGCGAGTGCTTTGAGGTCGGTTGCGGTGATCCGCATTGCTTCGGCGGCGTCGGCCGCTTTTTCTGCGGTACGCCACAGGATCGACGCGCAGCCTTCGGGTGAGATGACTGAATAGATAGCATGTTCGAACATCAAGACATGGTTCGCCGCTGCAAGCGCAACGGCCCCGCCTGATCCGCCCTCGCCAACCACCGCAGCGACCATCGGTACACGCAAATTGAGCGCAGCCTGGGTGGAACGCGCGATAGCCTCCGCCTGCCCGCGCTCTTCGGCCTGAATTCCCGGGAATGCGCCCGATGTATCGACAAGTGTCACCACGGGAAGCCCGAAACGGTCAGCAAGCTGCATCAAACGGATCGCTTTGCGATATCCTTCGGGCTTACCCATTCCAAAGTTGTGCTGGAGTCGCGACGCGGTATCGTCGCCCTTCTCATGTCCGATCACAAGGACTTTGCGCCCGTCGATGCGGCCAAACCCGGCTTGAATTGCCTGATCATCGCCAAAGCCCCGATCCCCGGCGAGTGGCATATAGTCATCGAACAATCGCGCGATATAATGCTTCCAGTGCGGGCGCTCGGGATGCCGCGCCACTTGAGTTTTCTGCCACGGGGTCAACCGCGCGTAGGTGTCGGCGAGCATCTTGTCAGCACGGCTGCTGAGCTTTGCCAACTCCGTATCGATGTTGGCAGTGCCATCGGCGGTCGTGCGCAGCTCGGCGATCTTTGCCAGAAGCTCGGCAATCGGTTTTTCAAAATCTAGATATGCGGCCATGATCTGCGGTTAAGACCCGCGCGCCGCAAGGTCAATTAGGGGATGCGATTGATTGACCAGATCAACCAGCCGGCGGCTGTCAACATGGGTGTATATTTCGGTTGTCGCAATATCAGAATGGCCGAGCAGCATCTGCAACGCGCGTAAGTCTGCGCCGCCTTCAAGCAAATGCGTCGCGAATGCATGCCGCAAAACATGCGGACTGACGCGTTCGGGCGCGATGCCGGCATCCACCGCCAATTCTTTGATCAATTGAAAAAGGCGCACACGGCTGAGGAACGATTGTCCCGAGGGAAACAGCCAGTTGCTCGCCGGAGGCCGCAGCGGCAGCCAGCGCCTTACCGCAATTCGCGCGCGTTCAGACACAGGAACAAGCCGTTCTTTGCCACCCTTCCCACGTAATATTATAAATGGCCGGTCGTGCTTTACAGCGCGAACGTCGAGCGAAACGAGCTCGGTCGCGCGCAATCCCGATCCGTAAAGCAGTTCGAGCAACGCCGACATCCGAACCGCGCTGGCCGAGGCAGACGACTGCGTTATCCGTTCATCGACGGCAGCAAAAAGCCGCTCAACGTCTGCGTGCGACAGAATTTTTGGCAGTGAACGCTGCGCCACCGGGCGTGGCAGCGCATGTGACGGATCATCAGCGCGCAGCCCCTCATCGGCGAGAAAGCCATAAAAGCGGCGAACGCTGGCCGCTTTTCGTGCGAGTGATGATTTTGCAAGCGCAGCCCAATGGCCGCCAAGCTGTGAGACATCATGCGCAGTTGCCGACGACAATCGCCCGCTGAGCATTGACGAAGCGGCACGCAAATCGGCGCTATAGGCAAGCAGCGTATTGCGTGAGGCACCTGCTTCCGCCGCCATCATTTCAAGAAAACGCCCGATCAGGATGAAATCATCCAAAGGCTTCACGTTCTAGAGCGCGATGACGTTAAGCTGAACCGCTTGTCCCGAGCGAAGTCGAGGGACGTGCTACACGCACAGGTGCCTCGACTTCGGCCACTTGGCCGAAGTTTATCCTGAGCGAAGTCGAGGGGCTCGACACGAACGGAGGTGTCGCAACTTAAAGGCTTCACGGTCTAGCTCCTTGTCAGCGCCTCAGCCGCGATCATCCGCGCTTCACCCGCCAAACCAACGCGGCGGAGCGCAGAAACGACGTGATAAAGATGCGCGGGCGAAACGGCTTTCCACGTGCGCCCCTGAAGCCCGACTGCACAAAGCAGCGCGACCGTTGCCGGTTCACGCGCCACCACCGCGCGTTCGAGCGCGCGTGTCCAGCGCGTCTGTGTCGCAATCGGAATGCCCAGATCATCGGCAAGCGAGGTTGCATTCGCGCCGTCAATCCGGCCAAGCCCTGCCATAGCAGCAACCAGAAACTGGCCCCGCGATGGATGATCGACGCCAGCCTTGCTCAAATAGTTGCGGATACTGCCCACACGCCAATCAACCACCTGACCAGGGCTGCCAACCGCAAGCAAACCCCATGCGCGAACCGCCGGATCATTGCTGTCGTCTTCGATCAGCTTTGCCCACCGCGCGGCCTGAACATCAAGCCCTGCCGCCATCATTGATTCGACGAGTTTGTCGACGGTGCCGATAGCGCCGTCGTCAGGTGCAACCCCCCCTGCCGCGCGCGCCGTTAGTATCAGGCGGGCGTATTCCGAGTGCGCGTCGCCCGCCGGAACAGTCCACAGGCTGCGCATCGCCGCCACGCGCGCTGCTGTATCTTCTCCAACATAAGCGGCGCGCAACAGCGTGAACGATTTGCCTTGCCGATCCGCCGGGTCGGTCGCGTCTGCGACAGCGCTAAAGTGATCGACCAGAGCCGCACTCGAAAAAACACCAAGCGCCGCCGCCACTTCGGCGTTGGCAGACCGGTCTGCGAGCGGCAAAAGCGGCGCGCGCGCGGCCCACGCCCGCACATTGGGGCCAACCGTCGCCATCAGACGTTCGGGAATTTGGAGACCTGTCGCGGTGGCCATGCCGTAACGCCATGCGGTCAAACGGTCCGCCGTGTCCCATTCGATAACAACGGCACGCCGCGTGTTTCCTCCAGCGCCGACAACCTTTTCGGCGAGCAGGCCATCAATCCCCCGCCCCGGCCCCTTGCGCCGCACGCCGTCAATTTGCGCACTTGCCTGCGCTGATTCGCCCGACAGTGCCGAACAAATCGCACGTGCAGCAGGCCAAGCGCGCTCATCACTCACTTTCATCGCCGGTTCAACCATCGGGCACAGCCCCGCAGGATCGGCGTTTGCCAGACCTGATTGCAGCGCGACTTCAAACATTTTGGGCGTATATTGATCCACATCAACGCTTTGAACGATCAATTGCGCAGGCTCAGCCTCGCCCATCCGCAGCAACAGCCACGCCCGTTCGGCCGCCCAGTCAGCACCACTAATACCCGCAGGCGTATCGACACGGCTCAAAAGCGCGCGGCGCAACAGGATTGAACTCCAGCGCGAAGCCAGTGGGGCACGCATATTGCGCATAAGCGCGGCAAGATACGCGCCGTTGCTCGCGCCAAATGCGGATTGTTCAAAACCACCGCTTTGCGCGTCAATAATTCCGATCACCGCCGTCGACCGTCGCGCACTTGGCGGCAAATCCTGCAACACACCGGGCTGTTGTGCAGCCAGCGCCGCCGCTTCAGCCGTCGGGTCAAGCGGTAAGGTCTCGCCGGTAAGCGGATCAATGGCGGACGGTAATGCACTCGGTGACGTTCGCGCTCCGCCGGTTTCGGTTCTCGTCTCAAGTTGCAGATCAGGCAATAAATCGGTTGGCTTATTAGGTATCTGATCGGCGGGCGGCGCAGCAGGTTCTTCTTCGCCAAAGCCCGGCGGCAAAATTGATTTGGGATTTTCCTGGCCAATCGCGGGGATCGCGCCGATCAGCGCAGCGCCGCAAAGCAGCGCTACAACGCCAGACTTACTTCGCCAACGCATCAATCGTAACTGCCTTTTCGTGACGGGTAAGCGGCTGTTCGGAAACACGGCTCGACAGAAACAGAGCCGCCCCGATCACAATCACCGGGACAATCGCCCATTTCAACATACGCTGCATTAGTCATTTCCCAATTTCAACTACATTCGCGGGCCTTTTGCCCGATTGCGTAGGTCTGTGTATAGCCCCCCGCCATGAATAGCCCGGAGCTTCGCCCGATTCCTGTGATTGATCGGCCCATCGTCTTAGTCGGATTGATGGGCGTGGGCAAATCAACGATTGGCAAGCGACTCGCCCACCGGCTTGGCATTGATTTCGTCGATGCCGATCATGAGATTGAGTGCGCGGCAGGCCTTAGCATCGCAGAGATATTCGAACGCTTTGGCGAAGCGCATTTCCGCGATGGCGAACGCCGCGTCATTGCACGATTGATCGATGGAAAGCCGAAGGTCGTTGCAACGGGCGGCGGCGCATTCATGAACGATCAAACACGCGCATTGATCCTCGAACGCGCCACCGCAATCTGGCTAGACGCAGACATCAATATACTTGCTGACCGTGTTAGCCGGCGCAGCAACCGTCCGTTGCTCACCGGAAAAGACGCCATAACTGTGCTTGCCGAACTCGCCGCAGTGCGCAATCCGGTGTATAGCCTCGCACCAGTACATATTCGCAGCGAAACACAGCCGCACGACGTCACGGTCGACACTATATTGGAGAAACTGCGATGATACGCGTTGCTGTCGGACTCAACCAAAATAGCTACGATGTGCTGATCGGCGCAGGATTGATCGCCGATGCAGTGGCGAACATCGGTGCGATGGCGCGCGACGGTCGGTTCGTTGTCGTGACCGATGAAAATGTCGCGCGCGATGTCCTGCCAAAATTGAACGATGCGTTCAAAGCCGCCGCGATCACGCTCAAAGTGATCACACTGCCGCCCGGCGAAGCTACAAAATCCTGGACCGTGCTTGCCAGTCTGTGCGATCAGTTGCTCGCGCACGGGGTCGAGCGATCGGACGCAATCATTGCGCTGGGTGGCGGAGTGATCGGCGACCTTGTGGGGTTCGCCGCCGCAATTTTGAAGCGCGGATGCCGCTTCATTCAAATCCCGACAACGCTTTTGGCACAGGTTGATTCGTCGGTTGGCGGCAAAACGGCGATCAACACGACTGCGGGCAAAAATCTGATCGGCAGTTTCCATCAACCAGCGCTTGTCCTGATCGATCCTGACGTTTTGTCGACCTTACCGATCCGCGAACGCCGCGCCGGATATGCTGAGGTTGTAAAATACGGACTGATCAATGACCTGCCATTTTTCGACTGGTGCGAAGCGAACGGTGCAGATGTCATCGCGGGGCAAAGCGATACGCTGCTCTACGCCATTTCAAAGAGCGTTCAGGCGAAGGCACACATCGTCGCGGCCGACGAGCGCGAAACCAAGGATGTCCGCGCGTTGCTCAACCTTGGCCACACATTTGGTCACGCGCTTGAGGCCGAACATGGCTATTCTGACAAGCTGCTCCACGGCGAAGCGGTTGGCGCGGGGATGGCGATGGCATTTGGATATTCGGCACGGATTGGCAAATGCGAACAAAACGTCGCTGACCGTGTGATCGCGCATCTTGCCTCTGTCGGGCTGCCCACCAGCGTTGCCGCAGCGGGCCTTGAAACATGCGGTCAAACACTCGTCGATCATATGTTGCATGACAAGAAAATGAGCGGCGGCACCTTACCGTTCATTCTCGCAACCGGAATCGGGCAGGCCTATCTCGACCGCGATGTTGCACTCAGCGATGTCGCGGCGTTCCTTGATCGTTAAGCGCGGGGTGACTGCGTGAAAAATCGGTATCCTTCTACTCACGCGTGCGGCGTTTTTACGGCAGGGACATAGACTGGCGGCGGCCCCGCGTGAAGATCACCCGTCGCGCCCTGCGCCTCAAGCCGCTCGCGGTCGCGCTCACGGTAAATTCGTTCAACTTCAAGTATGTCGCCGTCGGTCGCGCCGACATTTTTGAGCACGTCGATACCCATCCGAAGCGCTGATTCATACACTTCACGAACGGTGCCCGCGAGTGGCAGATCGGCGATTGCAAGCAACTGCCGCCGGTCAAAAACGCGCACGAATATAGCCGCTTGCCGGAATGTCTGGAGAATTGCTTCGAGTTCTTTTGGCCCGAGATTTCGGTCGTCGGTACAAAAGACGATGACACGAGCCTCGTCCGCGCCTGCACGGCGGAGCAAATCAATCCGCCGCCCGTCGCCGTAATAGACTTTGGCTCCGAATGCGCCGCTGCGTTCGATCTGCGCGGGCTTGATGTCAATCAGCGTGACCGAGACACCGTGTCCGATCAGCATCTGCGTTACCGACTGGCCAAAGCGGCCAAAGCCAACGACAATCGCCTTGGTATTTGCCGCATTTTCGGGGCCTTCGGGCAAATCGTCGGCGCTTCGGGCATATTCGAAACGGCGGGCGATCATCAGCAGGAACGGCGTGGTCGCCATCGATAAAGTGACGATCGCGCCAAACAGGCTCGCAGCTTCGGGGTCAACGAGGAGCGCAGACTGTGCCTGTGCGAACAGTACAAATCCAAACTCGCCGCCCTGGCTTAGCAGCAGCCCCATCCCGAACGCGGGGCGTGTCGCAACGCCAAATGCGCGCGCGACAAGCATGACGAACAGCGTTTTCAAAATGACAAGCCCGGCAGCCATGCCGAACACGAACAGCGGGTTGGCGAAAATGACTGAGATATCGAGCACCATGCCAACCGCCATGAAAAACAGCCCGATCAGGATTGATCGGAATGGCTCCACGTCGGCCTCAATCTCGTGGCGGTAGGGCGAATCGGCAAGCATCACGCCCGCAATAAACGCCCCAAGCGCGGTCGAAAGGTGCAGCGATTCCATGATGGCAGCGCTCGCCAGCACGGTGAAGAGCGCGACGACAACAAACAGTTCGCGCTCGCCGAGCCGCCCTGTAAGCCGCAGCAGCGGACGAATGACGAAGCGCCCCGCAAGCACGAGCGCGCCAATCGCGCCAATTGTATAAAGCCCCAGTAGCCAGCCAGGCGGGGTTAAAGGATCACTCGGCGCGCGCGACAATGCTGCGATGATCGTTATCATCGGCACGATTGCGAGATCCTGAAACAGCAGTACCGAAAACGCGCGCTCGCCAAACACAGTATTGATCCGGCCAGACGCCTTGAGGCTTGGCAGCACCTGTGCAGTCGACGACAGCGCAAGTGGTAGCCCGAGCGCAATCGCGGCACCAATGGTAAAACCCGACGTGAGATAAACAAACTCGATCAGCACGGCGCCGCACAGCGCGACCTGAACCAACCCAAGCCCGAAAATGTCGCGCTTAAGCCGCCACAACCGTGCAGGGCTCAGTTCAAGCCCGACCAGAAACAGCAGGAGGATGATGCCGATTTCTGCAATCGCCATCTTGGTTTCGCCGTCGCCAACCAATCCCATTACTGACGGCCCAACGACAATCCCTGCGATCAGATAGCCAAGGACAGCGCCAAGCCCGAGTTTGCGGAACAGCATGACAAAGACGAGTCCCGCACCGAGCAGGATGACGCCTTCGCGTAGCATCGATACCGTTTCGCTATCGGCCATCAGCGTGCCGCTGCGTGCGTTGCCGCGCTGACCGCATCGAACGCCAGCATGATCGCACCGTGCCGCGCTGAATGGGGTTGCGCAGGCGCGAGCGCGGTGAGGCCAGGCCATATCCCTGGATCGGAACGCTTTCCGTCAAGAAAGTCCTTGAGCGTGTCGCGCGCAGCACCCAGCGTCGCGCCATCCTTGCCAATCGCGTTCGCCGCCATCAGCGCGGCAGAGGCCTGCCCCAATATGCACGCGCGCACTTCCATCCCGACCGCCGAAATACGTCCCGCATCATCAAGCGCGACATCGACGATGATCCGGCTGCCACAAATCGGCGAACGTTGTGCGCTGCTCGCCCCCGGCGCATCCAGACGCGTGAAATCAGCCGTTGCTGCGGCCAACCGCAGCAGTTCGGCGTTGTAAAGCGGCTCAGCCACTTGGCTTCCCCACATCACCGCCCGTTTTGCGGCGTTGATCGATAAAATCGACGAGCGCACGCGACGTCGCATTGAGCAGCGGATAGGTACGCGATTCGCGCATCCAGTCCGGACGCACCGACTTTCCCCCATAGACGGTGTCATAAAGCAGCGACGCGAACAAAAAGATCATCGACGCGCCGAGCAAGCCCTTCACTGCCCCGAAACCCAGCCCAAGTATGCGGTCAAATGGCCCGAGCATCGACGATTTTGACGCCGTACCGATGCGATTGGCGATAAACCTCCCGACCATGAACGTGACACCAAACAGCAGTGAAAACGCCAGCACCGCAGCGCCCGAAGCGGTTCCGACGCGGTCGGCGAGTGCCGCGCTCACCGGCGTATGGAAAAGTTTGACGACGGCAATTGCTGCCACCCACGCGACCAGCGACAATATTTCGCTGACAAAGCCGTTCATCAGCCCGCGGACGCCGAACCAGCCGACCAGCAGCAAAACGGTAATATCTAAAGCTGTCATGCCCGCTTCCTAGGCGGGTGCGCGCGCCGCCTCAACCCCGACCCAGCATATGATCGACCAGCGCACCAAGCGTTTTGAAACTGGTCAGCGCGATAGTGTGGCCATCACCCACGGTTGATGCGGGGACATAAGCGCGCTCGAACCCCAGCTTGGCAGCCTCTTTCAAACGGAGCCCGGCATGTGCCACTGGCCGCACTTCTGCCGACAGCGCCACTTCACCAAAGATGATCGCCGTCGACGGCAGTGGCCGTTCGGACAGCGCCGAAACAAGCGCCGCTGCTACTGCCAGATCAGCTGCGGGATCGGATAAGCGGTATCCCCCCGCAATGTTGAGATAGACTTCGCAGGTCGAAAAATTCAGCCCGCAACGCGCCTCAAGCACCGCAAGAATCATCGCCAGCCGCCCGCTATCCCAGCCCACAACCGCGCGGCGCGGCGTGGCCCCGCTTGCCAGCCGCACGACCAGTGCCTGCACCTCGACCAGCACCGGTCGCGTGCCCTCAAGTGCTGGAAAAACCACAGTCCCCGTCACCGATTCGTCGCGCTGCGAAAGGAACAGCGACGACGGGTTGGTGACCTCACCAAGCCCGGCCTCCTCCATCGAGAACACGCCGATTTCATCAGTCCCGCCAAACCGGTTCTTGATCGCGCGCAGGATGCGGTACTGGTGGCTGCGCTCGCCCTCAAAGCTCAGCACCGTGTCAACCATATGTTCAAGCACGCGCGGCCCCGCGATGCTCCCGTCCTTGGTCACATGGCCAACAAGTACGACCGCGCTGCCGCGTTGCTTGGCAAAGCGAATCAGTTCCTGCGCTGAGGCACGCACCTGACTGACGGTGCCCGGCGCGCCTTCGATCAAATCGCTGTGCATCGTCTGGATCGAATCGATCACGACCAGATCGGGTGCCACCCCCTGCCCCGCCACTCCCTGCCCGAGCGTTGTCAGGATATCACGCACCGACGTCGCCGCCGCAAGCTGCACCGGTGCGCTGCCAAAACCAAGCCGTCGCGCGCGGAGTCGCACCTGATCCGCCGCTTCTTCGCCCGAAATATACACGACAGTCCGCCCCGCAATCGCCATCCGCGCGGCCGCTTGTAGCAGCAGTGTTGACTTGCCGATGCCCGGATCGCCGCCAATCAGCGTTGCCGACCCCGCGACAAAGCCCCCGCCAAGCGCGCGGTCAAATTCGGCAATGCCGCTCGACATCCGCGGCGGCAACGCGACATCGCTATCAAGCGCGACGAGCGTAATCGGCTGGCCACCGCTCGCCAGATCATGCTTGGCGCGAAACGGCGTGACGACCGCGCCCGGATCGGCGGCCATGCTGTTCCACGCGCCGCAATCGGCGCACTGCCCCGCCCATTTGCTGCTCACCGAGCCGCACGCATTACAGGCAAATCGTGATTGCGGTCTTGCCATAGTCATCCTTCAAAGTGTGGGAACGTAAATAGAACATATGTACTGTTTTCCCACTCGTCAAGTGCCTCGACAAAGATAGTTTTGGCTGCCACGGTGGCGCCATGCGAGAGAAGGAACTCAGGCTTGCGTTAATCTGCTACGGCGGGATCAGCCTTGCGATCTACATGCACGGAATTACCAAGGAAATCTGGCGTCTGGCGCGTGCCAGCCAAGCGTATCACAAACGCCATCAGCCAAATGATGCAATCGATTCCGCCTATGTACGACTGCTTGAGATCGTTGCTGAACACGACGCGATGGAACTGCGGATTTTGCCCGATATCATTGCGGGGGCAAGTGCGGGCGGGATCAACGGGATTTTCCTCGCGCAGGCGATTGCGACGGGCCAATCGCTTGATCCGTTGACCGATATGTGGCTTGAAAAGGCCGATGTTGATCAGTTGCTTGATCCCGACGCGCGGCCGTTTTCGCGCTTTTCCAAATTCTGGGCAACGCCGATCGTCTGGCTCGCGCTTGGCAAACGCAGCGGCGCTGTCGCGCAAACCGTTGCCGCAGAGGCACGTGACGAAGTGCGCGCAAAACTCTCAAGGTTGATTCGCGCACGCTGGTTTGAGCCTCCTTTTGGCGGAACCGGGTTTACGACGATGCTGCTCGACGCGTTTGACGCAATGGCAAAGGGCCCAATCGGCCCACGTCTGATCCCGGTTGGCCAGCCGCTCGATCTGTTCGTGACCGTCACTGACTTCAGAGGTTATGCCGAGCAGATCAGGCTCAACAGCCCCGCCGAGATTTCAGAAACCGAACACCGGCTGACGCTGTCATTTTCGGATCGTACCAGCCCGACGGGCGCCTTGGCAGACCCCGCCGAACTGGTGTTTGCCGCGCGCGCCACCGCCAGCTTTCCTGGCGCATTCCCGCCTTTCAACGTGGGTGAACTAGACCGTGCGCTAGCCAGCAGGCACCAGCCATGGCCAACGCGCCCCGCGTTTTTGAAGCGCATATTGCCGGGCCACGGTGAACTCGCCGAACGTGCGGTGCTGATCGACGGATCGGTGCTTGCCAACGCGCCGTTCAAGCCCGCGCTTGATGCGCTGCGAGACCGGCCGGCGCGGCGCGAGATTGACCGGCGGTTCGTTTATATCGATCCCAAGCCGGGCATCCACAGCGTCAGCCTGACGCGCAAAGGCAAAACCGATCTCCCCAGCTTCGTCGCCACGATCTTTGGCGCAATGTCTGATATCCCGCGCGAACAGCCGATCCGTGACAGCCTTGAGGCGATCGAACTGCGGTCAGCGCGGATCAGACGGTTGCAGTTGATCATCGAGGCGTTGCGACCCGATGTCGATTCGGCGATCGAGAAGCTGTTCGGACGGACTTTCTTTCTCGATTCGCCAACTGCTGCGCGGATCAAGGCATGGCGCAACAATGCGCAGGATGCCGCCGCACGCGAAGCAAACTACACATTTGCGGCCTATGCTCACATCAAGCTTTCAGGAATTGTCGAGGAAATCGCGCAGTTCGCTGCCAAGCAAGACAACGAATTGCGCGGAGTGAAATTTGATAATTTCCGGCGCGCACTTTGGGACGAGGTTCGCGCACGCGGGATCGATCAGGTTTCTGGCGTTATCGGCAAAGGCGCAAGCGCGGCCGCGATCAATTTCTTTCGCGAACATGATCTGGGCTTTCGCATCCGTCGGTTGCGCTTTGTCATCCGAACATTGCGCAACCGCGTTGATCGCAGCGAAATCGCCGGCGACGATGTCGAGTCACTGCGCACCGAATTGTTCCGGCTTCTCTCGCATTATCTCAATCGCGAAAGCGTCAATTACTTTGAACGCTTTGAAAGCACGGGGGCTGCCGCTTTGCTCGACGATGTCGCGCGGCAACGTGATCTGTCAAAACTTGATGCTGATACCGATGCTGCACTGGCGCAGGCGATTGCCGCTTGCCCCAAAGCGACGCGTCGCACTTTGCTGTTCGCCTATCTCGGTTTTCCCTTTTACGATGTATCAACGCTGCCGATGCTTCAGGGGGAAGGGCTGAGCGAATTTGATCCGGTCAAGATTGATCGGATTTCACCCGAAGATGTCACCGTAGTCCGCAAAGGCGTTCAGGCGACGCTCAAAGGCATCCAGTTTAACAGTTTTGGCGCGTTTTTCAGCCGTGCCTACCGTGAGAATGATTATCTGTGGGGGCGTTTGCACGGCGCAGACCGCTTGTTCGACATCGTGCTGTCGACGTCTAACGTACCCGCGACCCAAGTCGATTCGCTCAAACGCACGCTGTTGCTCGCGATCCTCGACGAGGAAGAGCCGCGGCTGACCAAAATTCCCGAATTATTCGCGACTTTGCGGCTTGAGATTGCGGCGAACGCCCCTCCGGCGTAGACGTAGCGACGGAACGCGCAAAGACGAGGTCGTGATGCAATTTTTGAAAACCGTTTTCTGGGTATTCGTCGCGGTGATCATTGCGATCGTCGCCCGCAATAACTGGACACCTGTAAAGCTCAAACTTTGGGACAATCTCGAGCTTGTAACACAATTGCCGGTGTTGCTGGGCATTGCCTTCCTAGTCGGCTTGCTACCAACATTCCTGATTCACCGCGCCACCCGGTGGCAAATGCGCCGCAAGCTCGACAGTGCCAAACGTGAGCTTGAAACCGCGCGCATGGCGACGCCGGCGGCCCCTCAAGCCCACTCAAGCCTGCCACCCGCTGCCGCACCGATCGCTGTGCCGCCAGGCGTCGCATGACATCGCCAATCTATGTCGCGATCGACACGCCCGATATTGAAGCGGCGAAGGCAATCGTTGCAAAGGTGAAAGGGCATGTTGGCGGGATCAAGCTTGGCCTTGAATTTTTCTCTGCCAATGGTCGCGCGGGGATTCGCGATATGGCAGCCTTGGGACTGCCAATCTTTCTCGATCTCAAACTGCATGACATTCCCAATACCGTGGCAAAGGCGGTGCAGGCGCTGCGTCCACTCAAACCTGCGATCCTGACGATCCACGCAGCGGGTGGACGCGCGATGATGGAAGACGCCAAGGCAGCGGCACCCGAAGGCACCAAGGTCGTCGCGGTGACCATGCTGACAAGTCTCGACGCGTCCGATCTCGACGCAATCGGTGTCAATGGTAACTCGCATAGTCAGGTTGAGCGTCTGACGCGGCTTGCGATGGAATCGGGACTCGACGGGGTTGTCTGTTCGGGCAACGAAGTGGCTGCGGCAAAGAAAATCTGGCCGCGCGGCTTTTTCGTGGTTCCCGGCGTTCGCCCCGTACACGGCAGTGTCGGCGATCAAAAGCGCGTCGTCACGCCGCGTCAGGCGCTCGATTCGGGCGCTTCGATCATCGTTGTTGGTCGTCCGATCACGCAGGCAGATAACCCCTGTGACGCCGCACGCGCGATCGAAGCGACGCTCTAGCGGCGACGTCCGATGCGTATTCAGGTCAAAACCTGCGGGCTTTCAACGCCGCAAACAATCGACGCCGCGATCAAGGGCGGCGCGAGCCATATCGGCTTTGTATTTTTCGACTCGAGCCCGCGCAATGTCTCGATTGCGCAGTCGCAGATGCTGGCAGCACGGATACCCGCACACATCGCGCGCGTCGCGGTGATGGTTGATCCCGCAGACACATTGATCGACGCCGTCGACGGTTCTGACGCAATCGACATCTACCAGCTCCATAAGGTAACGCCTGCGCGCGCAGCCGCCATCGCCAAACACACCGGCAAGCCAATCTGGGCGGCGATCGGTATCAAACGCGCTGACGATCTCAAATTGGCTACGATGTTCGCAGGCGCGGCACAGCGCATAGTGTTCGACGCAAAAACGCCAGATGGTGCCTTGCTACCCGGCGGCATGGGCATCCGCTTTGATTGGGAACTGATGAAGGAGCACCGCCACACGCTGCCATGGGCGCTTTCGGGTGGACTTGACGCGCGCAACCTCGCCCAAGCCGTCGGTGCAACGGGTGCAGCGATGATCGACGTTTCATCGGGACTTGAGACGAGTCCGGGCATCAAGGATGTGGACAAGATCGCCGCATTCCTTAAAGAAGCGGCACACTTATGACCTTAGCAAACTCCCTGCGCAGCGGCCCCGACGATCGCGGCCATTTTGGCCAATTTGGCGGGCGCTATGTCGCCGAAACGCTGATGCCGCTGATCCTTGATCTCGACAAGCATTACCGCGCGGCAAAGGCCGATCCCGCGTTTGCCACGCAGTTTGATGATCTGCTTGAACATTATGTCGGGCGTCCTTCGCCGCTTTATTTTGCCGAACGGCTGACCGAGCATCTGAACGGGGCAAAGGTCTATTTCAAGCGCGACGAACTCAATCACACCGGCGCGCATAAGATCAACAATTGCGTTGGGCAGATTCTGCTCGCGATCCGCATGGGCAAAACGCGGATCATCGCCGAAACGGGTGCGGGGCAGCACGGCGTGGCGACTGCCACCGTTGCCGCGCGTTTCGGTTTGCCCTGCGTCATTTTCATGGGCGCGCGCGATATCGAACGTCAGGCGCCCAACGTCTTTCGCATGAAGCTGCTCGGTGCCGAAGTGCGCGCGGTTGAGGGCGGATCACGCACACTTAAGGATGCGATGAACGAGGCACTGCGCGATTGGGTCGCCAACGTCCATGATACATTTTACATCATCGGCACAGCGGCGGGGCCACACCCCTACCCCGAACTCGTCCGCGATTTCCAGAGCGTGATCGGCAAGGAAGCGCGCGAACAGATTTTGAAACGCGAAGGACGCTTGCCCGATATGCTCGTCGCGGCGATTGGCGGCGGATCAAATGCGATTGGCCTGTTCCATCCGTTCCTTGATGATCCAGACGTTGCGATGGTCGGCGTTGAGGCGGCAGGCCACGGTCTCAAGGCCGAACATGCCGCAAGCCTGGCGGGCGGACGTCCCGGCATCCTTCACGGCAACAAGACTTACCTGCTTCAGGATGACGACGGCCAGATCACCGAGGCGCACAGCATTTCAGCGGGGCTCGACTATCCAGGCATTGGCCCTGAACATAGCTGGCTCCACGAAATTGGCCGCGTCAAATATGAAAGCGCAACCGATGTCGAGGCACTCGAAGCCTTCAAACTCATGTGCGCAATCGAAGGCATCATCCCTGCACTCGAACCCGCACACGCCATCGCCGCCGTCACCCGGATCGCGCCGGGGATGAGCAAGGACAAGATCATCATCGCGAACCTCTGCGGACGCGGAGACAAGGACATCTTCACCGTGGCAGAGGCGTTAGGCGTCACGCTATAAGCACTCTCCCCTTCAGGGGAGAGGGTTGGGAGAGGGGGAGTGCGTAGCTTTGAGAGACCCGCGATTGATCGAATATGCCAAACAAATGCGACGCGAAATGACCGAACCTGAAGAACGGCTATGGTTCGAGATTAGAGCGAAGCGCTTTTCGGGGACAAAATTTCGCAAGCAAAAGGTCATCGGTCGGTATATCGCCGATTTCTCGTCAAGAACGCCAATGCTCGTTATTGAGATTGATGGTGACAGTCACGGCGAACAACAAGATTATGATACAGCGCGAACACGCTACCTCAATGCGCAAGGGTATGAAGTGATACGGTTTCTGAATTCTGATGTGATGGAAAATCTGGACGGCGTTTTGACGGCGATTTCCGATCGCCTGTCGCGTCCCCCTCTCCCAACCCTCTCCCCTGAAGGGGAGAGGGCTTTATTATGACCCGCCTTTCCGCCGCGTTTGCCAAGCCTCATCCGGCACTTGCCACATTTGTGACCGCTGGCGATGGCCCGACTGGAGCGATCCTTGATGCGCTAGTTGAAGGCGGAGCGGATATTGTCGAGCTCGGCATGCCGTTCACCGATCCGATGGCCGATGGCCCCGCGATCCAGCTTGGCAATCTGCGTAGCCTCGGCGCGGGAACGACGACTGCCGATATCTTTGCGATTGCCGCCGCATTCCGCTCGCGCCATCCGCAAACGCCGCTCGTTTTGATGGGCTATGCCAATCCGATGACGATCCGCGGCGGAGACTGGTTTGCCGCGCAGTGCAAGGCGGCGGGCGTTGACGGCGTCATTTGCGTCGATCTGCCTCCCGAAGAAGACGGCGAACTCGGCCCGCAACTTCGAGCAGCGGGCGTTGACCTGATCCGTCTTGCAACGCCAACAAGCGACGCTGCGCGCCTCCCCACCATTCTCGATGGCTCGTCTGGCTTCATTTATTATGTCTCGGTCGCCGGGATCACCGGCAAGCAGCAGGCCGCGCAAGGCTCGATCGACGAGGCCGTCGCCCGGCTCAAGGCCGCGACCGACCTGCCCGTCGCGGTCGGCTTCGGCATCCGCACGCCTGAACAGGCTGCCGCGATCGCCCGCGTCGCCGATGGCGTGGTGGTCGGCTCGGCGATCGTCGAACTGGTCGGCGAGTACGGCGGCGAAGCGCCCGAAATGGTGCGCGAATATGTCGAAGGGCTTGCCAAGGCGGTCCATTCGGCGCGAATGCAGCCCGCATGAGCTGGCTGACCCGCGTTCGCAACGCGCTCCCCTTCGCGCCCAAGCGTGAGACCCCCGACAACCTGTGGACCAAGTGCCCGGGGTGCGAGGAG
>JAYVVW010000169.1:0-12164 GCA_043786595.1 Sphingomonadales bacterium | reverse complement strand
CATAGGACCGGATCTGATGGCCCCATCCGATATCGGTTTTGCTCGCGGCAGTGGCGTTGGCTTCGAGTTCGCGTTTTCTCAGTTCGGCTTCATACAATCGGGCGCGAAGCTGATTCATCGCCTCGGCCTTGTTCTTGTGCTGTGAGCGCTGGTTCTGGCACTGCACGACAATGTTCGTGGGAATATGTGTAATGCGAACCGCGCTGTCGGTCGTATTGATGTGCTGGCCGCCAGCACCTGATGCGCGGTAGGTGTCGATACGCAATTCACTTTCGTTAATCTCGATATCGATATTATCATCGACGACCGGATAAACCCAGACGCTGGCAAAGCTCGTATGGCGGCGTGCATTGCTGTCATAAGGGCTAATACGCACAAGCCGGTGGACACCGCTTTCTGTCTTGGCATAGCCGTAAGCGTTTTCACCCTTGATCAAATAGGTGACCGATTTAATGCCGGCTTGTTCGCCCGCGTGATAATCGACAAGTTCGACTTTCATGCCGCGTCGTTCGGCCCAGCGCGTGTACATGCGGCTGAGCATTTCGGCCCAATCCTGGCTTTCGGTGCCGCCTGCGCCTGCGTTGACTTCGACGTAGGTGTCGTTGCCGTCCGCTTCGCCAGCGAGCAGCGCCTCCACCTTGTCACGCTCTGCGCGCTTGGCGAGCGCGGCGAGCGCAGCGCCACCTTCGTCGACCATCGCGTCGTCGCCTTCGGCTTCGGCCATTTTGATTAGCTCGACAGTATCTGAAAGTTCGATCTGGATCGCACGCGTTGCGCCAATTGCTTCATCAAGACGGCGGCGTTCGCGCATCACTTCTTGAGCTGCCTTTGGATTATTCCAGAGCGCCTGATCTTCAACGCGCGCGTTGAGTTCGTCGAGCCGCTTGAGCGCACGATCCCAATCGAGAAAGCGGCGCAGCAGTTCGAGCGCCTGATTGATCTTGTCGACATGTGACTGCGCTTCAGCGCGCATCTTCATTCTCCACTGAAATAGCTAGATTGCTCGAGACATTTGCTGCGTCACCGCTAATAAATGCCGTCTTCGCGTTGCAAGAAGTCGCTGTCGCGGTTCTGGTTTGTCGTGGTCGCGCTACGGGCGGAGCCGACTGCTTTGGTTTCAATCTTAACCGTCGGGAGTTCGTCCCGGCGGATGGAACGGCGCGGCTCGCTTTCGGGCTTGAATGCTTCCCAAATAACGGCTGATTTCGGATCATTGCTAGGCCATGCTCCGTAGACCCGCTTGCCCGACGTCCGGTCGATCCGCACCATCCGGATGCCGGGTGCAGCGCGGAACGGGACAACGGGCATATCCTTCATCGCCTTGGTCGCAAATGCTTTGAAAATCGGAACGGCGAGCGTGCCACCCTGAGCATAGGCACCCATCGGTTTGGGTTGATCAAAGCCGAGATAGACGCCAGCGATCATGTCAGCCGATCCGCCAACGAACCAGACGTTGGTAGGGCCGGTGGTCGTTCCGGTCTTGCCAAAAATGGGCCGCTTGAGATCAAGCAACGGCGTGGCGGTGCCGCGCTGAATGACTCCTTCGAGCATATGGACGGTTTGGAACGCCGTCATTGCGTCCATCACCTGCTTGTTGCGGATCGGCGGACGCGGCATGGGCTTGCCGTCATATTCGGCCAAGTTGCACCGCTCGCAGGGGCGGGTGTCGGCGCGGTAGCGCACCTTGCCGTTGCGATCTTGCGCAAAATCTATGAGCGTCGGTGCAACGTCGCGACCACCGCGCGCCAAGATCGAATAAGCGTTGACCATCCGCATCACCGTCGTTTCGCCCGCACCCAGTGCAATCGCGAGCACCGGTGAGTAATTCTTGCCGGGCTGGCTGACACCTAAGGCCGATGCCGTTTTGACAACCTTGTCCATGCCCGTTTGCGAAGCGGCACGCACCGTCATCAGGTTGCGTGATTGCTCAAGCCCCCAGCGCATTGTGTGTGGTCCCGAACCACCACTATTGCCAAAGTTGCGGAAACATTTCTGGCCAAGTTTTGCAGACTGATAGACGCAGAACGCGCCATCGATGATGATTGATGCCGGGGTCATCCCATTGTCGAGCGCCGCTGCATAAACAAAGGGTTTGAAACTTGATCCAGGCTGACGCTGAGCCTGCGTGGCGCGGTTATATGACTGGATGCGCGAATCGAACCCGCCCTGCATCGCGAGCACGCGGCCCATGTGGGGGTCTTGCACCACCATGCCGCCCGATATTGCGGGCACGCTGCGTAGTACGTAAACATTGCCCTCTGGCTTGACGAGGATCACATCGCCCGCGTTCATTGCATTGAATGCGGTCGTCGCGGTGCCACGCCGCGGCATCGCGGCACCCCAGGCGGGCATGATGCTTGTCGTGCCATCGGCAAAACCAATTTGTGCCTGACCGCCTGATTTGGCGAGGACCATCGCCACGCGCCACTCGGGATAACCAGCGCCAAGATTGGCACCAGCAAGCCGCTGCGCCCAACCGTCACCAGCCTTCAATGTCTTGACCGGCCCCGTCCAGCCGCGTCCGCCATCATAGCGGACAAGCCCGTCACGCAGCGCAGTCTCGGTGTATTCCTGAACAACTGGGTTCAGCGAAGTCCGCACCCACAGGCCACCATCATAAACGCTGAACGGATTGCGCCCGCCCTCTGCGGTTTCACCGAACTTTTCGATGAGCTCGCGGCGCACTTCTTCAAGAAAATAGCCGCCTGCGATGTCGTTAACCGGTGCAATGCGCGGCAAGGTGCCAAGCGGGCTGGCCCGCGCTTCGTCATGTTGCGCCTGCGTGATATAGCCGTTCTCAAGCATTTCGTTGAGCACGAAACCGCGCCGTCCAAGCGCCTTAGCGGCGTTCTTCTCGCGGCCATAGGTTTCAGGCGCCTTGGGCAGAATCGCAAGAAACGCCATTTCGGATATGGTGAGTTCGCCGACGTCCTTGGCGAAGTAGGCGCGCGCCGCCGCCTGAACGCCAAAACTATTTCGGCCAAGTGCAATCTGGTTGAGGTATAATTCCATAATTTGCGGCTTGGTCAGCGTCGATTCAATCCGCTTGGCAAGGATGGCTTCTTTGACCTTGCGGACATAACTGACTTCGTTTGTCAGCAACAGATTTTTCGCGACTTGCTGTGTGATCGTCGATGCGCCCACCTTTCGGCCGGATCTGCCGATATTGGTCACAATCGCCGAAATAATACCAGGGTAGTCAAGCCCGCTATGTTCAAAGAACGTCTTGTCCTCGGCCGCCATATATGCGTGGACAAGCGTTATCGGAAATTCATCGTAGCGCAGTTGAACACGCCGTTCGCGCGCGTAACTGTGGACGGGTGTGCCATCAAAACCGCGCACATTTGTCGGCAGCGGCGGCTCATACGTCCTGAGCCGATCAACCGATGGCAGGTTGCGGGCGAATAGCAGCCAAATGAGCAACCAGCCGAGCAACATGAGAGCGAACGTATAAGTGGCGAGACGAAACCAGCGCTTTGACCATGAGTGCGATAGGTTCGCCACAAGCCCGCTCGTTTCACGGCGCAGGCGCAATTGCAAGCTGGGGGACTGAGACGCATCTTCCATAGCGGCAAGCGTCTAACAGCTTTGGCGGCGATTTCCAGTCTTAGGGGACAGACAGTTGAGTGCGCGCTGTCACCGTGATGCAAGCCGCCTTGCAAAATGGATCTCAACCGCACGGCGAATCCCTTTTGCAATCTTTCTCTGGCCGTCGCTTGAGCTCAATCTCGCAACATCATCACCGTTGGTCAGATAGCCCGTTTCGAGCAAAATCGACGGCATGTCTGGCGCTTTGAGAACCGCAAACCCGGCCATTCGGTGATAGTCGCTGCGAAACGGCACAAGCCCGCCCGCCTCGCGTTTGACGAGTGCTGCAAAGCTTGCCGAACTATTCATTGTTTCGCGTTGCGCAAGGTCGAGCAGGATCGACGCGATTTCGCGGTTTTCGCCCCCCAGATTGACGCCGTTGATGACATCCGCCCTGTTTTCGCGTGCAGCAAGCAACTGCGCTTCGCGGTCGGAAGCAACTTCGGACAGGGTGTAGACCGTTGCGCCGCTCGCGCTGCCGGCTCCTGCACTGTCGGCATGGATCGAGATAAACATATCGGCTTTCAGGTTGCGCGCAATTGCCGATCGGTCACGCAGGATGATGAAGCTGTCATCGTCGTGCGTAAGCGCCACACGGACCCTGCCCGATGCGACAAGCTCATCGCGAATGGCTTTGGCAACCGCGAGTGTAATATCCTTTTCGCGCTTTCCAGTCACCGGCGAAATCGCACCCGGATCATGGCCGCCGTGCCCCGGATCAATCACGACGAGCGGCTTGCCCGGTGTCCCATAAATACGCGGGCGAGGCAGCCCTGATTTTGGCGGATCAAGCGCGATACTGATGTTGTAACGACTGCGCGGCGGCGCAGCGCGGTGGGCCGTCGGCGGCAGATAAAGCTTGCGCGTAGCGACGACGCTCTGATCGAACGACGCGGCGCTAGCCGGTGCAAGTGAAAGCGTCAGCGATCGGCCATCGGGTGCGAATGTGCCGCCCGTAATGACAGCGGGCGCGTTCAGATCGAAAACAAGTCGTGCCGTGTTTGCAGTGTAACGCCCCTGCCGCACCTGATCGACCAAACCACCGCTTTGCGCAGACGGGCCAGGTTCCGCACCGTCAATGTCGAGTGCGATCCGCGCGGGATTGCCAAGCGTAAAGCTTGACGCCTTTTCAACGACATCATCAAATTCGACAATGATCTCACGTGGATCGACTTTGACATTGCTCACCCCAGCGGCAATCGCCGGTATGGGGCTGGGGATCAGGCTCGCAAAGAACATCGCGGGAAGCATGGTTGCTTCATGCCGCCGTTTAGCGCTGGACGTCCAGCCTAATCTTGCCCTGCTGCCAAATGTCATGGTCAATTGGTTTCCCGCTTATTCATCATTCAATTTGGCGGGAATAGGCCAGCGCAAGTCAAATCGCCGTTGAGGCATTGGGTTAATTACGGATTAGCCATGATCGTAGTTTGCGTTGAATTTTTGCGCGCACGTTGAACAGACGGCATGCTTTTTGTTGCGGGGTGGCGGGCAGAGTGCTAGCAACCCGTCACTGGGGAATTTTGCCCCAGGTTTATTCGTCGATGCGTTCGTATCGATGTACCAGGTTGACGCTGCATGAAGCATTTATTCCCCCCGCCCCACCGCGCCCCACCTCGGGGAATTGCGAAGGGCTTGGGTATTGTCATGGCCAGACTGGCCAGACGTGCGATTGCAGAAGAGGCAAATTTCACACGTTTAACTTTTAACCCATCACGCGGGGCATCACCTGCGCGGCTTGGAGCCATGCTCCTGCCAGCGCCGCCCCGCTTCATTCGCGCGCTTGCTCTGCCGGTCACGGTGGCCTTGCGCGCCCGGAGATTTATAAATGACAATGCGGATGTTGATCGACGCGCGCCACCGGGAGGAAACCCGGGTGGCCGTCGTCAAGGGAAACCGGATCGAAGAATTTGATTTCGAATCGGCCGAGCACAAGCAGCTCAAGGGTAATATTTACCTCGCCAAGGTTACACGGGTAGAACCATCATTGCAGGCGGCGTTCGTTGATTATGGAGGCAACCGACACGGTTTCCTCGCGTTCAGCGAAATCCACCCTGATTATTATCAGATTCCCAAGGAGGATCGCGAAGCGTTGCTCCGTGAAGAAGCCGAACATGCGGCTGAAGAAGAGCGGCTGCGCGATTCGCATCATGACGATGACGACGATGGACTTGATGGCCATCATGATGATGACGGCGCGGATCATGACCGCCCCGACGCCGATTTCGAAGGCGACGATGAAGAGCCTGTAATCAAGGCGGAATCAATCGGCGGTGAGGATGATCTCGACGATGAACCGGGTCAGGATGACAATGCAGCGGTTGCCAATCTGCGATCAAAGCGGATGGCGCTGCGCCGTCGTTACAAGATTCAGGATGTCATCCACCGGCGTCAGGTTCTGCTTGTGCAGGTCGTCAAGGAAGAACGCGGCAATAAGGGCGCTGCACTCACCACCTATTTGAGCCTGGCGGGGCGTTACTGCGTCCTGATGCCCAACACCACGCATGGTGGCGGGATCAGCCGCAAGATTTCAAACGTTGCCGATCGCAAGCGTTTGAAATCGATCATGGCAGAACTTGATTTGCCTTCGACGATGGGCTGTATTGTCCGCACTGCTGGCCTTCAGCGCACCAAGACCGAAATCCGCCGTGACTTTGATTATCTCGCGCGGGTGTGGGACGGGATTCGCGAAACAACGCTCAAATCGGCGGCGCCTGCGCTGATCAACGGCGATAGTGATCTGATCAAACGCGCGATCCGCGATATCTATAACCGTGACATTGAAGAAGTGATCGTAGAGGGCGAAGAAGGATACCGCGCGGCGCGTGAGTATATGAAGCTGCTCATGCCGAGCCACGCCAAGAAGGTGAAGCCCTACGCCGACGCTGTGCCGCTGTATCAGCGTTACGGTGCCGAAGATCAGCTTAACGCGATGTATCAGCCCGTCGTTCAGCTGAAATCGGGCGGCTATCTGGTGATTAACCCCACCGAAGCGCTGGTTTCGATCGACATTAACTCGGGCCGTTCAACGCGCGAATATGGCATCGAGCAGACGGCGGTTGGCACCAATCTTGAAGCGGCACAGGAAATAGCACGGCAGCTGCGGTTGCGCGATATGGCGGGTCTGGTCGTCATCGACTTTATCGACATGGAGAATAACTCGAACATTCGCAAAGTCGAAAAGGCGATGAAAAATGCGCTCGCCAATGATCGGGCGCGGATTCAGATTGGACGGATTTCAAGCTTTGGCCTGATGGAAATGAGCCGCCAGCGTTTGCGCACCGGGGTGCTTGAAGCATCAACGCGCCAGTGCCCGCACTGCGAAGGCACCGGGCTTGTCCGCACCGCGTCATCGGCTGCACTTTCGGCGCTGCGTATGCTCGAAGACGAAGCGGCGCACGGCAAGGGCGATCGCCTGACGCTGCGCACCAGCCAGGAAGCATCGATCTACGTCCTCAACCGCAAGCGCGCTGAGCTTGCCGAGATCGAGGAACGCTACGGCGTCAGCATCGATATCTTCCCCGACGGTGAAACTGAAGGCGCACGGATGACCGTTGATGTCAGCGGCCCGCCACCCGCCTATCAGCCGCGGATCGAGCCGATTGCGATCATCGAAGAAGATGACAGCGATCTGCCTGACGATTTCGAAGAAGATGAAGTCGAAGCGCAAACCGCAGCGCGTGAACCGCGTGACGGCGAAAACCGCGCCGAAGGAGACGCACAGCGCAAGCGCTCGCGCCGCCGTCGCGGACGTCGTGGTCGCCGTGACGAGGGTGAACAAGGCGAAGAAGGCAGCGAAACTGCTGCACCGCGCACCGACGTCGCATCCGAAAGCGATGACGCTGGCGACCGTGAAGCCAGTGACGAGGCACCAAGAGCAAGCGAAGACGGCGGTGAGCGCAAACGCAGCCGTCGTGGCCGTCGCGGTGGCCGTGGTCGCCGTGGCGACGGGGCGGTTGATGCTGGCACCGAATCGGCTGACGCATCCGCTACCGTAGATGATGCGACGGATGTGCCCGAAGCAGCGCAAGCAACACCCGTCGTGGCGGACGCACCCGTCAAAGGTCGTCGTCGTCCCGCCGCGCGTAAAGTTGAAAAGCTGGCAAAGGTTGTTGCGGAGGCTTTTGCCGCACCCGTTGAGGACGTGACCGAAGCTGTCACCGAAAAGCCAAAACGTTCGCGTAAAAAGGCGGTTCCGGCGACTGAAAGCTCAGATGCTATTGTCGAAGCCGCGCCAGAACCCGATCCGGTAGCTGTCGTTGAGCCAGTGGCTGAACCCGAGGCCGCCGAAAAGCCCAAACGCCGTTCACGCGCAAAAGCCAAGCCCGACGCCGAGTCCGCTGCGCAAATCAAGGCCGCTCCGCTCGACGCAGCCGAAGTTGCAGCGACCCAAGCTGCGGGCAGCAATGCCGATCCCGCCGAACCGCCGCGTCGTGGCTGGTGGCAGCGGACATTTGGCGTTGAAGAATAAGCACATGGCCATCCGGGCAATTTCGTTCGGGTGGCCTTGCTATTTTCATGTGCGGTTCAGCTTGAGAAGGGGACAATTGCACCGATGTTGAAAACCAGCGGCGGCCATCGCAAATTCCTGAAAACGGTGGTCGCTTTGCTTGCGATCATCCCGATGACGCTGCAATCGGTGCATGCGCAATCGATCCTGCGTGATGCCGAAACCGAAAAGCTGTTCGACGATATGTCGGTGCCGCTGATCAAGGCGGCAGGGCTTGATCCACGCAATGTGCGCATCATTCTTGTTGGCGATCCTTCGATCAACGCTTTCACTGCGGGTGGGCAGGATGTGTTTATTCATTCGGGCCTGATCGCAGCATCAACCAGCGCTGGCGAAGTTCAGGGGGTGATCGCGCATGAGCTTGGCCATGTCGCGGGTGGGCATGTGCTGCGTTCAGCCGAAGGAATTAAAGAGGCGACGGGCATTTCGATCCTTAGCCTTGTCCTTGGCGCAGCGGCGATCGCGGCGGGCGCTGGCGAAGCGGGCGCGGCTGTTCTTGGTGTCGGGCAGCAACTGGCGGTTGGCCGCTATCTTGCATTTTCGCGCGTTCAGGAGGCAACCGCAGATGCCGCCGCGCAAACCTATCTGACGAGTACCGGAATCAGCGGGAAGGGGATGATCTCCTTCTTCAAAAAGCTTCAGGGCCTCGAATTTCGCTACGGCGCCGAAGCGGGCGACGGATTTGCCTATGATCACCCGCTGACGGGCGATCGGATCGCGGTACTCCAGGATAAGTTTGTCAATGATCCCGCGTGGAATAAGCCAGGCGACGCCGCGATTGAGGCGCGATTCCAGCGCGTCAAGGCAAAACTTGAAGGCTTTACCGCCACACCTGCCAAAACGCTGGTCGATTACCCGATTACCAACAATTCAGTGCCCGCGCATTATGCGCGCGCCTATGCGTGGCACCGGTCGGCTTATCCAGACAAAGCGCTTGGCGAAGTTGACGCGCTATTGAAAATCGCGCCCAAAGATCCCTATTTCCTCGAACTCAAAGGGCAGATCCTGCTCGAATCGGGCAAACCAACCGAAGCACTGCCAATTTTGCGCGCGGCGGTTGAGGAAACCAATGCGCAGCCTTTGATTGCGGCGCTGTTTGGCCATGCGCTGATCGCGACCGAAGACCCTGCCAATCTTGCCGAAGCGCAAAAGGTGCTCAAGGCATCGATCAACCGCGACAATGAAAATCCGTTTGCCTGGTATCAACTGGGCGTCGTTTACGGAGCAGCAGGCGATGATGCGCGCGCGGCGATGGCCAGCGCTGAACGTTTCCATCTCGAAGGGCAACCGCGCCTTGCGCTCGCCAATGCCGAAGTCGCAGTGCGCACCCTGCCGCCGGGTTCAGCCGATTGGCTCCGCGCGCAGGATATCGAAATGGTGTCGCGCACGGCCGTTGCGGGCAAAAAAGGCCGCAAGAAATGAGCCTTAACCGGCGTGAGGGGATCATTGCTGCCAGTGCGCTCATCTTGGGGGCGGGGGGCATGGCGTTTGGACTGACAGCCTTTGGCGGTGGCCAGATGAATGACCGGATCGTGCGCGATGCGATCATGGCGCATCCCGAAATGCTGCCCGAGGCGATGGCCGCGCTCCAGCAGCGCGAGATGACAAAGCTTGTCAACCAGAACCGCGCGCGCATTGAAACACCCTTTGGCGGCGCGTGGGAGGGCAATCCCAAGGGCGATGTCACGCTTGTCCAGTTCTTCGATTACGCCTGCGGCTATTGCCGCGCGAGCCTGCCCGATATTGACCGGCTGCTCGCCACCGACAAGGATTTGAAGATCGTCTACCGCGAAATGCCGATCCTTGGCGAACCGAGCAACGCGGCCGCGCGCGCGAGCCTGAGCGTGGCACAACAGCGCGCAAACTATGCCGCATTCCACCGCGCGCTTTATGCGGCTGGCCGCCCGACCGCCGATACGATCGCGGCGGCTGCGGTAACGGCGGGCATGACTGGCAAGCGCGGCGATATGACCGCAGTCGATCAGGAAGTCGCGTCCAACCTTGAACTTCAACGGCAGTTGCAATTGACCGGCACGCCAAGCTGGATCGTGGGCGATACCGTGCTGAACGGCGCAGTCGGCTATGACGCGCTCGTCGCAGCAATCAAGGCGGCGCGCGCGAAGGCGGGTTGAATTGGACTTTTTGTGCGTCAAGACCACCGGCTATCCTGAGCAGCCACTGAGCTTGCCGAAGCGGCGTATCGAAGGACGAACGTAACAGCGGAGTGCCCTTCGATACGAGTCTTCGACTGCGCTCAGCCTCGCCCGCCCCTCCGTTCATCAACCCGCCCGTCACTTCGTCACCCTCGCCTTTCCCTTCGTCACCCCCGCGAAAGCGGGGGCCAACGTGCGCACCACACCGCAGACGGAATATGGCGAAACGTTCGTCCCCGCTTTCGCGGGGATGACGACGGGACTGGGTGACGTGGGCCCAATCGCGCCAAACTTGAACCAACTCTTGCGCTGCGTCAGTGATAACGCCATCCTCTCGCCGTGGAAGACATCAACTCACGCGAGACGCTCGAAGCCTGGCTCAAAGACAAGCCACCCACGTGGGCAGCGGCAATCGCACTGCGCTGTGCGCTGCGGGTGCTGCCGATTGCGCTTAATCCTCTCCTCTTCCAAAAAACATACGATCAACCGAGATTTGTCAGCGTGCTATTTCGGGCACTGGCAATTGCAGCTGGTACGGGCGCTTATCCGCGCGCCGATGCCGTCAATGTCGCTGCTATTGTTGCCGCGAATGCGGCCGTCCATACCGCAGCCAAAGCCGTCTACTTTACTACGAACGTACACGATCACGTCTATGGCGCTGATGCTGTCAATGCTGCCATTGACGCCACTGATGCAACTAATGCCGCTAATGCCACCGTCGATTTCACTGTCGCCATCACTGCTGCAACCGCCGCCTCCACCAACGCTGCCAATGCCGCCGCTACATATTTTTCTGCGATATGGAACATGGTAAAATTGGACTGTAAACGGATGATTGGTGATTCCGTGTCGTCGCCAACAAGGCTGCTCTCCGAGCCGCTTTGGTATGGGCACCCACCTGAGTGGATTGCGTCGCAACTGAGGTACACGCCGCTCACCTTTGCGCATTGGGGTGATGGATCCACGCTCTGGCTCGACTGGTATGATCGTCGCCTAGCCGGGCGCGCGACGCTCTTCGCGCTGCCCCGCGCCGCCGATATCGAAATCACCCGCCGTCTTTTCACACAGGTTGATGACTGGTGGACACGTGAACCGGCCCTCGTCAACGCCGAGATACAAGGTTGGCTCGATGAACTGACGCCGCCTGCTGATCCCGAACCGCAGTCGGGATACGGTCTAACGTTCCGCCCCAATGCCGATGGCGTATTTGAAGATGATCAAACCGCTGGCAGCGATGACTTGCTCGAAACCCCTGAAGCGTGCGACCGGCACGGCCAGCTTGCCGATACGCTGCGGGAGGCGGCGCGATTGTCAGCGAATCATAATCAGGCTGGATCGCTTGCGCCTAGGCTCGACAAATGGGCCGAATTGCTCGGTGAGCATCCCCGCAATATGCGGCTTGGGCGTGTCCTCCAGCACGCCGAATTGACGTTGACACTTATCGGAGCGCTGGTCGCGGAAATGCGCGGTGACGCGACGCTTGCCCAGTTGCCCGATCGCAGCCGAACGCTTGTTGCATTGCTCGAAGCTTTGCCCGACGCGCATTGGTCGATGGTCAATTTTGATCCAGCACTTGCACGGCGGGTGCCGCTCAAAAATGACCCAGACGTTCCACAATATCCCCAGATTTCGATTGGCGTGGTTTCGATCCATATCGAGCGGTCAGTTGTAGCGGGCGTCCTGACGGCATCGTCGGGTAGTCACATCATGGAAATGAGCGAAGGCTTATCGGCGACTGCACCCGAGTCACGGCGCGAACGACGCTTCTGGGAAACAGTCAAAAACTTCCCGCGCGCGCTTTTGGCAACGCTATGGGAGCACAAGGGCAAAGTAGGGAGCTTTAGCACTGGCTTGGTGGCTTCCGCCAAATTCTTGGTCACCCATGAAGTTTGGGTGCAATCTCTGTTCGTCGACAG
>JAYVVW010000168.1:0-1703 GCA_043786595.1 Sphingomonadales bacterium | reverse complement strand
CCTTCGGGCGGCGGCGCGACGGCGGCAAGCAGTGACGAGCGGAACGGCAGAAGCGCAAGACCACCGCCAGTCGTGCCTTCGGGAAATAGCGTCAAGGGCTGGTGCGTTTCGAGCGCTGCCTTCATTGCTGCGGCCTGAGCACCCACATCGAGCCGCTGATCGCGCGACACGTAAACCGAGTTGTTAATCCGCGCGAGCCAGCCAAGCACAGGCCATGGCGCCATATCGGCTTTCGCCACGAAGGCGCTGCCCGTTTCTCCTGCAAGCAGCAAAATGTCGATCCAGCTCAAATGATTGGCGATAAACAGCACATTGGTGCGACGCGGAATTCCCGCAAACCGCACGTCGACACCGACAATCCAGCGCGCCGATTTCGAAAAAATCGATGCCCATGGCGATTTCGCGCCGAACACGCGCCAAACACCGTGAAACGGCAGGCACAATCCGAGCATGATCGCAATCAACACTACCCGGATTAGAGCGCGCGGAGCGACCCGATCAGGTTTTGCGTTCGATTGCGACGCCATAAAGTTCCATGCGGTGATCAACGAGCCGGAAGCCAAGTTTTTCAGCGATCTGCTTTTGCAATGATTCGAGTTCAGGATCGACGAACTCAATCACGCGACCCGTTTCAACGTCGATCAAATGGTCATGATGCGATTCTGGCGCCGTTTCATATCGCGAGCGACCGTCGCCAAAATCATGGCGGTCAAGAATACCAGCTTCTTCGAACAGGCGAACCGTCCGGTAAACGGTGGCGATCGAAATGCCTGCGTCGATTGCGGCGGCGCGCTCATGCAGCGTCTCGACGTCGGGATGGTCTTCCGCATCGGATAGAACGCGCGCGATCACCTTGCGCTGCTCAGTGATCCGCAGCCCTTTTTCAGCGCAAAGCGCTTCAATATCTATTCGGCGGCTCATTGTTATGCTGACACGGGCAAATTCATGAATGCCCTTTTAGAGCGCTTGGCAGGCAAATCAATCACCCGCCCGTGTCAGAATAGTCAAGTGCCTTATTTGCGCTTGCCGCGCTTCGTGCCCAAGCCGATTTTCATCGCGAGCATGCGACGTTGTTCGGCATAATTAGGCGCAACCATCGGATAGTCCACAGGCAGATTCCATTTGGCGCGATAATCATCGGGCGTCATGCCGTAATGCGTCATGATGTGGCGCTTGAGCATCTTCAGCTTTTTACCATCATCAAGGCAGATGATATAATCGGGCTTGATCGATGCCCGCACCGAAACCGCAGGCTCCAGCTTGACATCAGCAACCGGCGCAGGGCCGCCCAGCCCGATCAACGCGCCATGGACATTCTGGATCAACAGCGGAATGTCTGACAATGCGACGCTATTGTTGCTGACATGCGCAGCGACAATATCCGCGGTTAACGTAATAAAAGTTTCATTAAGTTCGATTGAGCTATTCATTTCTTGCTACCCTTATGGTATTTTTGATGCCGGTCTATGCCACGCACCGCAGGCGAGTTTGTTATTATTCGCGACTTGTCGCAGCACATAGTGCGATTTGGATAAAGTTACAACAAAAAATATCGGTATGTATATCAACAGTGAATCCACGTTCGAAGCGTTGAACAGCTTTTCTTAGGAGTTGTTGACAAATTCGCGCATCCACAGACGGATTGAGACGATGTGGATGAAGCCGAGATAGCTGTCGGCGGTCTTATCGTATCGGGTTGCCAG
>JAYVVW010000167.1:0-58818 GCA_043786595.1 Sphingomonadales bacterium | reverse complement strand
TCACCTGGAACCTCGTCCATTATCTGATGGAGCTTGGCGCTGAAGTCGAAGTCGTTCGCAACGACGCGATTGGCGTGGGTCAGGCGATGTCATCGGGGGCGGAGGCGTTTTTGATTTCGCCGGGGCCGTGTACGCCTGACCAGGCTGGCATCTCGCTTGATCTCGTTGGGGCCTGCGCCGAGGCCCGCCGTCCACTGCTCGGCGTATGTCTGGGGCATCAGGCGATTGGCCAGCATTTCGGCGGCAAAGTCGTGCGCGGCGGATTGATGCACGGCAAGACCTCGCCCGTCAGCCACGACGGCAGCGGGATGTTTGCAGGCCTGCCCTCGCCGTTCAAGGCGACGCGCTATCACAGCCTGATTGTCGATGACGTTCCGGCCAGCCTGATCGTCAACGCGACGAGCGACGACGGCCACGTCATGGGATTTCGTCACGCGGCGCTGCCGGTCCACAGCGTTCAGTTTCACCCCGAAAGCATCGCGACCGAACACGGCCACGCGCTGCTCGCCAATTTCATGAAAATTGCGGGCATGGTTGTGAAGGACCGGGTGTGACCGCCGATCAATCCGAGGCGCTGTTCGGCGCGATGCTCGACGGCGCGATGTCAGATGGCGAGATTGCGGCAACGCTGACCGAAATCGCCGACCGCGGCGAGAGCGCGGATGACATCGTCGGCGCGGTGCGGGCGATGCGCGCGCGGATGATCGGGGTGAACGCCTCTCAAGGTGCGATTGACGTATGCGGTACCGGCGGCGACGGGCAGCATAGCCTCAACGTGTCAACGGCGGTCGCGATCGTCGTTGCCGCGTGTGAAGTGCCTGTCGCCAAGCACGGCAACCGTGCGGCGTCATCGAAGGCGGGCGGCGCGGATACACTCGAAGCGCTTGGCCTCAATCTTGACCGGGCGACGCAGACTGCCGAAGCAACTTTGGCCGATCTTGGCATCTGCTTCCTGTTCGCGCAAAAATATCACCCGGCGCTCGCGCGAATCGCGCCGATCCGCAAAGCGCTTGGACGACGAACAATCTTCAACCTGATCGGCCCGCTCGCTAACCCCGCAGGGGTCGAGCGCCAGTTGATCGGCGTACCCTCACCTTCGCTGATCCCGATTTACGCCGACGCGCTTGAACAGCTTGGCGCCGCGCGCGCGATGATCGTGTCGGGCGATGAGGGGCTTGATGAAATGAGCATCGCTGGCCCCACTCAAATCATGTCAATTGGATTTGAATGCGCTCAACAGATCGAACCCATGGCGGCCGGCCTAAGCCTTTTTCCGCTCAACGCCATTGCGGGCGGCAACCCAACCTACAACGCGGCAGCACTGCGACGCATGGTCGGTGGCGAAGCGGGGGCATACCGCGACGCTGTCCTCCTCAACGCTGCTGGAGCACTCATCGTCGCCGGTCGCGCGACCGACTGGCAGTCGGGTGTTGAAGAAGCCGCCGAAGCGATTGACCGGGGGCTTGCCAAAGCATTGCTCGACTGCTGGATAGCCTATTGATGGCCGACAAACTGACCGAAATCTGCGCAACAACCGCCGCCGAAGTCGCGCGCCGCAAAACGCGAGCGTCGATTGGCGATCTTGATCGTCTCGCCGCAGCGCAAACACCACCACGCGGGTTTCGTACAGCGCTCGACGCGAAAGCCACACACGGATTTGGCCTGATTGCCGAGGTGAAAAAAGCCAGCCCGTCGAAAGGCCTGATTCGCGCCGACTTTGATCCCGCCGCACATGCCGCCGCCTATCAGGCGGGTGGTGCCGCGTGCCTTTCGGTTTTGACCGACGCGCCCTATTTTCAGGGGCATGAGGATTATCTGATCGCGGCGCGCGCAGCCTGTTCCATCCCAGTCCTGCGCAAAGATTTCATGGTCGATCCGTGGCAGGTGCATGAGGCGCGCAGCATCGGCGCGGATGCGATCCTGATCATCGTTGCTGCACTTGATGACAGGCAGATGGTTGAAATCGAAGACGCCGCAATTGCTTTGGGCATGGATGTTCTGGTTGAAACGCATGACCGCGCCGAGCTTGACCGTGCGCTGCGACTCAAATCGCGGTTAATCGGCGTCAACAACCGCAACCTCAAGGATTTCAGCGTCGATTTCGCGCGCACTTATGAGTTGATCGACCACGCGCCGCCGGGATGCACCTTCGTTGCGGAAAGCGGATTGGGTGCGCACGCCGATCTTTTGGCAATGGCGGCGCGCGGGGTGCGCTGTTTTCTTGTTGGTGAAAGCCTGATGCGCTGTGATGACGTCGAACGCGCGACGCGGCGGCTGCTGACCGGCGCATGACCAAGCTGACCCACCTTGACGAACGCGGTGCGGCGCACATGGTCGATGTATCGGCAAAGGCGGTTACAGTGCGCGTTGCAATCGCAGGCGGATCAATCAGCATGTCACACGCGGCAATCGATGCCGTCCGTGATGGTAGCGCGACCAAGGGCGATGTGATCGCCGTCGCGCGGATTGCCGCGATCATGGCCGCAAAGCAGACGAGCGCGCTCATCCCGCTGTGCCATCCCGTTACGCTCAGCGCCGTCACAGTCGAATTCGCAATCGGGGAAACGGCTATCGACGTTGAAGTGACCGCCACCTCAAGCGGTCAAACCGGCGTCGAGATGGAATCGCTCACTGCGGTCACCGTCGCGCTGCTCACGATTTACGACATGGCCAAGGCCATCGACAAGGCGATGATCATCGGCAACGTCCGTCTGCTCCGCAAGACTGGGGGGAAATCGGGCGATTGGCAGCGTGAGCTATGATCAGCCTAGACGCTGCGCAGGAACAGTTGCTGGCGTTGGCAGTGCCGGTTGCTTGCGAACATGTCACACTTGACGTAGCCGACGGGCGCTGGATCGCCGAGGACTTGATCGCCAAACGGACGCAGCCTGCCCGCAATCTCTCAGCGATGGACGGCTATGCGGTGGCTTTGGACGGCACCGACAAATGGCGGGTGATCGGCGAATCGCTTGCCGGAAAGCAATTTCCTGGCACGCTAGGGCACGGTGAGGCAGTCCGCATTTTTACCGGTGCGGTCGTGCCGGTTGGTTGCGACAGCGTATGCATGCAGGAAAACACCGTGCGCGATGGCGACTCGATCCGCCTTGCATCCGGCATCGCGCCGACCGCCGGTGCGCATATCCGCAAGGCCGGATCAGACTTTTCATCGGGCGATGTTTTGCTCACTGCGGGCGCGCGGCTCGATCCGCGCAGCATCGCGCTTGCTGCAATGGCGGGCTATGGCACACTCGCGGTTAGGCGGGCGGTCAAGGTCGCAATCCTTTCGACCGGCGACGAACTCGTCCCCCCCGGCGCGCCGAACGACGATGATCATATTCCAGCCTCGAACGGGGTAATGATCGCGGCGATGATGCGCAGAATGGGGGCGACCATCCACGATCTCGGGTTGATCCCCGACCAACTCGACGCGACCATCGCAGCCATCAACGCCGCGTCGGGCGCAGACGTCATCGTCACGATCGGCGGCGCGTCGGTGGGCGATCACGACCTGGTTCGCCCCGCACTCATCGCGACAGGTGCCGACATTGCGTTCTGGAAAATAGCGATGCGGCCCGGAAAGCCCGTCATGGCGGGAACACTGCGCGGATCAATCGTACTCGGCCTGCCCGGAAACCCGGTATCAGCGTTTGTAACCGCGCTGCTGCTGCTTGGGCCGCTTGTCGCAAAGCTGTCGGGCGATCCGAACCCCCGCCCGATCCAGACGCAGGCGATCCTTGGCGCGCCGCTTCCCGCCGTGGGTGCGCGCACCGATCATATTCGCGCACGGATGATCGACGGGCGCGTCCGCCCGATTGGCCAGAATGACAGCGCGATGCTTGGCGCACTCGCGGCGGCGACGTGCTTGATCGTCAGGCCAGCCGGCTCGCCAAGCGCAAACATAGCCGATACCGTGAACATAATAACAATCGCTTGACATGTTCTGAATTGTTGCTTAAGCGTTCGAAATTCGTTCTAGGAAGGGTTTTGAAATGCTGACGCGCAAACAACATGAGCTGATTTGCTTCATCCACGACCGGCTTGCCGAAACGGGAGTATCGCCCTCGTTTGAGGAAATGAAGGACGCGCTCGCGCTCAAGTCAAAATCTGGTGTCCACCGCTTGGTGTCGGCGCTTGAAGAACGCGAGTTTATCCGCCGTCTGCCCAACCGTGCCCGTGCGCTTGAAGTGATCCGGATGCCCGAACGCGGCGCTGAGCGAAAGCTGGTGCCGACTTCGAACCTCGTCAATCTCGCGCCGCGCCCGCGCTCGTCGCTTCCTGCCAACGATGTCCTTGAAATTCCGATGCATGGCCGGATCGCGGCCGGTGCGCCGATCGAAGCGATTGAGGGTCAGAATATGCTGGCGGTTCCGGCGGCACTGCTCGGCGCGGGTGAACATTTCGCACTCGAAGTATCGGGCGACTCGATGGTCGAAGCGGGCATTCTCGATGGCGATTATGCGCTGATCAGGAAAGCCGACTCGGCGCGTGAGGGCGAAATCGTCGTTGCGCTCGTCGATGATAATGATGCGACGCTCAAATATTTCCGCCGCGAGGGATCAATGGTGCGGCTCGACCCTGCCAACCGCGCTTACGAACCACAACGCTATAACCCCGGACAAGTGCGCGTTCAGGGTAAGCTTGCGGGCTTGCTCCGTCGCTATTGATACCGCGTCACCGCGCTTCGCGGTTGCTCTTTGAAATTGGGTGACGCCGCCATGGATGGTCGTCATGCGGATTGATCACTTGATCCGCTTTCCCATTGTTAAGATTGATTGCGAGGCCGCCTGTTTCTTTGAGGAATAGTCGGTCTGCGGTGATCCAGCGTGCGCGGCATTGTGGTGGCAATCGGCGGCTACTGACGAAGATATCGACCGATTGGCACGTCGCGATGAACGGCTTCCAGGGTAGCAGATAATTGCTGCGCGTGGCGGCAATCCGCCATATTTTGCCGCCTCGAGTCAGCGCCATCACGCACAGATCGCTGCTGCACTGTGCACCTTTGACGGAGTCTAGATCGGCAAGCGGATCGCGTGCACCCGATCGTTCGGACAGCACATCGCGGATATAATCACCCGTGCGCGGACGTAGCAATGCGTACTGCCCTGCATCGGTGCGTGCGAGCAGGTGCATGCCATCGCCGGTAATGAGCATATCTGGCGCGGGTAACAACACCGCCCAAAGCGCCGCGATGACGATCGGACCAAGGCCAGCGTAGCGGATGGGCGCTTTCCACAGCATCAGCCAAAGCCCGCCACCGATAAGCAATGCGAATGCCGCGACGGGAATTTCGGGGATGACAGCGACTGCGCCGGGCAATGCAGCCGTCGTTCGCGCCAGCCAGAGCAGGAGGTCGAGCGACAGCCCCGTCAGCCACCAGAATGGCGCACCCAGGCCGATGAGATCAAACGCCAGCGCAAGCGCCTCAAGCGGCATCGTGACAAAGGTCGTCAACGGAATTGCAATCACATTGGCGAGTGCGCCGTAAACGCCTGATTTGTGAAAATGAAACAGCGCAATCGGTGCCAGCGCGACTTCAACTGCCAGCCCCGTCAACAGTAACGATCCGATTGCCCTGCCCCATGCGCGCAATTTCGCTTCATCGCGGCGGAGCGTCATCTGCTGAACCACGGGATGTTCGTGGAGCGCGACGATGACCGTGATCGCTGCAAAGCTCAGTTGAAAGCTCGGCCCGACAAGCGATTCGGGCCAGAGCAACAGAACGATGATCGCGCCCGTCGCGACCAGCCGCAGCGTGATGGCTTCGCGACCCAACACCATACCACCAAGCACCAGAAGCGCAGCGACGCACGACCGGATCGTCGGGACTTCAGCGCCCGTCAACAGCGTATAGCCGACGCCCGCCAGCGCGCCGACACCCGCTGCGATGATCGGCAGTGGCAGGCGCAGCGCCAAAGCAGGGCTCAGAGCGAGCAGTCGCAATACGGCAAAAATGGTCGCCGCGACGACAGCAGTAATGTGCAGGCCGCTAATCGAGAGCAGATGCGTCAGCCCGCTTGCGCGCATCGCCTCCTCATCCTCTGCGGAAATTCCCCCGCGATCACCCGAGGCGAACGCCGCAGCGATGCCGCCCGCGCTGCCGCTCAATTGCCCGCGAACATGCGATGACAGCCGTTCACGCAGCCCCTTCTGGACAAGCGGTGCAGTGCCAATCCGAACAACTTTGTCCAAGGCGCTGCCCGTTGCGCCGAGCCCCAAAAACCACGCACTGCGCGAAAAGTCATATCCTCCGGGTACAGCCGCTGGCGACGGCGGAACAAGACGCGCACGCAGGCCGATGCGGGTACCCGCCACCATCCCGGCGAACGCATTTTCATCCTTTACAGTAACGCGCATGAGCGGCGGCAGCGTGGCCGTCTCGGTCTTGATCCAAAGGCGTGATTGCTGCTTGGATATCTGTGCGTCAACACGCGTGATTGTCCCGCTCAGTTGCACAATTTGCGGTCGATCAAGCACAAGCGCAGCAACGCTTTCCGCGCGCCACCAAATCAGTGCGCATCCCGCCGCAATGCACAGGCCAGCCCACCGCAGCAGCCGCGATATCCGCCGCTTGCGACCTGTAACCAGCCCAATCGCAGCGATTGCACAACCGAGCAAAATCACCCCCCACCAGCCCAGTGCGTTGGGCAGGACGAACCACGCCGCAATCCCGGTGCCAAACAGTGCAGGCAGCCACAACGCCATCTGATCATGCTCACGTTCAAGCCAAAGCTCGACGCCGTTGCCGACCCGCGCAAAAAATGGCGGCACTGCGGTTTGGAGCCTTGCAAACGTCATGCTAGGGGCCGCGCTTGTTGTCGCATTTGGCATGTTCGCAGTTTGGAGAGTTTCGTCGTGGACGCAAGCAAAGAAGATAGCATGGTTGTCACACGATTTGCCCCCTCACCGACGGGCTTCCTCCACATTGGCGGCGCGCGCACGGCGATATTCAACTGGCTCTATGCGCGGCATTGCGGCGGAAAATTTCTGTTGCGGATCGAAGATACCGATGTCGCGCGGTCAACGCAGGAAGCCAAGGATGCGATCTTGAGCGGGCTACGCTGGCTCGATCTCGATTGGGACGGCGACGTGGTTTATCAGTCTGAGGGAGCAACGCGCCATGCCGAGGTCGCGCATCAATTGCTTCAAAACGGCCATGCCTATCGCTGCTACGCGACGCCCGAAGAGCTAGAAACGATGCGCGCCGAACAGCGCGAAAAGAAACTGCCGCTGCGCTATGATGGCCGCTGGCGTGACCGCGACGCTGCTGATGCGCCTCCTGGCTCGCCGTTCGTCATCCGGTTCAAGGCGCCGCAAACTGGTTCGGTCACAATCGCAGATCGGGTGCAGGGCTCGGTCACAGTCAACAACGCCGAGCTTGATGATTTCGTGCTGCTCCGTTCGGATGGTTCGCCGACCTACATGCTCTCGGTGATCGTTGATGATCAGGATATGGGCGTTACGCACCTGATCCGCGGCGACGATCATCTCAACAACGCGTTCCGGCAACTCGCGCTTATTCGCGCGATGGGCTGGCGTGAGCCGGTCTATGCACATGTGCCGCTGATCCACGGCCCTGACGGCGCAAAGCTTTCAAAACGCCACGGCGCGTTGGGTGTTGAAGCGTACCGCGATGAATTCGGCTATCTGCCCGAAGCGTTGACCAACTATCTCACACGTCTTGGCTGGGGCCACGGCGACGATGAGATTTTCAGCCGTGAACAGGCGGTCGAATGGTTTGAAATCGAGCATGTTGGCAGAGCCCCTGCGCGGATGGACTTCAAAAAGCTCGAAAATATCAATGGCCATTATCTGCGCGATGCCGACGATACGCGGCTTGCTGCGATCGTGGCACCCCTGATTGGCGCGTCAACGGGCGTTGCACTTGCGGGCACTGCGCGTGCGTTGCTGACTTCGGCCATGCCGTTCCTGAAGGCGCGCGCCAAATCGACGCTCCAGTTAGCCGATGCTGCGCTTTTTCTATTCGGTGCGCGCCCGCTTGCTCTCGACGAAGCGGCACAAACTCTGCTACAAGGCGGATCGGCAACGCTGCTCGACTCTGTCCATGCGGCGCTCGCCGCTTGTACTGTGTGGGACGAAACTGCGCTTGAGACTGCGGTGCGTCGGGTTGCGGATGATGCTGGATTGGGACTTGGCAAGGTCGCTCAGCCATTGCGCGCTGCACTGACTGGTCGTACGACTTCGCCGGGTATTTTCGACGTTCTGATGCTTCTCGGCAAAGAGGAGTCTCTGGGGCGGATATGTGATGCGATTGACGCTGTCGCCTCATTAGGCGGCGCAGCTCAGGGGAAGGACATTTTATGAGCGACGTTTTGGCAAAGTTCGGAATTTACGACAAAAGTCTCGAATTGAATGTACTCAAGGGCAGCGTCGGGCCCGATGTCGTCGACATCCGCAAGCTTTATGCGCAGACGGGTGCTTTCACTTATGATCCCGGTTTTACTTCAACCGCCAGCTGCGAATCGGCGATCACCTATATTGACGGTGACGAGGGCGTCCTCCTCCACCGCGGCTACCCGATTGGCCAACTGACCGAACAATCAAGCTTCATGGAAGTCGCCTATCTGCTGCTCAACGGCGAGCTACCCGATAGCAATACGCTGACCGGCTTCAAAAACACGATCACACGCCACACGATGCTGCATGAACAATTGATGCAGTTTTACCGTGGTTTCCGCCGCGATGCGCATCCGATGGCGATCATGTGCGGCGTTGTCGGCGCGCTTTCGGCATTTTATCACGATTCGACCGATATTACCGACCCGCATCAGCGTATGGTTGCATCGCACCGCCTGATCGCAAAGATGCCGACGATTGCGGCGGCGGCTTATAAATATTCGATCGGCCAGCCTTTCGTCTATCCCAAGAATGACCTGAGCTATTCGGGCAATTTCTTGCGGATGACATTTGGTGTGCCCGCCGAAAATTATGAGGTTAATCCGATCGTCGAAAAGGTGATGGACCGGATATTCATCCTCCACGCTGATCATGAACAGAATGCGTCGACATCAACCGTGCGTTTGGCGGGATCATCGGGGGCAAACCCGTTTGCCTGCATCGCGGCGGGGATTGCCTGCCTGTGGGGGCCGGCCCACGGCGGCGCGAACGAAGCCGCACTCAACATGCTGCGCGAAATCGGCACGCCAGACCGGATCCCCGAATATATCGCGCGCGCGAAAAATAAGGATGATCCGTTTCGGCTGATGGGCTTTGGACACCGCGTTTACAAAAATTATGACCCCCGCGCGACTGTGATGCAGCAGACCGTGCGCGAAATATTGAAGGAACTCAACGTAACCGATCCGATCTTTGAGGTTGCGTTGCAGCTTGAAGAAATGGCGTTGAGCGATCCCTATTTCATCGAAAAGAAACTGTTTCCCAACGTTGATTTTTATTCGGGTGTTATCCTTTCGGCGATCGGTTTCCCGACGACGATGTTTACCGCGCTCTTTGCGCTGGCGCGGACGGTCGGCTGGGTTGCACAATGGAATGAAATGATTTCGGATCCAGAACAGAAGATCGGTCGTCCGCGCCAGCTTTACATTGGCGCCACGCAGCGTGACTATGTTTCGGTAAACAATCGCTAGAGCGCGGCGGGCAGTGTCAGGACGAAACGGCTGCCCTGCCCCGGTGCGCTATCGACGTTGATATCACCGTTCATCGCGCGCGCGAGCTTGCGTGAAATGTAAAGCCCTAGACCTGTTCCGCCGGGCTCGGTCGTGTCGACACGTTCGAATTTATCGAACACGCGCAGCTGATCCTCAGGCGCGATGCCTTTGCCCTGATCAGCGACAATGATCGCGGCGAGATCACCCTCGATTTCGCTTCTGATCCACACACTTGATCCGGGCGGCGAATAGCGAACGGCGTTGCTCAGCAAATTGACGATAATCTGCAAAACACGGCGAAAATCGCCCGTGGCCATGATGACCTCGTCTAGCGATGGCGCATCGATCCGCACGTTTCGGTCAGACGCGCGCACGCGCAGCAAACTGGCCGAACGACGTGCAATGTCAGCCAGATCGATGCGATCCTCGACCGTGCGAAATGCGGGATGCTCGACCGTCTGAAGATCGGAGATATCGTCAATCAGCCCGAGCAGATGGCGACCAGCCGCCGAAATGTCGTGGGCATAAGTGGTGTATTCAGCGCGCAGCGGCCCCGATTGTCGCGATGCAAGCTGATCAGCCTGAGCAATAATTTGTACAACCGGGCGGCGCAACGCTTGCTCGACGGCGTTACCGGCATCGTCGTTTTCGACATGTTGATCGATCAGCGACGCAATCGTCGGCAGCGAATGCGCGCGATTGATAAAAGCAAACCCTCCTGAAAAGCCTTCAAACTCGCCGGTCTCTGCGAATAGAGGCAAACCGTGCAACCTCAGGCCAATCGTAGGCGCATCGCGCAGGTCAGCCATCTGACCCGCAAACGCCACACGGCTCGCGCAGCCCGTCAACAGTGGCAAACTTCCATCGTCATTTTCAACAAGGTGAAAGAGCTTGGTCATCTCTAAATCTGTCGCCGTGCCACGCTTTACCCCGCAAAGCGCAACCAGAGCGACCGGGACATGTGACAGCCGCAGTCGCGCATCACAGGTCCATAAGCCGTCGGTTTCAAATTGGGTGTAATAGTGCGCACGATCAGCCTGCATTGCGGCCGACGGCATGGGTGCCTCTCGCACCTGCCAACCTGAAATCAAGAGATTGATCAACGCGCCAGAAGGTGACGCGTTGACGATGAGTTCTCGGTCGATGTCACCGTCGGCAACAATGATTGCACGCGAAATCGTCACGCCCAAAGTACGCGCCATGCGCGTCAGCGTGGCCAGTTGCGGAATCGCAATCGGCCCATTGTCATCGCCGCCCGCTTGCCGATTGAGCGCGAGTAACCGCGCATCGGCTGCAACCAATTGTCCGCTGGCGTCAACCGATCCAGTCACGACAAAAGGCCGTGCAGAGACGCTCACCGGGCGACGGATTTCATACGGCTCATTTTCATTGGCAGAGCTTAGGCGTGTCATGGTTAAGGACGCGCTAAATTTTTGGATGCGAAATAACGGTGTGCAATCTGCCCCATCAAACCGTGAATGACGAGCAGGCCTAGGCCAAGGATCGGGTAACCAGCGATCAGCGCAACACACATGATGACCGCGCCGCGTTCAGGGGTCGAACGCCAGACGTCGTCGACCGTCGGCGCACCGAGCAAAAGCTGCGAAACCGACCATGTAGCAAGGATAAGCGCCGTCCATGTGCCCCCAATATACCATGCCAGATTCAAGAGTAGCAGCGCATAGCAAAGCAAACGCGTTTCGGCGAAGCGGAGCAATGGTTTTGATTCAATTGACGCGACATGCGTTCCGAGCGTCGCGATGCCCGCCGCAATAATGGCGATGAGAAACAATACAAACGACGTCAGGAACCAGCCAAGCGCTGCGACAATGAGCGCCGCGCCCAAACAGACAAACGGCAGCGCAACGAGAAGATCAATCGGAACACGCTGTTCGAGCAAAGGCCGCGCGCACGGCCGTGCAAGCGCGGCGATCACACGCTGGTCTGATCCCATCGCGGCTGTTGGCATGACCCGTTTCAACAATGTCGCCGACGCCGCTTGCGCCTGACCTGACGTATCGACGATTTCAAGGAAATCATCGCTTCCCAGATAGCGGCGCTCCGCACCCGATTGAAGCATCCGCCGCAGCAATGTTGATCCCACAGACCAGTCACCAAGCATCGCAACGGTTTCACGCAGCAGCTTGCCATTGAGCAGCGCCAGACCAGACCAGCGGTCACGTGCATCGATCCGTTCAAACGCGGCATCACTTGAATTTTCAGAGGCGCACAGCAGCGCAACGCTCGATTGCTGAGCCAAAGTCTCCATCACAAGACGGCTTGTGAAAATCGCGGGCATGACGAGCAAAATCTGTTCGTCAGGATGAATCCGGTCAGCCGCATCGCGGATATCCCGTGCGACATCAAGATCGATCCCGTCGCCGCGCAACCGATCGAATGCGGCAACGAGCCCGGCTGGCATCTGATCGACAAGCACAACGATATGGCGCGCGCCGCTCGCCCGTGCCGTCCGCACCTGATATTCGATCAATGTTTGTCCCACGACAGGCAGCAACGACGGGGCCGCGCCCGGCGCAGTCTCCCCTCCCGCGATGATAAGCGCTGCCAACGGCAAATGATTTCCCTAACCCCGTGTTCAAACGGGTTGATAGGGCGTTGCTACGCTTTTGAAAAGCGTTTCACACCGGCTCAGCCGTCAATTGCGGCAAGCGCCCGCTGAACCTTGCGAAGGGCGTAGGGATCACCCGGGGCGGATTCGAGGGCAAATCCGGCTGCTTGCATCAAACCGGTTGCGCCAAAGCTGGCCGCAAGCCCCTTTAACCTATGGCCAGACACGCGCCAATTGGCGTCGCAGCGCGCGCGCGACAGCAAATCGACATGCGAACGCGCGCCCTCAATAAACGCGGCACGGATTTCGCGTGCAAGCTTTTCATCATCGCCAACAGCGGCGGATACCGAAGCATCCAGAGCACCAAAATCATAAGCCATGTGACCAACTTATGAGGGTATCCTTAACGAAGTGTTTCAACAAAGTTTTGCATTTGCGATTTTCATGTTAAGCATAGTCTATGTCTGGGGGAAATTCTGTAGTCGGCCTTTGGCGCGACCGGGACGCGGCTCACGATCAGGTCGAAGCACCTGACGTATCGCCGATTGCGTATGATCAAGATGATAGCGAAAGTGCGGGTGCTTTAGCGACGTCGCAATGGGGTCGCCGAATGGCGAGTGGTCTTGCGATTTCAATAGCGTTTGGCTGGGTTGGCGCACTGGCATTCTCACGCTTTTTGGCTTCTGGTACGGCGACTGTGTCCGCGACGACCGTCGTGGAATTCATAGCTTCAGCGGCTGGCCCGCTTGTGCTTCTGGCGATATTGGGCATTGCCATCAACCGCTCGGGCCAAGGCGAACAACGTCGCTTTCTCGATACCGCAAGCGCGCTTCGCAGCGAGGAAGAACGGCTGGAAGCGACACTGCGGACAATCGCGGGTCGGCTCGACACCAACCGCGTCGCGATGGCCGAACAGAGCGACCTGTTGTCGCGCGTCGGTGAGGGGGCATCCGAACGGCTCAAACTGACCACCGAGACGATACAGGCAGAAATCGAAACGATCGCGCAGAACATGCAAATCCTCAAAGGCGCAGCGGCAGCGGCACGCGGTGATTTGGCGGTTCTGCTTGCCAATCTGCCCAAGGCGCAAGTTCAGACACGCCAGATGGTTGCCGCACTTCAAGAGGCCGGGCTGACCGCGCATGAAAAGGCAGGCGCACTTGACGCGCAATTGTCGCTGCTGACGGTGCGCGGACGTGAAGCCGATGAAATCGCGGGCAACGCTGCACAAAAGCTTGCGGCTCACCTGTCACGCATGGAGGGCGTCAGCGAGGTCGCAGGCGCACGTTTGGAGCAAGCTGCTGGTCAGATGACCGGTGCCGTTGATGAGGCGCTTGAGCGCGCCGCAGAGGCGCTTCAGACGGCACGGCAAGGCATGGAAGCGCAAGGCGCCGCTATGCTTGCCATGGTTGAACAAAATCAGGCGGCAATGTCGAAGACTGGCGCGGAATCAACCGAGGCGATCGCTCAGCGGATCACGCTGATTTCGGAACAAGTTGACAAGGTCGCGCTCACTTTTGCGGCACAGGACGCGGCGAGCGAGCGATTGATGGCGCGGATGAGCGAAGACCTTGGTGCGATCGAAACACGCTTTTCGGCATTTGATGCTAGTGGGATTGAGCGCACCGAACGACTTGGCACCGCAATCGGCGCGCTCCGCAATCACGCAGACGACCTGTCAAACGCGCTGAGCGGCGGCGGCGACACGGCGAACGCGCTCGTTGACAAGGTTGAATCGCTGATGACCGCGCTCAACGGGGTCAGCAATGAAATCGATCAGACGTTGCCCGCCGCCTATGCCAAGCTCGAAGCGCAGGCGCGCAGCAGCATCGAAACCGCACACGCCGCCACTCCGATCGTTTCGCAACTTGCCACTCACGCGCAAACTGCGCTGTCTCAACTCAGCGAATCTGAAACTGTCGTCAACCGTCAGCGCGTCGCGCTTGAAAATGTCGCCGCGCTCACGCTCGAACAGTTGACGCAAGCGCGGCAAGGTGCCGAAGAACTCGCGACGAGCATCGCCGTCGCTGCGGCTGATGCAAAACAGTTAACCGACGCAACCGCGCCGCAGCTTGTCGAATCGCTCGTGCGCGTGCGCGAAACAGCATCACAAGCGAGCCTTCACGTAAGGAACGCATTTGCTGACATCATCGACCAATCGGCAAAGTCGCTCGGTGAAAAGAGCCGTGAAGCGCTTCTCACAGCGCTGACCGATCAAGTTGAAACGCAACTTGCGGCAATTGCGCAAACCTCTGAAGACGCCGTGTCTTCGGCACAGAAAGCCACTGACCGATTGATGCGTCAGATGCTCACGATAGCCGACACCAGCGCGGCGCTTGAAAGCCGTATCACCGAGGCAAAGCAGGACATTGAAAGCAGCGATCAGGCGAACTTTGCCCGCCGCGTCGCGCTGCTCGTCGAATCGCTCAATTCAACTGCGATTGATGTGACCAAGATTTTGTCGAATGAAGTTACCGACATCGCATGGGCGGCCTATCTGCGCGGTGATCGCGGGGTGTTTACGCGCCGCGCGGTCAAGCTGCTTGACGCAGGCGAAGTGCGTGAGATCGGCCGCCACTATGATGCCGAACCCGAGTTCCGCGAACAGGTCAATCGTTACATCCATGACTTTGAAGCGATGCTGCGTAATATCCTCGCCACGCGCGATGGTACCCCGCTCAGCGTGACATTGCTCTCATCGGACACGGGCAAACTCTACGTCGCGCTCGCCCAAGCAATTGAACGTCTGCGCCATTGATCACTGTTTGCGCGCGGTGAGATCAAGCAGGTCGGCGCTGATCCAGTCATTCACATAATTCAGATAGAAAAGCCCGAACAAGACGACCGACAACATTGTCGTGCGGATAAGGATGCGGCCCGGGTTGAAATTGGCGGGCGCACTTTCGGACTGTCCAGCCACTTTATCATGCCCCATCTCATCGGCGGTTTGAACGCCGAACGGCATGATAAGAAACGCCGACAGCACCCAGAACAATAAATAGATAGCGAGCGCTGACGTCCATTGCATCGCGGTCAGGCCGTCCTCAGCAACATGACATCGACGACGGGTTTCTTGCCCGTCCACGATGACGCACAGCGGCGTACCGCAAGGCGGAGCGATTCGCGCAGCTTGTCATCATTGGCTGCGCCCGCTTTGACCGCCTTGACGACCGCGTCTTCGGCTTCACGCACGAATTCGTCGCGGTCTTCCTCAACAGGTATCCCTTGCAGCCGGATTTCAGGGTCGGCCGCAAGTGCGCCGCCGCGCGTGACGGCAACCGCAACCGAGATGACTCCGTTCGCCGCAATCCGCCGCCGCTCGTTGATCGTGCTGCCGTCGGCGGGCAGGATCACATCACCGTCAAGCACCAGCCGCCCGGTTCGTTCGCGCCCGACGATCTTGGGCTTGCCCGGCGCAAGTCGCACGACATCGCCGTTTGACTGGACGAGCGCATTGGGCACACCGCACGCGCGGCCAAATCGCGCCTGCTCTGCCATATGGCGGCGTTCGCCGTGAACCGGGATCAAGTGCTTTGGACGGATCCATTCATACATTGTCTTGAGTTCGGGTCGGCCAGGATGGCCCGAAACATGGACATGCGCCTGTTTTTCGGTGATCATGACCACCTCTTTGCGAGCCAACGCATTCTGGATCGCCCCGATTGCCTTTTCATTGCCCGGTATCTGTTTTGATGAGAAAATGACCGTGTCGCCCTCGTCGAGCTTGAGCTGGTGGTTATCCATCGCGATCCGGCCAAGCGCAGCGCGCGCTTCACCCTGCCCGCCTGTTGCAACGATCATAAGCTGATTTCGCGGCAGGCGCATCGCTGAATCGAAATCCATTGCTGCTGGAAAGCCTTTGAGCATTCCGTTCGCCTGTGCGGCGCGTACGATCCGGTCAAGCGACCGCCCCGCCACACAAAGCTGACGCTTGCTTGCCTTTGCCACGTCATAAAGCGTCTGGAGCCGCGCTGCGTTTGAAGCAAAGCTGGTAATCAGCACGCGTCCCTTGGCAGCCTTCACCTCACGTTCGAGATCAGCCCGCACGCTGCCTTCGGTTCCCGATTCTTCGGCGTTAAACGCGTTGGTCGAATCGCAAACAAGCGCGAGCACGCCTTCATCGCCGATCTTGGTGAGCGTCGCGGGGTCAAGCGCGTCGCCGATCACCGGCGCGTCGTCAAGTTTCCAGTCGCCCGTATGGAACACGCGGCCGTAAGGCGTATCGATCACTACCGCGTTCATATCGGGAATCGAATGCGCCAAAGTGATGTAGCGCAGACCGAACGGCCCAAGATCAAAACTGCCGCCTTGCGGGATTACGTTGAGTTCGACCTGATCCGAAATGCCTTCTTCTTCAAGCTTGCCGCGGATCAGCGTTGCGGTAAACGGCGTTGCATAAAGCGGGACGCCAAGGTCAGCCGCGAGATAGGGGATCGCGCCGATATGGTCTTCATGCCCGTGCGTCAGGACAATGCCGAGCAAATTCTTTTTATGCGTCTCTATGAATTCAAGATCGGGCAGAACAAGATCAACGCCGGGATATTCGCCGCCCGAAAAGGTCATGCCGAGATCGACCATGATCCATTTGCCCTGGCAGCCGTAGAGATTGACGTTCATGCCAATTTCATCAGATCCACCAAGCGCGAGAAAAAGCAGTTCATTGCCGGGAATTGTCACTAAAATACTGTCCAGTCTTCAAAATTTGCGGTGGCCCGCATTCGCGTTAGCCCTTCACGCGTTCGTACATGATGGCAAGGCCGTGAATCGTCAAATCGGGGTCTAGCGCATCAAAAATATTGCTGTGCGTTTCAAATATCGTGGCGAGACCGCCGGTCGCTATGACCGTGGCCGGTGCGCCTATTTCCGCCTTCATCCGCGCGACGAGCCCTTCGATCAAAGCGATATAACCCCAGTAAACGCCAATGAGCATCTGGCTTTCGGTTGTCCGCCCCATCACGGTCGCCGTTTCGGGCGCCTCAATTGCAATCCGTGGCAACTTCGCCGTCGCATTCACCAGCGCGTCGAGCGACAGGTTGATCCCCGGTGCGATGATCCCGCCCTTGTAAGAACCTGTCGGCGATACCCAGTCGAATGTTGTCGCTGTGCCGAAATCGATAATGATCAGGTGGCCTGCGTGATTGGCATGTGCCGCGATGCAATTGACCGCGCGGTCTGCGCCAACGCTCTGCGGTTCGGAAACATCAAGGTCGATCCCCCATTCAACGGGCGCGCGACCCGCGATCAGCGGCTCGGTCTTGAAATATTTGGTCGCGAGTACGCTGAGATTGTGGAGCGCGCGCGGAACGACGGTGGCAATGATCACGGCCTCAATGTCGGCGATCGTGTAGCCCGTCAGCGTCAGAAGCTGCGATAGCCACACGGCGTATTCGTCCGCCGTCCGCCGCGCATCGGTCGCAATTCGCCACCGCGCTTTGATTTCGCGCCCGTCAAGCAAAGCAAAAACGACATTGGTATTTCCGGCATCAATCGCGAGCAGCATGATCCCCCCTTACAACAAAAAAACGTCGGCGGCGTGAATGACATGAACGCGGCCATCCGCCAAGCGCAACCGCAACGCGCCGTCATCGGTCAAGCCGTCAAACAGACCTGCATGCGACACGCCGTCGGACAAGTTCGCAATCAGCGCGGTGCCTAACGGATGCGCCAGGTCAAGCCAAGCCTTGCGCACCGGGGCCAGCCCGACACCGCGCCACTGATCAAGCCAGCGCGCAAAAGACCCCGCCAAATCCTCACAAAAGACAGCAGCATCGGGCACTGCACCGTGCGCGCCAAGGCTTGTCACCGCGCGGTCTAGCCCAGCAGGATGATGTGCCAGATTGGCCCCGATACCTACAATGACGCAGTCGCCGCTACGTTCAAGCAATATGCCGCCAAGCTTGGCCCCACCAATCAACACATCGTTTGGCCATTTGATCATGAGTTCAGCCGACGGCGCATAGGCAGCAACAACTTCGGCTAACGCAACCACGGTCATGAGCGCAAGCGTTGCAGGCGGCGGATCGCCCACGCGGAGGCGAACGACTGTGCTTGCGTAAAGGTTGCCCGGCGGCGATTGCCACATGCGCCCCATGCGCCCGCGCCCGCCTGATTGCTGATCGGCACGGAGCCAATGGCCCTCACCAAGCCCCGACGCCGCAAGCGCGATCATATCGGCATTGGTAGAGCCTGTAGCGGCAACTGCGCGGATGACAGGTGTCAGAACAGCGCCTTGGCTGCGGCATTCGCCGTTGAACTGAGTATTGGGATCGCGAGATAGCCAACCAGAAGGATCGCCGCTGCGACCGCGATCAGTCCGCTTTCAATGCGGCTTGCGGCGGGCGCGAAATTAACCGGTGCTGGCTCATCGAAGTACATCGTCTTGATGATCTTGAGGTAATAATATGCGCCGATGACCGACGACGCAATCCCGATGGCGGCGAGCGGGAGAAAGCCTGCTGCAACGGCGGCGTCGAACACCAAAAATTTACCCCAGAAACCGAATAGCGGCGGAATACCAGCGAGGCTGAACATGAAGATCGCGAGCGCTGCTGCCAAGCCTTTACGTGATTGCGATAGCCCCGAGAGGCTTGAGATCGCCTCAATCTGATTGCCGTTCAAATCGCGCATTTGCAGCACACAGATGAAGCTGCCGAGCGTCATCACAATATAGATCGCCATGTACGACATCACAGACGCCACACCCGCCTCGGTACCCGCAGCCAGTCCGACAAGCGCGAAACCGACGTTATTGATCGATGAGTAAGCCAGCAACCGTTTGATATTGCTTTGCCCGATCGCCCCGAAAGCGCCGAGCAGGATTGATGCAAGGCTGGTAAAAATTACAATCTGTTGCCATGCCTCTGTTGACGGCCCCATCGCGCTGACCGCGACGCGCACAAGCATCGCCATCGCGGCAACCTTGGGTGCCGACGCAAAAAAGATTGTCACGGGCGTCGGCGCGCCTTCATAGACGTCGGGCGTCCACATATGAAACGGCACGGCAGCAATTTTGAACGCCAGACCCGATATCACGAACACAAGGCCAAATGTCAGGCCAATCGACATGTCGCCGCGCATGACAGCGGCAACGCCTGCGAAGCTTGTCGTACCCGAAAAGCCGTAAAGCAGCGAAATACCGTAAAGCAGGATGCCGCTCGCCAGCGCACCGAGCACGAAATATTTGAGACCCGCTTCGGCCGATCGCAAGTCTTTGCGCATGAAGCTGGCAAGCACGTAGGCAGCTAGGCTCTGAAGCTCTAGCCCGACATAGAGCGTCAGGAAATCGGTCGCTGAAACCATCATCCCCATGCCTGCTGCTGACAGCAGGATCAGCACAGGATATTCTGCGCGTAGCTTATCCTCATGTTCAAAAAAGCGCGGCGCGATCATCAGCGATACGGCGGCAGCCGCATATATCAAAATCTTGGCGAAACGGCCAAACGCATCGGCGCGGTACAATCCGTCAAAGGCATCGCCGCCAGTGCCTGCTACACCGAGCAAACTGAGCGCAGCCACGCCAAACAGCGCCACTGCCAGCCACGTCACAAGCCGTGTCGCACGATCACCGGCAAAGGCTGCGACCATCAACAGCGCGAGCGCACCGAGCGAGAGAATGAGTTCAGGCGCGGTGAGCGCAAGGCTTTGGTAAGCGGTCATCAATGGGCTTCCCCGTGGTGCGCGGCGGCGGCTGGCGCTTTACCCATAGTGATTTTCGCATCACCCTCTGGCGTTGCCGGTGCAATCCGCGCGAGCACTGTCCCAACGTCGCGGCGCATCGGCGCAATGAAACTTTCGGGGTAGACGCCCATCCACAGCACAACCGCAGCAATCGGGGCAAGCAGCAGATATTCGCGCGGCGTCAGATCGGGCATCGCGGCGGCATCGGCGTTATGCGATGTGCCAAAGGCAACGCGGCGGTAAAGGTAAAGCATGTAGCCTGCACCAAGGATGATCCCCGTCGTTGCCACTGCGGCAACCCAGCTATTGGCTTCATAAGCGCCAACAAGCGACAAGAATTCGCCGACAAAGCCGCTCGTTCCGGGCAAGCCCACGCTCGCCATAGTAAACAGCATGAAGAACAGCGCGTATCGCGGCATATTATTCGAAAGCCCGCCGTAGCGATCAATCTCGCGTGTGTGCAGCCGGTCATAAATCACGCCCACGCACAGGAAAAGCGCGCCCGATACAAGCCCGTGGCTAAGCATGACGAGCATCGCGCCTTCGATTCCCTGCCGGTTAAATGCGAACAGGCCGATCGTTACAAACGCCATATGCGCGACCGACGAATAGGCAATCAGTTTTTTCATGTCGTGCTGCACCAGCGCGATTAGCGACGTTACGACCACCGCAACCATAGAGAGACCGAATACCACCCACACAAGCTGCGCCGACGCTTCAGGAAACATCGGCAGCGAGAAACGGATGAAACCGTAGCCGCCCATTTTGAGCAACACGCCCGCCAAAATCACCGAACCCGCCGTTGGCGCCTGAACGTGCGCATCGGGCAACCAGGTGTGAACAGGCCACATCGGCATTTTCACTGCAAAGCTTGTGAAGAATGCCAGCCACAACCATCTCTGCGCGGCAACAGGGAAATCATATTCCATCAGCGTCGGAATGAAGGTCGTTCCCGCCTCACGTGCCATCCAAAGCATCGCGATCAGCATCAGCACCGATCCGAGCAGCGTATAGAGGAAGAATTTATAGCTGGCGTAGATGCGCTCGGCGCCGCCCCATATTCCGATGATCAGGTACATCGGGATGAGACCCGCCTCAAAGAAAATGTAAAACAGAAACAGATCTTGCGCCGAAAAGACGCCGATCATCAGCGCCTCCATCAGCAGGAACGCCGCCATATATTCGGGCACGCGTTTGGTGATCGCTTCCCAACTGGCAAGGATGCAGATCGGCATCAGGAACACCGACAGCATGATCAGCATCAGCGCGATACCGTCGATCCCTAACGCCCATTCGAAACGCCCGAACAGCGCGACGCGCTCAGCAAACTGCCACTGCGCGCCGTCCAACTGATAGCCAACCCAGAGCGAGATGCCGAGCATGAAGGTGATCAACGTTGCGACCAGCGCGATCCACCGCGCGCGTTCCGCCGTGACGAACAAGCACAGGATCGCTGCCACCATCGGCACGGCAATCATCGTCGAAAGCATCGGAAAACCGCTCATCGTGTCATCGCCCAGGTTGCGACGGCGACAAGCCCCATCAGCATGACAAGCGCATAGGTTGCCAAATAGCCCGACTGGAATTTCGCAGCGAGGCGGCTGCCCTGCATCACGACCGCGGCCGAGCCATTAGGCCCAAAACGGTCAATCAAGCCCTGATCGCCGCGTTTCCAGAATAGCCGGCCCAGCGCAAACGAGGGCCGCACGAACAGCAAGTCATACAGCTCATCCCAATACCATTTGTTGAGCAGGAAGCGGTAGAGCGGCCCGAACTGCGCGGTAAAGCGCGAAGGGATTGTCGTGTCTCTGATATACGCCATCCAGGCTAGCGCGAGGCCGATCAGCATCACAATCGTCGCCGATAGTTTCACAAGCATCGGCACGCCGTGCATCTCGTGCATCAGATGCGCATTGAACGACAGGCTGGCGTTCCAGAAAGCCGCACCGTGTTCAGCGCTGAGGAATTGATCGTGGAATACAAATCCCGCAAACATCGCACCAACCGAAAGCAGACCGAGCGGAACCAGCATTGAATAGGGGCTTTCATGCGGATGATAACCCGCCGTGCCGTCATCATGCGTATGTGCTGCGTGCGTGTTATCGTCGTGGTGATTGTCGTGCGCTGCATGTTGGATATGTTCGGACTGTGACCAGCGCGGCGCGCCGTAAAATGTCAAAAACATCAGCCGCCATGAATAAAAACTCGTCAAAAGTGCTGCGAACACCGCGACACCGAATGCAAAATAACCGTGCGGCGTGCCGCTGGCATAGGTCGCTTCGATGATCGCATCTTTTGAATAGAAACCGGCAAAACCAAACAGTCCTGCGATCCCGACACCTGTGATTGCCAGCGTTCCCGCCATCATCGCCCAAAAGGTCAGCGGGATATGTTTCCGCAGCGCACCGTAATAGCGCATGTCCTGCTCATGATGCATCGCGTGGATCACGCTGCCCGCGCCGAGGAACAGCAACGCCTTGAAAAAAGCGTGCGTAAACAGGTGAAACATCGCGGCGTTATACGCGCCGACGCCTGCGGCAAAGAACATGTAGCCAAGCTGCGAACAGGTGGAATAGGCGATCACCCGCTTGATATCGGTCTGGGTCGTACCAACCGTTGCCGCAAACAGCGCGGTCGCGGCACCGACATAGGTCACGATGCTTAGCGCGGTCGGGCTTGCTTCGAACATCGGAGAAAGGCGGCACACCATGAACACACCGGCGGTCACCATCGTTGCCGCATGGATGAGCGCGGATACCGGCGTTGGCCCCTCCATCGCGTCGGGCAGCCATGTGTGAAGCCCAAGCTGCGCCGATTTGCCGCACGCGCCGATGAACAGCAGGATACACAGCAAAGTCATCGTATCAATACGGTAGCCAAGGAAACCCATCGTGCTGCCCGCCATGCCGGGAGCTGCCGCCAGAATATCGGGGATTGAGACCGTGCCAAACACTAGAAATGTGCCAAATATTCCGAGCGAAAAGCCAAAATCGCCGACGCGGTTGACGACAAACGCCTTGATCGCGGCGGCATTTGCGCTTGGCTTGTGATACCAGAAACCGATCAGCAGATAGGATGCAAGCCCCACACCTTCCCAGCCGACGAACATCTGCACCAGGCTGTCTGACGTGACGAGCAACAGCATCGCGAAGGTAAACAGTGAGAGATAAGCGAAAAAGCGCGGCTGGCTGTCGTCGTCTGCCATATAACCCCAGCTATACAGATGGACGAGGCTCGACACGCTCGTCACGACAACGAGCATCACAGCGGTCAGCGTATCAACGCGTAGCGCCCAGGTGACGTCCATATTGCCCGAGCGGATGAAATCGAACACGGGCACGACACCTGCAACACCCGAACCATTGAGAAAACTGATAAACACGGGCCAGCTAAGCGCGCACGAAGCAAACAGCGCGCCCGTCGTGATGCACTTGGCGACGGTATTACCGAGCATCCGGTTACCCAGCCCCGCGACAATCGCAGCGAGCAGCGGTAGAAATACGATCAAGGTAATGCTATTCACGCCTGCACCCCCGTCATGCGCGAAATAACGCAATCAGACATCATCACCCCTTCATCCGGTTGACGTCATCAACCGCAATTGATCCGCGCCCACGGAAGAAAATAACCAGAATAGCAAGTCCGATCGCCGCCTCGCCCGCCGCAACGGTCAGCACGAACATCGCAAATACCTGCCCGACCAAATCACCCAGAAACGCGCTGAACGCGACAAGGTTGATATTGACCGACAACAGGATCAATTCAATCGCCATCAGGATGATGATGATATTCTTGCGGTTGATGAAAATGCCGAGCACCCCCATCACGAACAGGATCGCACTGACCGCGAGATAATGGTTAAGCGTGATCACAATTCCACCCCCGCGCCGACGGCCTGATCAGTGACGGTGCGTGTCGCATCCTGCGGGCGACGCCGCACCTGATCACTGATATTCTGCGCCAGCGTGCCGCCGCGTTCACGGTGCGTCAGCACCACCGCGCCGATCAGCGCGACGAGCAGTACCAGCCCTGCGGCCTCAAAAATATACAGATAGCGCGTGTAGATCAGCGCGCCGAGTGCGGCAGTATTCGATACGCCTTCGGTCACCGGCCCCATCCGCTGCGATAGCGCAATCGCGCCCGCACCCCGCGCACCGCCAGCAATGATCAGCTCGGCAGCCAGCAACGCTGCAATCGCCGCGCCAAATACCCCGTAGCGCGCAAAGCCGCTGCGCATTTCAGCAAAATCAATGTCGAGCATCATCACCACGAACAGAAACAGCACCGCAACCGCGCCGACATAAACGATGACCAGCAGCATCGCGATAAACTCCGCGCCGATGATCAGCATCAACCCGGCCGCGTTAAAAAACGCCACGATCAGCCACAACACGCTGTGCACAGGATTACGCGAAAGGATCGTCAGCGCGCCCGACATCAGCACCAGTGTCGCGAACAGATAAAAGGCGAGAATCTGTATCATGATAAGATTCCCCTTTGCGCCTTTGCGTGAAAAAATACTCAGCGACCGTGCGTCCCCGAGCGTGGAATTTAGCTCACGCAAAGGCGCAAAGGCGCAAAGGGGGGAAGCGGTTATTCTCACAGCGCGCCCTCTATCGGTACGGTGCATCGGCGGCAAGGTTTGCAGCAATCGCGCGTTCCCATTTGTCGCCGTTGTCGAGAAGCTTGCTCTTGTCATACAGCAGTTCCTCGCGCGTTTCGGTTGCATATTCAAAGTTCGGCCCCTCGACGATCGCGTCAACCGGACAGGCTTCGACACAGAAGCCGCAGAAAATGCACTTCGTCATATCCAGGTCGTAACGCGTCGTCCGCCTGCTGCCATCCTCGCGCGGTTCCGCCTCAATCGTGATCGCCTGTGCCGGGCAGACGGCCTCACACAGCGTGCACGCGATGCAGCGCTCCTCGCCACTGGGATAACGGCGCAGCGCATGTTCACCGCGAAAGCGCGGCGACAGCGGGTTCTTCTCAAACGGATAGTTGATTGTCGCCTTCTCCTTGAAGAAGTATTTCAAGGTCAGCGCGTGGGCTTTGATGAACTCCCACAGCGTGAAGGTTTTGATGAGATGGGTGATTTGGTTCACAGCGAAATTCCTCCCCGGTACGGGGAGGGGGACCGCCCGAAGGGTGGTGGTGGGGCAGGATGCAGCAGACAGTGCGCAAGTGACTGCCCCTCCGTCATGCTAAGCATGCCACCTCCCCGTGCCGGGGAGGAATTTTCTATACGTTGGGCGATCATTGCATTTTCCTAATGAAGGAACGGGATGGCCTTTTGAGTTTCAAAATTTTGCAGGTGCCATCACTAATAACAGTGCCAGCATGGTGAGTAAGCGACTCTGTGCGCCAATTAGCTAATTTGCTCGTCCAGCTACTAAATCTCATTTCACCCCCATGGCCGGGGTACCCGAAAGATAGGGTTATACCATCAGCGTTTTCTAAAACCGTCTGAAGGGGAGCGCGACTCTCAACTCGAAGACGGCCAACATCGCTAATGCGAATTGAAGCCTCACCATCGACAGCCCAACGGGGTAGTGTGATCAACTCGTCATATCGGTCTGGGATCCATTTACCGTTGGCATATATGAGATAAGGTTGGCCGCCCACTGGCTGCCCGCCCACCGAACTCGTCACCATCGAACAATCAAAAGTCGCAACCTGAGCAACTGACGAAGCAAAAAATAGGATCGTTCCAATCATCCCCCATATCTCGTCAGCATCAAATACCCGCTCACCAGCACCACCCACAACAGCGAGATCGGCAGAAACACCTTCCACCCCAGCCGCATCAATTGGTCATAGCGGTAGCGCGGCACGGTGGCCTTCACCCACGCAAAGAGGAAGAAAAACACCAAAAACTTGATGAACAGCCAGACAAATCCCGGCACGACGTAAAGCGGCGCCCAATCGATCGGGGGGAGATAGCCGCCCCAGAACAGGATCGCGTTGAGCGTGCACATCAGAATCACATTGGCATATTCGCCGAGCCAATAGAGCGCGAACGCCATCGAGCTATATTCGGTCTGATACCCCGCGACGAGCTCGCTTTCGGCCTCGGTCAGATCAAACGGCGCGCGCGCTGTTTCGGCGAGTGAGGAGATGAAAAACATCACCGCCACGGGGAAAAACAGCGGATTGAAGCCGTAACCATTGGTGATCCACAAATGCGAACGCTGCATCTCGACGATCACGCTCATGTTGAAGCTGCCCGACCACAGCACAACCGAAATCAGGATGAAGCCAATGCTCACTTCATAGCTGACCATCTGCGCGGCGGCGCGAAGTGCGGAGTAAAACGGATACTTGGAATTCGACGCCCAGCCCGCGATGATCACGCCGTAAACACCAAGGCTTGACGCCGCGAGAATATACAGCAGCCCTACATTGATATCGGCAAGCATCATCCCCGCACCAAATGGGATCACCGCCCACACAATCAGCGCAACGGTGAAAGTGATGATCGGCGCGATCAGGAACAGACCCCGGTTCGCCGCGCTCGGGATGATCGTTTCCTGAAGGAAGACTTTGAGGCCGTCAGCAAAGCTCTGCAATACGCCGAACGGCCCGACGACATTAGGCCCACGCCGCAGCGCAAACGCCGCCCATAACTTGCGCTCGGCATAGATGATCATCGCAACCGCGAGCATCAGCGGCAACGCGATGAGAAGAGCCAGAATGAGGTTCGCCACAAACCAGCCACCATAGGTGCCGAGAACGGTCGATTGGAAAAAGGCGGTCATGACACAGTCCCCATCTCCGCGACTCCGCGTCTCCGCGCGAATGAAATAATTGACGTTGAAATACATACTATTGTGGAGCCGGATTCACGCGGAGACGCGGAAACGCGGAGGAAGAAAGTTGAATTCATTCCGCCGACTCCAACCACAAATCAGCACGACACAAAAGAGCCGATCCCAAAAATAATAAAGACGCATAAACCATTGCGTCGACAAATGAGCGGATGGCAAAGGCAGGCAATAACAGCCAGAATTCGTCGGGCTGGTAGTTTTCGGATGAAAATTGCATAGTCTGCATATAGCTCAAACCAATCGATACGAACGCCGTCACAAAGGTCAAAATAAAACCGACGAACAGGATCACAGATCCATAGCGCATCGATGCTTGGTAAAGCCGCCTGTTCATCCCCGACGCTCCATAAAATGATCCAACCGATGCAAAAATGCGGCACCGAAAAGAGGGAAAGAGGCACTATAAAAAGCATAGGAAATGGCGGCGAACAGTTTCCCGGTCTTCTCACGAGTCACGACTTCTGGTTCGAAAGCGTTTGGCAATGTCAAGCTTAGTCCCTCTCCCAGAAAACTGGTAAGAAAGATGACTACTGCTAGAGCAAACAGAATTTTGGGAGCAGAGCGCATCACAGGCAGGTAAGGAAAGCCGCTCATTCCGCCGCCTCCAGAAACGCTTCCCCGTGGACGAGTTCGCTTGAGCAGCGTTGCATCGTCGGGCTGGCGCGGCAGATTGCGTTGGTCAGGTAGAAATCCTTGATCGGATAATCGACAATCGCGCCGCTGACTTTCGCGGACAATTGGGGTGTGTTCCACCCAAAATCAACGAGTCCCTCATGTGCCAATCCGGGCACCGCTACGGCCATCACTTCGCGCAATCCATCAAGACTGTCGAACGGCAGCGTATGTCCCACAACATCGGAAAGCGCGCGGAAAATCGCCCAGTCCTCGCGCGCATCTCCGGGCGGGAAGACCGCGCGGTCGCCGCGTTGCACCCGGCCCTCGTTGTTGACGTAGGTTCCCGATTTCTCGGTGTAGGCAGCGCCCGGCAAGATCACATCGGCATGGCGCGCGCCGTTATCGCCGTGGTGGCCGACATAGACTTTGAACGTGTCGGCAAACAGCTTGTAATCGACCTCATCTGCGCCGAGGAAGAAGGCGAGCTTGGGCGTCTTTGCCGCAAGTGCCCTGATCCCGCCGTCATGCGCATAGCCAAGCATCAGCCCACCCATCCGCGCGGCGGCGAAATGGACGACGTTGAAGCCGTTCCAGTCTGCACGCACGACATCATATTTCTTGGCAAGCGCCAGCGCCGCACCGTGGACGCCGTCATAACGCAGCGCGCCGCCACCAACGATGATCGCAGGCTGCTTAGCCCCGCTCAACGCGTCCGCTAGCGACTTTGGTGCCTTAGTCAGCGCCGATAGATCGCTGCCCAGCCATTCGACCTTATAGGACAAATCCGTTACCGGGCCGATCGCGAAAACCTTTGTCCCCTTGCAGCGCACCGCTTTTTGAATGCGCGTATTGATCAGCGGCGCTTCACGGCGGAGGTCGCTGCCGATCAGCAGAATGACATCGGCATGCTCGATGCCAGCAATCCGGCTGTTGAAATTGACCGCCGACAGCGACGAGGTGTCATACGCCAGACCCGTCTGACGCCCTTCGAACAGGCTTCCGCCCATCGCGGTAACAAGCGCGCGCGCTGCGAACATTGTTTCGCAGTCAACCAGATCACCCGCGATCGCCGCAACCGATCCGTCGTGCGACACGCCCGCAATCGCCGCAAATGCTTCATTCCATGACGCGGGCACCAGCTTGCCATTTCTGCGAACGAACGGTTGATCGAGGCGGCCGTGCACAAGACCGTCAACCGCGTGGCGCGTTTTATCATGCGCCCATTCTTCGTTCACATCCTCATTGATCCGCGGCAGTGCGCGCAGCACCTGACGCCCACGTGCATCAAGCCGGATGTTTGTGCCAACCGCGTCCATCACATCGATGCTCGCAGTTTTCTTAAGCTCCCATGGCCGCGCTTCGAACGCATATGGTTTACTCGTTAGTGCGCCGACGGGACAGAGATCAACGACATTGCCCGATAGCTCGCTTGTCACCGCGCGTTCCAGATAGGATGTAATCTGCATATTTTCACCGCGACCGATCGCGCCGATTTCTTCGATCCCCGCCACTTCTTGCGCAAAGCGGATGCAGCGCGTGCATTGGATACAGCGCGTCATTGCCGTCTTGACGATCGGGCCCATATATTTCTCGGTGACGGCGCGCTTATTCTCAGGATAGCGCGATGCGCCGCGGCCGTAAGCGAGCGATTGATCCTGCAAATCGCACTCACCGCCCTGATCGCAAATCGGGCAATCAAGCGGGTGGTTGATCAGCAAAAACTCCATCACCCCCTCACGCGCCTTTTTGACCATCGGCGAATTGGTCCTGATGATCTGCCCTTCAGCGGCAGGCAGCGCGCAAGATGCCTGAGGCTTAGGCGGCCCAGGAGAAACCTCAACCAAGCACATCCGGCAATTACCCGCAATCGACAGCCGTTCGTGATAGCAAAAACGCGGAATTTCCCTGCCCGCAAGCTCGCACGCCTGGAGCACGGTGGCTCCGGCGGGGACTTCCAGTTCGGTGCCGTCTACGGTTACTCTAGGCATTGATTAGGCTTCCGTCTGCCTGGATCCAAGAGCATTGTTCCAGCCCTCCCGTTTCGGGCAATCCGACACTTCCGCCACCCTGAGCCGCAAAAATAAGCGACATCGATCCAAATTGAGCTTTGCTTGTATCATCACCAAAACCCCAGCGAAACCCAGCCGGATTTTTCATGTCTTTGTCGTTAGTGAAGAAACGTCTACAAAGGTAGGCCTTGGGATCAATGAAATCTCCACTAATCACTGGCGGCTTCGTAGCAATCAACGCCGCTCGCACGGACTTTGCGTTGAAACTCGGCGCCGATTTCTTACCTTGCGGAATTAAATGGTTATTGCAGGCCGCTTGTAATCGGTTTTGAAGCGCGTACTCAGGTTGAATTGCGCCGGGGCTCTGCCACTTGGGTGGCAATGGCAAGCCCAGCCAATTATTCGTCGACGTAGGAACCTTTTCCCACAAACATTTGGCCCACGCATCGTCATTTTTGCCTGCATAGGCAGGTGAAACAATGATAAGTGAACAAGCAATTGCTACCGCTGATAATAGATGTCTCACTCTGCCGCCTCCGGCAATCCACCGCACCATCTCCGGCCACAAACGCTTGATCAGCCCATGAATCTGGCACGCAATAAACAACATCACTTCTTCACCCCAGCAACCGCCACGAGCGAAAGGCGGTAAATGCCTTCGGCCAGTGCGCCTTTGAGGATTGGTTTTGAGAACGCGATTTTTTCGCCCTTGGGGAGACACGCGCCCAAACGTGAAGAAAGGCGAGCGAATGTACCGGCTTCATCAGCCGATCCGGCATTAGCGGTCATCAACTCACGGACGCCCGCACCGTCTGCGCGTGTCACGCATTCACCAAATTGTTCAATCGCAATCGCGTTTCGCACTTCGGGGTCTGCAACCGCGTCTCCGTACAATTCACGGTATCCGCTGGTCGTCACTGCCTGAAAATCGGTAGGGCCTTTGCGACCGAAATTGCGGCGATACAGTTCTTCAAACAGACCAGCGCGAAACACTGTGGGCGAAAAACGAAGCTGCACACCGCCGGTGTCACCGCTGCTCAGACACTCATCATCAAAGGTGTCATACAGATTTCGGTACATGATTTGATATTCGCGCGCAGAGATCGGCAGTGCCACCATCTTGTCTGCGCGACCCGGTGAGCGGCTAATCAAGCAGGCTGCAAATTCTAACACCGTGCGCCGCGCGTCAGTTTTTGAGGTGCCATGGATCTGCGCCGCCTTGCGCTGGATCAATGTTCCCGTTTCCTGCGCGAAAGCAGGCGCGCACAGACTAGTCGTCGTCAATGCTAATGTGATGAGTTTGAGCATATTCATGCGTAACTTACCTTCGCTGCTGAGACTAAGCGACAATCAGTTGCCACTCCGCAAGCTCGAAATGCCAAGAAGAATCGCAGCAATTGCGAAGCTCGAACCACCCAAGACAATTCCGAGGCGCTACCATCGTCGGTCTCTCTGCCCCTTTGGAGGCCAGAAAATTGCGAAGAGTTCAAAGAGTGCATCCATACGCTCACTCCGCCGCCTCCAACATTTCGCCACCATTCGCTTCCATAATACGCCGCTCCATTTCGGGGCGGAAATGCTTGATCAGCCCCTGGATTGGCCACGCCGCCGCATCGCCGAGCGCGCAGATGGTGTGGCCTTCGACTTGTTTGGTGACTTCATACAGCGTGTCGATTTCCGACACATCAGCGTCGCCGGTGCGCATCCGTTCCATCACGCGCCACATCCAGCCGGTGCCTTCGCGGCAGGGGGTGCATTGGCCACAGCTTTCGTGCTTGTAGAAATAGCTGAGCCGTGAAATCGCGCGGACGATGTCGGTGCTTTTGTCCATCACGATCACCGCTGCGGTGCCAAGGCCCGAGCCAAGCGCCTTCAACCCGTCAAAGTCCATTGGTGCATCCATAATCTCGTGCGCGGGGACAAGCGGCACCGACGAACCACCGGGGATCACCGCGAGCAGATTGTCCCAGCCACCACGGATCCCGCCACAATGCTTTTCGATTAGTTCGCGGAACGGGATGCCCATCGCCTCCTCAACGGTACACGGCGTGTTGACGTGACCCGAAATCTGGAACAATTTGGTTCCTTCATTCTTGGGATTGCCGATGCCTGCAAACCACGCGGGTGTACGGCGCAATATCGTCGGCGTGACGGCGATACTTTCAACATTGTTGACTGTCGTCGGGCAACCATAAAGCCCCGCGCCCGCAGGAAATGGCGGTTTGAGGCGTGGCTGGCCCTTTTTGCCTTCGAGGCTTTCGAGCATCGCGGTTTCTTCGCCGCAGATATACGCGCCTGCACCCCGGTGGACGAACACGTCAAAATCATAGCCTGATTTACACGCATTCTTGCCGATCAGCCCTGCCGCATAGGCTTCGGCGACTGCGCCTTCGAGCACTTTGGCTTCATAAATGAATTCGCCGCGAATGTAGATATACGCCGCGCGCGCGCGCATTGCGAAACCCGCGATCAACGCGCCCTCGATCAGCTTGTGCGGATCATGGCGGATGATTTCGCGGTCTTTACAACTGCCGGGCTCGCTCTCATCGGCGTTGATGACGAGGAAATTGGGGCGGTTATCGGTCGGCGCCTTGGGCATGAAGCTCCACTTCATCCCTGTCGGGAAGCCCGCACCGCCGCGCCCGCGCAGGCCGGATGCCTTGATGCTTTCGATGATCGCATCGGGGCCTGCTTCAAGCAGCTTCTTTGTTCCATCCCAATCACCGCGCTTTTTGGCAGCCGCGAGGGTGAACGGCTGGAAACCGTAGAGGTTGGTGAAAATGCGGTCTTTATCAGAAAGGCTCATACCTTCACACCTTGCCTTCGCGAACGTAGCTTCTTCGCGCGCTTCGCGTGAAAAAGAAAAAAGTCGGCTTCACGCGAAGATCGCGAAGTTGCAAAGGCCGCGAAGAAGAGTGGAGAAAATTCACTTCACAATTCCTTTAAGTGCGCCCTTGGCAATTAGGCCAGCGCAAATGGGAATTAGAATCACTGCTAAAACTCTTTGCCCAAAATACGACAATGCAATTGCTCCAACGAACGCAGCCAAACCCAATGCAATGAGGCTTGCCCTGCTCACTTTACAAACTCCAGCAAACTCGTCGGCCCGCCCTCAGGGCAGCTTGTCTGGCGATCCACTTGCGGGCCGATTTTCACCGCTTGATTCGTCGCCAGCGCCTCAAGAACCGCGTCCATGCTGTCATAGGTCAGGTCTTCGAAATTATCATCGTTGATCTGCACCATCGGCGCATTCGCGCACGCACCAAGGCACTCAACCTCGGTCAGCGTGAACAGCCCGTCAGGCGTCGTCCCGCCCTTGACCAGCCCGCGATTCTTGCACGCGGCAAGGACATCATCGGAGCCGCGCAACAGGCACGGCGTCGTACCGCAAACCTGAACATGATAGCGGCCAACGGGCGCGAGGTTATACATCGTGTAAAACGTCGCAACCTCGTAAGCGCGCATATAGGGCATGCCAAGCTGCGCCGCGACAAATTCGATCACCGGCACGGGCAGCCAGCCCTGCGTTTTGGTCTCAACGCCAACTTGTCGCTGAGCGAGATCAAGCAAGGGCATCACGGCTGACTGTTGGCGGCCAGAGGGGTAGCGTGCGACATACATCGCGGCGGTTTTGGCGTTGTCTGGAGTCCAAGCGAAGGCACCCCATTTGGCACGGGTTTCGGCTTCGTTGGGGATGGTGGGGGTGTCAGCCATCAAACATACCACTCGGGAAATTCGCGAAAGCCTTGAAACTCGTTATCCTCAAACCAAGCAAGAAAAGCTGTGTCTACATCTGAGTAGAATTCGCCGTGCGTGAACAGGCCGTTGCAACCTTCGTCATCAGCTGCCGAAAACTGGTTCCGGCGCAACGTAAATTGATAACTTGCTTTGTTTCCAAGCTGTCGAAGCAGATTTATCTCAAGAATTCTGATGGGCTTGAGGTCAACTTTGCCATCAGAAATCCGCATGGTTTGCAAAACCCGGCTATTATCAAAATCGTCACCGCCATACTGCGCATCGATACCCGTCTTTTCAGCCCAGGCGGTTACCTCTTCATCGGTTTTTGCATGCGCGAGGTTCGCAAAATCAACGATCTGACGGATTTGACGCTCGCAAGTCGACGATCGGAATGGTTTTGCTCTACGTGTTGCGATCAGCGTGCAAGCGTCGGCTCCGCTTGCCGATGCGATCGCGCCGATACCTGCAGCTGTAGCCGCCAACATTTCCCGCCGTCCGATCACTGGTCACACTCCCCAAACACACTATCGCGCGCGCCCGAAATCGCCGACGTATCCGCCAACATTTGCCCGCGCGTCATGAAATCCATTGCTCGCAAATGCCAGAACGCGGTTGGCAACCTCTGCACTATCGAACCTCTGTCAGATCAAGCCGCCGTTCAACGCGGGCAAACCGTTCGTCGAATTTGCCCATTCGCGTGTTGAGGCCTCCAAGACTGATCAACATGCCCGCAAGATGTTCATCGATCGCTGACACGCGCGTCTTTATGCCCATCATATCATCCTCGATATTGCCCAGCCGTTCGTCCATCCGGCACAGGCGCTCAAGGATCAAACTTTCAACATTCTCAGTCATCTGATCGCGCCTTTCAGAGGATAGCATGCCCCCCTCATTGCGAGGAGCAAAGCGACACGGCAATCCAGAATCCCGAACGTGGAACTGGATTGCCGCGCTTCGCTCGCAATGACGAATAGGGCGCGGGCTTCGACGCGGTTGCGGATGGTGGGGGTGTCAGCCACATTCGCCTCCCGTCATTGCGAGGAGCGAAGCGACGCGGCAATCCAGTCTTCCGAACGTAGAACTGGGTTGCCGCGCTTCGCTCGCAATGACGAAAAAGGCGTGGGGTGCGGCTTCGTTGGGCATAGTGGAGGTGTCAGCCATTATTTGTCATCTCGATATTCATCCGACAGCCTTTTACGGATGAATATATTGTATCGTTTATCTCCAAATCTATCAGCTATGCATAACTGTGTAATCAACACAAACAATGTACCGCCAAAACCAATCAGCGTTGCAACTACTATCAACAAATATCTATAACAAGAGTACTCTACATACTCATTTGCAAGTAAAACTAGCAAACCCCCAGCCAGTAAAAATTTTGCTTGTTCACGTCTACCGAAGGAAAAATATCGCCGGTCTGATATAAAGCCTCGTCTCAGATAAGCTGCATATTGATCAATTAATGGCAGCCTCACCGGTCACACTCCCCAAACACAATGTCGAGCGCGCCGAGAATCGCCGTCGTATCCGCCAGCATATGCCCGCGCGTCATGAAATCCATCGCCTGCAAGTGCGAAAACGCCGTCGGCCTAATCTTGCAGCGGTAAGGCTTGTTCGACCCATCCGAAACAAGATACACCCCAAACTCCCCCTTGGGGCTTTCAGTCGCGACGTAGACGCTGCCTGCGGGCACCTTAAACCCTTCGGTGTAGAGTTTGAAGTGGTGGATCAGCGCTTCCATGCTTTGCTTCATCTCGGCGCGCTTGGGGGGGACGATCTTGCGGTCATCCGAAGCGATTGGCCCCTCGGGCATATCGCGCAGGCACTGTTTCATGATGCGGATCGACTGGCGGACTTCCTCACAGCGAACCATGAACCGGTCATAGCAATCGCCCTTGGTGCCGACGGGAATGTCAAATTCCATCCGGTCATAGACATCATAAGGCTGCGACTTGCGCAGATCCCACGGGACGCCAGCCGCGCGGATCATCGGGCCTGAAAAGCCCCATTTGATCGCATCATCCTTGCTGACGACCGCGATACCCACATTGCGCTGCTTGAATATGCGGTTGTCGACCACAAGTTTCAGCCCATCTTCAAACAGGCGCGGCAAACGGTTGTCGAGCCAGTCACCAATATCGGCGAGCAGCTTGAGAGGAACATCCTGATGCAGCCCGCCGGGGCGAAACAAGGCACAATGCATCCGCGCACCGCTCGCCCGTTCAAAGAAGTTGAGGCAATCCTCACGCGTTTCATACATCCAGAGGCCGGGCGTCATCGCGCCAACGTCTAGCGTGTGGTGGGCAAGATTGAGGACATGGTTTGAAACGCGCGTCAGTTCGGCAAAGAACACCCGGAGATATTGCGCGCGCAGCGGCACTTCAAGATTGAGCAACTTCTCAATCGCAAGCACATAAGTATATTCCATCGCGAGCGGAGAGGCGTAATCGAGCCGGTCAAAATAGGGTAGCGCCTGGAGATAGGTCTTATGCTCGATCAGCTTTTCAGTGCCGCGGTGGAGCAGACCGATATGCGGATCAAGCCGCTCAACAATCTCACCGTCAAGCTCCATGACAAGGCGAAGCACGCCGTGCGCAGATGGATGCTGCGGGCCGAAATTGATTGTGTAATTCTCGATCTGCTCATCGCCGGTGGTTGGCGTGACTTCCTTGATCAGGCTCATTTCGCAGACTCCTTGCCCGCGCCGGTCTGCTTGCGATTTTCGGTCGTCTTGGGCGTATCAACCTTTGGCGGCGTTCCGCGCGGCGGCATGCCAGACTGGATGACTTTTTCATCGCCGGGCAGAATATAGTCAGCACCTTCCCAGGGACTCATGAAATCGAACGAGCGAAAATCCTGCGCTAGGTGGACGGGCTCATACATCACGCGCTTATGCTCTTCAGAATAGCGCAACTCGACATAACCGGTCAGTGGGAAATCCTTACGCTGTGGATGGCCGGTGAAGCCGTAATCGGTAAGAATACGGCGCAGATCGGTGTTGCCTTCAAACAGCACGCCGTACATATCAAACACTTCACGTTCGAGCCAGCCCGCAACAGGCCAGATCAATGTGACCGAAGGCACCGGCTGATCTTCATTGGCGACAACATGAACGCGGATGCGGTGGTTTTTGGTCAGGCTTTGCAGGCAGTAGACGATTTCAAATCGCGGATCGCGGTCTGGCCAATCGACGCCCGCAATCTCCATCAACTGCTGATAATCGCACGTATCACGCAATTGCATCATGCAATCGAGCAGCGCATCGCGCTTTACATGGAGCGCAACTTCGCCGTTCGCTTCGTCGATTGACAACAAATCCTTGCCAAGCGCCTTTTTGAACGCGGCGATGGCGCCGGTCGGCGTGGTATAGCGCGGGGCTGAGTGGCTCACCGCTCTACTGTTCCGACGCGGCGGATTTTGCGTTGCAACTGCATGATCCCGTAAAGCAATGCTTCGGCGGTTGGCGGGCATCCGGGCACATAGATGTCAACGGGCACAATCCGGTCGCACCCGCGCACGACGCTATAGCTATAATGATAATAGCCGCCACCGTTCGCGCAGCTTCCCATCGAGATCACATATTTGGGATTGCTCATCTGATCATAAAGCTTGCGCAGCGCGGGGGCCATCTTGTTGCACAGCGTACCAGCGACGATCATCACATCGGACTGACGCGGGCTGGCGCGCGGGGCAATCCCGAAACGCTCAAAATCATAACGCGGCATATAACCGTGGATCATCTCAACGCCGCAGCAGGCAAGACCAAAGGTCAATGGCCAGAGCGAACCGGTGCGCGCCCATTGGAGCAGCTCCTCGGTTGACGACATGACGACGCCCTTGTTTGACAATTCATCATTGAGGCCGTTGAAAAAACTGGCGTCGGCGGGCACATCGGCAACCACCTCATTGGCGGCGATGGCGGGCCTTACTCCCATTCGAGCGCTCCCTTTTTCCAAACGTAAATGTAGCCGAGAACGAGTTCGGCGAGAAAGACCATCATCGCCGTCCATCCCGCCCAGCCGCTTTCCCGAAGCGAAACCGCCCAGGGAAACAGAAACGCCGCCTCAAGATCGAAAATAATGAACAGGATCGCGACAAGGTAAAAGCGAACATCAAACTGTGCACGACTGCCCTCAAACGCAGGAAAACCGCATTCATATTCGGTGAGCTTTTCAGGCGTTGGCTGATGCGTTCCGGTGAGGCGCGAAACAGCCATCGGCAGAAACACAAACAGGCTCGAAAGCGCAAGCGCGACGCCCAGAAAGAGCAATATCGGCAAATATCCGGCAGCAGATGCAGCCATAGTGATGCGACTCCTCAATTGAAGCGCGGACTGCCCCAATTCACCCGCGCGCTTTAGGACAGGCTTCCTCCATTCGCAAGCTTCGACCCGCGCTTTTTGGTGGCTTTTTGCGACTGAAATCTCAGCGCAGTGCGTTCGCCAGCAGCTTGTGCAGTTTTGAATGGAGCACATCATTGCCCGCAAGGAATTCGCTGCGTTCGATCGCACGGTCTCCGCCGCGAAAATCGGTGACAAATCCGCCCGCTTCGCGCACGAGCAATATGCCCGCAGCAACGTCCCACGGTGCCAAATCAGCCTCCCAGAAACCATCATAGCGCCCTGCCGCAAGCCATGCGAGGTCAAGCGATGCCGCACCGAAGCGGCGAATTCCGGCAACTTCGGGCGCGATCGCGGAAAAAATCCGCGTCCACTGGTCAAAATTACCGTGCCCCATGAACGGAATGCCCGTCGCGACGAGCGCTTCGCTCAGATCACGCCGCGCCGATACGCGCAGACGCTGGCTTTGCACCCACGCGCCCCTGCCCTTTTCGGCCCAGAAGCTTTCATCGGTCAGCGGTTGATACACCAGCGCGGACGTAATTTCGCTGTTGCCACCCGGCAGCGGCGATTCGACCGCGATTGAAATTGCGAAGTGGGGAATCCCGTGGAGGAAATTACTTGTCCCGTCGAGCGGATCGATGATCCATCGCGGCTTGGTCGGATCGCCCGCAATCTCGCCGCCCTCTTCCATCAGGAAGCCCCAATCGGGCCGCGCGTAGAGAAGCTCATCATAAAGCGTGCGTTCAGACTGCTGATCGGCTTTCGACACGAAGTCAGCCGGGCCTTTGCGGCTGACTTGCAAATGCTGAACCTCATTGAAATCGCGGCGCAGCTTCGCACCCGCTTTGCGCGCGGCGCGGTCCATCACGGTGAGAAGGCCTGAGTGCGATACCATATTTTTTCCTGCTAGGTTCTTTGCTTTTTAGCTATGCGCTTTGATCCAGTCGATGGATCAAAATAGCGCAACCATCGATCGGTACCGAAACTCTTGATCTCTTCTTTCAACCAAATCGGAAAATGAGTGGCCGTCTCTGTGTCCCAAGTATGGCCGGATAACTCACAACCTTGGACGAACATATACCACTTTTTCCGAAACCGCGTTCGCATATCGGCACTTGATGGGGCCCGCTTCGTGCTAATTTTGCCTAAACTGCGACTAAGCTTTTGGGAAAGACTTTTGTACAAACCTCAATCAGCCCGCTTCACATATTCCTGCGCGTAAACATCTACGACGATCCGCGTGCCAGCGCCGATATGCGGTGGCACCATGATGCGAATGCCATTTTCAAGGATCGCCGGCTTGTATGAAGATGAAGCCGTCTGTCCCTTCACAACCGCGTCTGCCTCGACAATCATCGCTTCGATCGTGTCGGGCAATTGTACTGAGATCGGGCGAGCTTCCCACAGCTCCATGACGACGTCCATACCGTCCTGCAAAAACGCCGCCGCATCGCCGAGGATGCTCGCATCAAGCGTCGTCTGTTCATAAGTTGCCTTATCCATGAAGGTAAGCGTTTCGCCGTCGGCAAACAAGAACTGGAAATCAGTCGTCTCAAGCCGCACCTTTTCAAGCGTTTCAGCCGACCGGAACCGGACGTTATTCTTCCGACCATCAATCAGGTTTTTCATTTCAACCTGCATATATGCGCCGCCCTTGCCGGGCTGCGTATGCTGGATTTTGACAGCGCGCCAAATTCCGCCCTCATATTCTAAGATATTGCCCGGACGGATTTCGACCGCGTTGATTTTCATTTGATGAACCCTGATTGTGGAGTATGTGTGCTGCGCGGCTCTAGCGCCCCAAACCACGCGGGGCAAGGCGCGCGCGATACTGTTGCACTGGATTGCTTTTCCATATTCAGGGCGCTGAAAAAAATGTCGTTAATGGCGAATTTATTCCATTCGCGGCAAAACATGCAATTAAAACAAACGCTCGAGTCGCATAAGCCCAGCATGAGATGACCGTTCAATCGGTCAGAAATGAATATCGGAGCTTGTAATGGTTGGAGTTGAAGAACGTCCCGACAGTCTGATGCGCCTGCGAGCAGCACCGCCGCCCGCTGCCGGTTGTTTTGGCTACACAAAGCCAGCGCCCAAACACTGCACATGTCCGCTCGCGAATAGCAGTGCCTTTGCCGCACTCTTCCGACAAAGCAATCTGGGGTATCGCGACTGAAATGCGCGCGATCAATCGCGCAATTTACCCGTTTCCATCCAGCGCAACATCGGCCCAAGCGGCGCAATCCAGACAATCCCGAGAAACGCATAGCAAACCGCTTGCAACCAGCCTGCAAGTGCTGCGATCCACGGCGAAATGCTGACCACAAAGACTGCCCATATCGCAATGAGTGCGAGGATCATGAGCATTCCAAAGGGTTTGCGCAGCGTTGGGGTCATGATTGGCCAATCCTTGAATGCGGCGCAGTAATAAATTCGCGCTCGGTGATAATGGCGTCGAGCTGGATATCCCAAAGATCGGCGGCAAGCGCATTGCTTTCCTGACACGCAAAGGCGACCCCAATCCTGAACGCGCCAGGATGTTTTGCGAAAAAGCGGTCATAATGTCCCGCCCCCTGACCAATCCGATCAAGCGCGCGATCAAAGCCGACCATTGGCGCTATGATGATGTCGGGCACGACGATTTTTGCATCAACGCGCGGCTGGATAAAACCGAACGCCGACTTCTCAAGCGTTTGTCCTGGCTGCCATGTGCGAAACATCATTTCGCCGTTACGGCCGCTGATCCACGGAAGCGCTGCGCGACCGCCTGCCAATTCATGAAGCGGCAAAGGATCAACTTCAGAGCCAAGCGGATAATAATAGCCAACAATTGATTCGGCTTGGATCAATCCCAAGACGGGACGCGCGGGAGCATGCGTCCAGAACGCGTTTTTCAACGCAGTTTCAACATTTTGGCGTGTAGTGCGAAGCGCCCGCCGCAGTTCATCTTTGCTCAGCACAGTCGCCCTACTTTCACGGCGGTGGGTTGGTGGAACCACCATGGGCCGTTTGCTGGAATATCCTCTGACGCCGTAAACGTCAGGTGGGGACCATATAAGGCAGACCAAGATCTGCCCAGGGACAGCCCCCTAGGATGTTGAATCGCCTCAGGGATGTTCACAAAGCGCGCACCGGGCAGTCCCACCACGTCATCATATAAGGCGACTATGCGGCTTTCTCAACCCTCTGAGCGAGTGCTTCAATCTGCGACGCGAGCTTTTCGAGCAATTCAGCATCATCGGCTGCGTCAACGATCGCCGCAGGCGCGGATTGCGTCGTCTGCGCGTCTAGCAATTCGTCGGCCAGCAGAAGCGACGCGAGCAATAATTGCCGGATGTCGCCGATACCGCCCACTGCCGCGCGCGCTTCACACACCTTGCTATCAACGATGCTACCCAATTTGAGGAGGTGCGGCTCTTCACCGTCGCGGCAGATAACCGAATGCGCATGCCCGCCGATGTTGAGGATGACTTCGGCCATTACGCAACAGTCTCTGTAGCGTGCGCGATCAAACTATCAATTTCTGCGAGCGTGTGGACGCTTTCTTGCTTGAGCGCATCATGCCGCCGCGCCAATTCCGCAAGTTCAGTCGAACCGCCGCGACCACGCGGTTGCAACAGTGCCAACTCAACTCTTTCCAGCGCACGGTCAATACGCGAAAGCGCGGCTGATTTACGTTCACTGCCCATGTTTGTGGCATAGCACGTCATTTTTGCGGAGCAAGCGTTTAGGCACCGACGGTTGACGTTCGCGATCGTCCGCGACAAAGAGCAACGCGCCGCAGGTGGCGAATCAGGCCGTGCGCGTTTTTCCAAAAAGGGCCCGACATGAGCGTTGCGTTTCCAGATCTTGCCAACGCTATCCGGGCGCTTTCGATGGATGCCGTCGAGGCGGCAAAGTCGGGCCATCCAGGCATGCCGATGGGTATGGCCGACGTCGCGACCGTGCTATTCTCCAAATTCCTCTCATTTGATCCGTCTGCGCCCAAATGGCCAGACCGTGATCGATTTGTCCTTTCCGCCGGACACGGATCAATGCTCGCTTATGCGCTGCTTAATCTGACGGGCTATGCACGGCCGACGATCGACGACATTCGCAATTTCCGCCAGTTGCACAGCCCATGCGCGGGGCATCCCGAAAATTTTGAACTTGAAGGCATCGAATGCACCACCGGGCCGCTTGGTCAGGGTCTGGCGATGGCGGTTGGCATGGCGATCGCCGAACGGCACTTGAACGCAACCTTTGGTGATACGCTGGTTGATCACAAAACCTGGGTAATTGCGGGCGACGGATGCCTGATGGAAGGGATAAATCACGAAGCGATCGGCCTTGCCGGGCATCTTGGGCTCGGGCGTCTCAATGTTCTTTGGGATGACAACCGCATAACCATCGACGGCGCGACCGATCTTTCAACGAGCGAAAACATTCCCGCGCGGTTTGCCGCAACCGGGTGGCATGTTGAGCAATGCGACGGCCACGACTCGGCGGACATTGCCCGCGCACTGAGCGCCGCACGCGCCGATCCGCGTCCCTCGCTGGTCGCGTGTCGCACGATCATCGGCAAAGGCGCACCCAACAAGCAGGGTACATCCGCCACGCACGGTGCCGCGCTTGGTAGTGATGAAGTCGCTGCCGCGCGCGTCGCACTCGGCTGGACATCGCCACCGTTTGAAATTCCAGCCGACATCGCGGCGACATGGCTCAGCTACGGCGACGCAGGTAAAGCCGCCCACGCCGAGTGGGCCGCGCGCCTCGCGGCGCATGCTGACGGCGCGGAGTTCACTCGGCGTATGAACGGCACGCTTCCCCAAAACACCGCGTTTCGTGATTATTTAGATGGCTTGACGTCAACACCCGCCAATGTCGCGACGCGCAAATCGAGCGAAATGGCGCTTGAAGCGATGACGTCAGCTATTCCCGAAATGATCGGCGGATCAGCCGATTTGACGGGTTCTAACAATACCAAAACAACTTCAACCAAGCCGCTGACTAAACACGACTATTCCGGAAGATATGTTTATTATGGCATCCGAGAATTCGGCATGTCTGCGGCGATGAACGGGATGGCGCTCCACGGTGGAATCATCCCCTACGGCGGTACATTCCTCGTGTTCAGCGACTATTGCCGCGCCGCAATCCGCCTTTCAGCGCTCCAGCAGGCGCGTGTCATCTATGTCATGTCGCATGACAGCATTGGCCTTGGTGAAGATGGTCCGACCCATCAACCTGTCGAGCATGTCATGAGCTTGCGGATGATGCCCAACCTTGATGTGTACCGCCCTGCCGACGCGGTTGAGACCGCCGAATGCTGGCAACTTTCAGTCGAGAACGCGAACGGGCCGTCGCTGCTCGCGCTGTCACGCCAGAATTTGCCGCAACTTCGTACAGATACCTCGGTTAACTTGAGCGAGAAGGGCGCATACCGGCTACGCGCGGCTTCAGCAGTACGACGCGTCGTGTTGCTCGCGACGGGTTCTGAAGTTGCAATTGCGCTTGGCGTCGCGGATGCACTTGAAGCTGCTGGCACCGGTGCCGATGTTGTCTCAATGCCGTGCTGGTCACGCTTCGATGCGCAGGACGCGGCGTATCAGGCAGATATCATGCCGCGTGACGCGCTGATCGTTTCGATCGAGGCGGGTGTCACGATGGGATGGGAGCGCTACACCGGACGTGACGGTGTCAACATCGGCATCAACAGTTTTGGGGCGTCCGCCCCGATTGAGGCGCTTTACCCGCATTTTGGCTTGAGTGTCGATCAAATCTTACCACAAATCATTGCAAAACTGGCGCTTTAGAAGGAGTCTTTAACGATATGATCAAAGTAGCAATCAACGGCTTTGGCCGCATCGGCCGTCTCGTCGCCCGCGCGATCCTCGAACGTCCTGACTGCGGGCTCGAACTGGTCGCGATCAACGATTTGGCCGATGCCAAATCAAACGCGCTGCTTTTCAAGCGTGACAGCGTCCACGGCCCCTTCCCCGGCACCGTTGAAGCCGACGGCAATGACATCATCGTCAACGGCAAGCGCATCCATGTCACTGCCGAACGTGACCCGGCCAACCTACCACACAGCGCGAATGGCATCGACATTGCGCTTGAATGCACAGGCTTTTTCACCGACGCTGAATCGGCGGGCAAGCACATAACAGCCGGTGCCAAGCGCGTCCTGATTTCAGCGCCTGCCAAGGGCGTTGATCTGACCGTCGTGTTCGGCGTCAACGAAGCCAAGCTGACCGCCGATCACAAGATCGTTTCAAACGCGTCATGCACCACCAATTGCCTTGCGCCAGTTGCCAAGGTGCTCAACGATGCGATTGGGATTGAACGCGGCCTGATGACCACGATTCACGCTTATACCAATGACCAGAAAATTCTCGATCAAATCCACTCTGACATGCGCCGCGCGCGCGCCGCTGGCATGTCGATGATACCCACCACAACTGGTGCTGCGCGTGCCGTTGCCGAAGTGCTGCCCGAACTCAAGGGCAAACTCGACGGGTCTGCGATCCGCGTGCCAACGCCCAACGTCAGCCTCGTCGACCTGACCTTTACGCCGAGCCGTGATACGACCCGCGAAGAGGTTAACGCGGCGCTCAAGGCCGCATCGCAAGGCACGCTTAAGGGTATCCTCGATTATAGCGAAGAACCGCTTGTTTCGATCGACTATAACCATTGCCCTGCAAGCTCGACCGTCGACAGCCTTGAAACTGCTGTCATCGAAGGCAAGCTCGTCCGCGTGGTCAGCTGGTATGACAATGAATGGGGCTTCTCCAACCGCATGGTCGATACCGCAGGCGCAATGGGCAAGCTGATCTGATGGCATTCCGGACGCTTGATGACATGGGTGATATTGCGGGCAAGCGCGTGCTTGTCCGCGACGACCTCAACGTGCCGATAGTGGACGGACATGTAAGCGATAACACAAGGTTACGCGCCACAGTTCAAACTTTATCTGAACTGTCCGATCGCGGCGCGACAGTGTTGGTGCTCGCGCATTTTGGCCGCCCCAAGGGTCAAGTCAATGCTGACATGTCGCTTGCGCAGGTGGTGCCCGCGCTCGCTGCGGTGCTTGGCCGCGCGGTTGAATTTCTTGTTTGCTGTGCTGGAAAGTCGGCAGCGGACGCGGTGCGGAAATTTCCGCGCGGAACGATTTGTGTCCTTGAAAATACCCGCTTTCACCCAGGCGAAGAAAGCAATGATCCCGCGCTGGTCGCGCAGATGGCGATGCTCGGTGACCTCTACGTCAACGATGCTTTTTCTGCGGCGCACCGCGCACACGCATCGACCGAGGGGCTTGCCCATGTGCTTCCGGCATTTGCGGGCCGCGCGATGGAAGCCGAGCTTAAGGCGCTTGAAAAGGCACTGGGCGCCCCGGAAAAGCCCGTTGCAGCGGTCGTCGGCGGTGCAAAGGTATCATCGAAGCTTGACGTGCTGCGACACCTGGTTGCACGCGTTGACCATCTCATCATCGGCGGTGGCATGGCGAATACGTTCCTGGCAGCGCGCGGCATTAACGTTGGCAAATCTTTGTGCGAGCATGATCTGGCCGCAACCGCCGAAGCAATCCTCGACGCCGCAGACGCCGCCAATTGCACCGTCCATCTACCTTATGACGTCGTCGTTGCCACGCAGTTTCGCGCCAATCCGCCAACGCGCACCGTCAACGTCCATGAAGTGCGCGCTGATGAAATGATCCTCGACGTTGGCCCTGCTGCGGTCGAAGCGCTCGGCGATGTCCTCAAAAACTGTCGCACGCTTGTGTGGAACGGACCAATGGGTGCGTTTGAAACGCCGCCGTTTGACGCGGCGACCGTCGCGCTTGCCAGGATGGCTGCTGCGCTGACTAGCGCCGGATCGCTTATCTCGGTCGCTGGTGGTGGTGATACCGTAGCCGCGCTCAATCAAGCAGGCGTGGCGAAAGATTTTACTTTTATTTCAACGGCTGGTGGCGCTTTCCTCGAATGGATGGAAGGTCGCGAACTACCCGGCGTCGCGGCATTGGAAACGAACTGATCGATTTCACATATCGGCTTCGGCCTGAACTCAAGATAAGGAATTCGCGATGTCACAGTCAAAAATGATGGAACAGATCGCCAGCGGCCACGGCTTTATCGCGGCGCTCGATCAAAGCGGTGGTTCGACACCTAAAGCGCTCAAGGGCTACGGCGTCGAAGAAACCGCCTATTCAGGCGACGAAGAAATGTATGCGATGATCCATCAGATGCGAACGCGGATCATCACATCGCCCTGTTTCAACGGTGAAAAAGTAATCGGCGCGATCCTGTTTGAAAAAACCATGAACGGCAACGCGAATGACCAGCCCGTACCCGCCGTACTTTGGGCACGCGGTGTTGTCCCTTTTATCAAGATTGACAAAGGGTTGGAAGACGAAGCCAACGGCGTTCAGATGATGAAACCGATGCCCGAACTTGATGATTTGCTTGCGCGCGCCAAAAGCCTGGGCGTATTTGGCACCAAGGAACGGTCGGTCATCAATCTGGCCAATCGCGAAGGCATCGCCGCAATCGTCAAGCAGCAGATCGAAATCGGTCAGCAGGTGCTTGCAGGCGACCTCGTGCCGATGCTTGAGCCCGAAATCAACATCAAGAGCGTCGAGCGCGCTGCGGCCGATCAGATTCTGCTTGAAGAAATGACGAAGGCACTTGACGTGATGCCGGGCGATGACAAGGTGATGCTCAAGCTTAGCATCCCTGCACAAGCGGGGCTGTATGATCCGCTGGTCAATCATCCACGCGTGCTGCGCGTCGTCGCGCTTTCTGGCGGTTTTGCCCGCCCTGAAGCGTGCGCACAGCTTGCGCAGAACAGGGGCATGATCGCGAGTTTCTCGCGCGCATTGCTTGAAGACCTGCGTCACCAGATGGATGACGACGGCTTCAACGGATCGCTGTCTTCCGCGATCGACGAAATTTTCCATGCGTCGACGGTAAAGGTTTGAACGGCGTGGCGCTTGCACAACGCGGCAGCCGCGTTAGTGCAGCGCCATGACCCAATCTGACGATATCATCCTCGACCCCGGCTTTGCTGACCGTTTTGCGCGTGAAAAGCGCCCGCCGTGCCAACTCTATCTGATCTCACCACCCGCGATTGTGGACGGTTTTGGCGACACACTGACCCGAGCGATCGCAGACGGCGGTGTTGCGGCTTTCCAGTTTCGTGTCAAAGACTTAGACGACGATGATGCAATGAAGATTGCAACGCCGCTTCAGACGATCTGTGCCGAACACGACGTCGCGTTCATCATCAACGACAGCATGGCGCTCGCCAAGACGCTGGGGGCGGACGGCGTCCATTTGGGCCAAAGCGACGGCAATGCGAAAGATGCGCGTGCGCTACTCGGCCCGACGGCGCAAATTGGCGTTACGTGTCATGACAACCGCCATCTCGCGATGGAGGCGGGTGAAGCGGGCGCTGATTATGTCGCATTCGGTGCGTTTTTTCCGAGCAAAACCAAGGCTGCGACGCACCGTGCCGAAGCATCAATTCTCGGCTGGTGGACGACCCTGTTCGACTTGCCCTGCGTTGCAATTGGCGGGATTACGCCTGCCAACGCCGCGCCGATTGTAGCGGCAGGCGCAGACTTCATCGCGGTGAGCGCTGCGGTGTGGAATGATCCCGAGGGTGCGGCCGTAGCGGTGCAAAAGTTCAACGCGCTGTTCTAACGAACGGTTGAAGCTTTATCCAGTCAAACAACAACAATCTGCCATAATCGTTTGAATTGAATGGATAATTCCACTGTGCAGCACAATCGCCCTGCACTTCCGATATTTCATTCTCAAGGTAGAACCACAGAGAATGGCGCGAGTGACGGGACTCGAACCCGCGACCTTCGGCGTGACAGGCCGACGCTCTAACCAACTGAGCTACACCCGCGTGGATGTGGTGAGGGGCTGTTAGGCGAGCGGCAAATCAGTGTCAAGACATCGCAGATACCCAAACCCATCTTTCAAATCCCTTACACATGCATGACCAGGTGGCGCAGCGTCAGCGCCGACCGAGTGCGACAACCTACGCTGACGCCATGACGGCGGACTGGGATCAATGTTTGCACCAAAACGGGCTAAATCGCTAATTTTCATTCAGAAATGACGTCGCTTTTGTTGACGCCAGTTAATCATTTCTTACCGATTCCCGGTGCAAAGAACCCCGGACCAAAGAACGGGGAACGCAGATAATGAATTCGGGAACGCAGTGGGCGATATTGAATGTGCGGCTTGCGCACGTCGTGCCGCTCATCGTCGCAACGGCAACGATCGGTTTTTCAGAGCCTGCTCTGGCGGTGGGAACCACGGCCGGATCGACGATCAGTAATACAGCAACCGCAACCTACACCGATGCTGGCGGTAACCCCGTCGCAGTGCCATCGAACACCGTCGACATCGTTGTCGATGAGCTGCTCGATGTGACCGTCGCCACGGCAGACCCCGGCGATGTCGTTGTTGTGCCAGGTGCGACAAACCAGATTTTGAGCTTCACGATCACCAATATTGGTAACGGCAGCGAAGCATTTCGCCTGACGCCCAATGCAACGATCGGCGGCGATCAGTTCGATCCCACGACAACGTCAATCGTCATCGATAGCAATGGCAACGGCGTTTATGATGCCGGTGTCGACACTGTTTATATCGCAGGCTCAAACGATCCCGTCCTTGCGCCCGACGCCTCAGTGCGTGTGTTCGTGCTTTCAACGGTTCCTGCGGGCACGATTGACCTTGATCGCGGAACGATCGAACTGACCGCGACTGCAACCACGGGTTCAGGCGCGCCCGGTACGAGCTTTGCAGGCCAGGGCCAGGGCGGCGGAGCGGCAGTGGTCGGAGCAACGGGTGCCGACGGCGTTGATCGCGGACGTTACCTTGTTCAAAACGCAACGATCAGCTTTAACAAAACCGCAGTCGTCGCCGATCCGTTCGGCGGAACGCGCAGTGTGCCCGGCGCAATCATCACTTACACGCTGGTCGCAACGATCAGCGGCAGCGGCACGCTTACCAATTCGGCGATCGGCGATGCCGTCCCTGCAAACACCACTTACCAGCCCGGAACGATTACGCTGCAAGCCGCTGGATTGAGCGACGCGACAGATAGCGACGCGGGCAATTTCACAAGCAATGCGGTTTCGGTCGCGCTGGGAAGTGTTGCGGGGGGGCAAACGCGCACCGTCACTTTCAAGGTCAGGATCAATTAGGGGGCAATGATGTACCGGCTTATTCTCACCTTTTGCGCACTTTTTGCGCCGGTCGCGGCGCACGCAGCGAGCGCAGTCGCGCTGTCGAGTGCGGTGTTTGTCGAGCGTATCCTGCCCGACAGCAACGGCCGTAGCAAAACGATACTCCAGGCTCCAACGATCGTCGCGCCGGGAGACAAGTTGGTGTTTATCTTGAGCTACCACAATGAAGGGCAAACCCCGGCGAACAGCTTTGTCGTGACTAATCCAATGCCAAGCGCCGTCGCCTATCAGGGCGCGGCTGACAGCAATGCCGAAGTCTCAATCGACGGCGGCAAGGATTGGGGGATGCTGGCATCGCTTAAAGTGCTTGAAGACGGTCGATGGCGAAGTGCGCGGCCCGAAGATGTCACGCATGTCCGCTGGGCGCTCAAACAATCCATCCCTGCCGGTGCGCAGGGAAAACTCAGTTTCCGCGGCATTGTCCGCTGAAAAAACCCAAAACTATCCGCTTTCGTGTCGGCGGAGACCGAACGACACCTGTAAACAGACGGGAAGATTAATATGACAAACAAGATCAAATATTTCGCCGCAACCAGCGGTATTGCCATCGCCGCACTCGCAGCAACGCCTGCATTTGCGGTCGGCACGACTGCTGGTAGCTTCATCGACAATACTGCGACCGTCAATTATCAGGTCGGCGGCGTCAGCCAGACAGCAGTCAATTCAAACACAAACCGGATTGTCGTCGATCGCAGGATCAGCCTCCTGGTTGCCGAAGTTGGCAACGCTACGACCTCGGTCGCACCGGGTGCAACCGCACAAGTCACGACGTTTACCGTGCAGAATACGTCGAACGCGCCGCTCGATTTCGGGCTGACTGTCGCGCAGCAAGCGGGTGGAACAGCGGCACACGGCGGCACCGACAATTTCGATGTCACCGCGCCAACAATCTATCTCGATACCAATGGCAACGGCGTTTATGATGCCGGCACCGACACCGCCGTGACCTATCTTGATGAAATTGCCGCGGACACGACCAGGACGGTGTTCGTCGTCGCGAATATTCCGATCGGGCGCGTAAACGGCGATGTCGCAGGCGTTCGCCTTACCGCCCAAGCGTTTGAAGCCGGCACGGCCAATACACAGGGCGCTCTGGTTACCGCAACGGGCGGTGCAAATACTGCAGGCGTTGATACGGTATTTGCCGATGCTGCTGGCGTCACTGATATCGTGTCCGATGGCAGACACAGCGCGGGTGACGATTATACCGTTTCCGCTCCAGTGCTGACTGTAGCCAAGCAAAGCCGCGTCATCTCCGATCCAATCAACGGCACGACCAACCCGAAATTCATTCCGGGTGCGCTTGTCGAATATTGCATCATCGTCAGCAACGCAGCGAGTGCATCAAGCTCGGCATCAAGCGTGGCTATCACCGATCCCCTGCCCGCGCAGACCACCTATGAAACCACCTATGGGGTATTCCAGAGCGGCACCTACACAGGAACGCCCGGCACCGGCACATGCAATCTCGACGGGGCGACCGGCGGCACCTATAATTCGGGTACGGCAACCGTAAGTGGTACATTGGGAACGATTGCAGCAAACTCGACGCGCACAATCTATTTCCAAGTCCGGATCAACTAGAGCGATGAATTGGCCATCTGGCGGCAATCCTGCTGTCAGATGGCCAAGTTCGCCTTTTTTTATGCCTAATTCTGTAAACCATATTTGGGCTCTGATGGTCGCCCTTGCCACCGTGCTGCTCTGCGCGGTGCCGATCAGCGCGCGTGCGCAGATCATCTCAAATACCGCGACATTCCAGTGGGATGCGGGAACAACCCGCGTCAGCCGTCAGTCAAACCGCGTCGACATCCAGGTGGATCGTCCGCGAAACCCGACGCCAACCCTCCTTACATATGAATTCACATCGGCGCCGGGCGCGCTGAAAATCGCTGTGCGCTCGACAGAATGCCAAACCAGCAGCGGCACCAGCATCCCGATCACCCCCGATGGTGCATTTGCAGGTGTTTCGCTCAGCCCGGCAAGCCTGGTGCGCAGCAACAGGATCCGTGCGGGCGCGCCCATTGTCGTTTCAATGTCATCGCCCGCCGATAATATTGATCCGAACGCGATTGACCGGATTATCGTCATGTTGCAAACGCCGAGCGGCGATTCCGAGCGGCTGACGCTATGGGAAAGTGAAGTGAACAGCGGCATTTTTATCGGTGTCGTTCGCACATCGGCCAATCCGCCCGTGCCAGTACGCGGTGACTGCGTGCTTTCGGTTCGTTCTGGTGACAATTTTACGCTTAATGGCGTTCGCGCGGTCGACGGCCTGACGTTTGCCGCCGCGACGATTGAGATTTTGATTGATCCGTTCGGTATCGTTTTCGATACGGGCGACGGCGCGCCGATCGCTGGCGCACGCGTAACACTGATTGATGTTGCGACGGGGCGCCCGGCCGATGTGTTCGGCGATGACGGCGTATCGCGCTTCCCGTCAACGATCATCACCGGATCAACGGTGAGCGACAGCAGCGGCGCGCTCTATAGCTTCCCACCCGGCGATTACCGCTTTCCTTTTGCACGGCCCGGCACGTACCGGCTGCAAGTCGAGGTGCCCGCGCCCTACACCGTCCCCGCCGTCGGAACGCCAATCGATCTTGCCGCGATCAGGCGCCCTGACGGCCTGCCTTATGTTATTGTCGACGGCTCCTATGGCCGCCCGTTCGTGCTGAGCGATCCCACCCCGGTGCGGATTGACGTTCCCGCCGATCGGCCGGGCGGATCGATATCGGTTACAAAATCATCCAGTTCGGTTATCGCCGTGCCGGGTGATGCGATCCAGTACCGCATCAACGTGCAAAACGGCGATGCCGGTCGAACGACGGGGCGGATAACGCTGACCGACACACTTCCGCCCGAGATGCGATTACGCTCCAATACGGTTCGTCAAAACGGACAGAACATTCCGGCGTTAGTCCAGAGCGATGGTCGCCAGTTTAGCGTATCACTGGCCCCGCTGCGTGGGGGAGCAAGCACGCTTGTCACCTATATTGTCGAGATCAGGCCCGACGCAAAACCGGGAACCGCAATGAACCGGGCGCAGGCGCGCGATGATCGCGGAACGATCAGCGCCGTTGTCGATGCGCCGCTGCGCATTTCACGCGACGGCATCAGCGACCGGATGACAATCATCGGGCGGATTACAGATGGTGGATGCACCGTTGATCCCAACGTCGCCAACGGCGTGCCGGGAATCCGAGTCATGCTGGAGGATGGCAGTTATGCCGTCACCGATATCGAAGGTCGTTATCATTTTGAGGGCGTGATTCCGGGGCTTCACGTTGTGCAGATTGATCCCTCGACACTGCCTGGGAACCAAATAGCTTCGGACTGTGCCAAAAATGCACGAACCGGCGGCAGCGCCATCTCGCGCTTTATCGACGGCCAGGGCGGCGCGCTGATCCGTGCTGACTTCCGCACCGTCACCGGCGTCAACGCAGATCGCCCGATTGTGGCGGCCACGCTCCGCGACACGCCCGCAAGTGATCCCGAAGCCGCGGGCGCCGAACGTGACTGGTTGAGCGGACAATCGCCCGAAATCGGCTGGCTGTTCCCTGAGCCTGAGCATAATCCACGCACCAAAGCCGTGCGCGTCGCGATCAAGCATTTGCCTGGCCAGACGGTGACGCTGTTTGCCGACGGCAAGCCCGTCAACCCGCTCACATTCGATGGCGCGCGCAAAAATGGCCTCGACACGGTTGCAGTCAGCATATGGCGCGGTGTGTCACTCGAAAGCACGAACACGCGCTTTACCGCCGAAGTGCGCGATGCAAGCGGCACATTGATCCAGACACTGACGCGCAACGTCCATTATGCCAACAGCGCGCTTCACGCCGAACTCGTGCCATCAAAATCAATCCTCGTCGCCGACGGCGTAACCCGCCCCGTGATCGCGGTGCGCCTGACCGACCGTGAAGGCCGCCCTGTACACCACGGCTTGGTCGGCGATTTTGAGGTGCCTGCCCCCTATTATCCTGCCGTCGAGGCCGACGCCCAGGCCGCGCGCCAGCTCGCCGGGCTAGAGCGCGCGCGCGCCGTCTGGCATGTTGTTGGTGACGAAGGCATTGCGTATATCGAGCTTGAGCCCACCACCGCATCGGGCGGCATCCAGATCAGCTTTCCATTCCGCGATGCCGAAACAACGCGTAAACAGCAGATCCAGACATGGCTGACACCGGGCAATCGCCCGTGGACTATCGTTGGTTTTGCCGCTGGCACCGCAGGCTTTAACACGCTTGACAGCCGCATCGAAAAGCTCGGCGAAAATGGCGATCATTGGTTCAGCGACGCCCGCCTTGCGCTTTATGCCAAGGGCCGCGTCAAGGGCAAATGGCTGATGACTTTATCGTATGACAGCGACAAGCAGGTTGATGAAACGCGCTTTGGCGGCACGATCGATCCTGGCGCTTATTACACAATCTATGCCGATCGTAGCGAACGCCGCTATGATGCCGCTAGCGTGCGCAAGCTTTACCTGCGTCTCGAACGTCCGCAATTCTACGCGCTGTTCGGTGACTATGAAACCGGCATCAACGAACCCGTGCTCACACGCTATCAACGCGCGTTTAACGGCGTGAAGGCTGAATATGGCACCGAGCGCGTCACCGCGACCGCGTTCGCCGCCGATACGCCGTTCCGCCATAACCGCCAGGAAATCCAGGGCAATGGCCTGACCGGCCCCTATGCGCTCAACGCACGCGACATCCTGCCCAACAGCGAACGCGTTGTGATCGAAGTGCGCGATCGCCTGCGGTCTGACCGGATTATCCAGAGCCGCACGCTGCTGCGCAACATCGATTATGATATTGATTATCTCGGTGGCACGCTCCGTTTCCGTGAGCCGATATTGTCGCGCTCAAGCCTGCTCGATCCGCAATTTATCGTTGTCGATTATGAAATTGACGGCACGGGACAGCGCGTGATCAACGCCGGTGGCCGCGCGACGATCAAAAATGCTTCGAAGACTCTGACGCTTGGCGCAACCGCGATCCATGATGAAAGCGATCTTTCGAAAACAAATATGGGCGGGCTTGATCTGCGATTCACCCCGAATGCAAACAACGAAGTCCGTGCCGAAATCGCGGTCAGCGATGCCAGTGCAAAAGCGGGCGGACGTGTGCCTTCAACGAACGGTCGCGCGCTGGCGTGGCTGGTGGAAGCGGAACATCACGGTTCGAAATATGATGTTCTTGCTTATGCCCGCCAGCAAGACGCAGGCTTTGGCGTTGGCCAGACCAATGGCGCTGAAAATGGCACGCGCAAATTCGGTGTCGACGGCCGCGTCCGCCTTTCGCCCCAACTCTCGCTGGTCGGCAGTGGCTATCAGGAAGATTACCTTGATGCCGTCACGCGCCGCCAGGCCGCGCGCGGGCTGATCGAATATCGCGGCAAGGCGCTTGATCTGCGCGCCGGCGTCACACTCGCCAACGACCGTCTTTCAACCGGAGCAACCGCAACCTCGACAATCGCGCAGTTTGGCGCAACCAAGAAGCTATTCGACAACCGGCTTGAGCTTGACGCACAGACCGAATTTCCAATCGGCGGCAAGAATGACAGCATTGATTTCCCCGCGCGTCACAAAGTCGGCGCACGTTTTGCCCTAACCGACGATGTTTCGATTGTTGGCGCCTATGAAATCGCAGACGGCGAAAAAATTGACGCGCGCACCGCGCGGATCGGATTTGATATCAAGCCTTGGGCAGGCGCGCGGCTCGTCGCCAGCGCGAACCAGCAAGCGACGCAGGAATATGGCCCGCGCAGTTTTGCAGCTTATGGCCTTTCGCAATCGTTGCCGATCGGTAAAAAGGTAACGATTGACGCAACGCTTGAAGGCAACAAAACCTTGCGCGGCATTGATCGCACGCGCGTCCTCAATGTCGCACAGCCCGTTGCATCGGGCGGATTCATCGGCAGCGACGGCGTGTTAAGCGAAGACTTCACCGCTTTGACCACCGGCGCAACGTATCGCGGCGAAAACTGGAGCGTCACCGGGCGCGCTGAATACCGTGATGGTAGCCTTGGCAATCGTTACGGCGTCACGGCCGCCGCGCTGCGCCAAATCGGCGAAGGCCGTGCGTTTGGCGGCGCGCTGAGCTGGTTCCATGCCGATAGTGTCAACGGCCCGCGCACCGAAACCGCAAATATTGCACTGAGCTGGGTCAACCGCCCCGACAATTCGCGCTTCGCCTTCCTTGAAAAGCTCGATCTGCGCCAAGACAAGGTTCGCGGCGCGGTGTTCGGCCAGCCCGGCCCGATCGGCGGCGCACCGCTCACCATCAGCGGTGATGTGACATCGAAACGGATCGTCAACAGCCTCAGCCTCAATTGGTCACCAACATCGCGGATTGGCGACGAATATCTCGGCCGCAGCGAAATTTCGGCGTTCATTGGCACACGCTACGTGTTCGATCGTTTTGGTGTCGATGATCTCAAGGGCCTCAGCAATGTTTTCGGAACAGACATCCGATTTGATCTGGGCAAGCATGTTGACCTCGGCGTGTCGGGCACGGTCAGGCAGAGCCCCGGCGGACGCACATTCTCCTATTCGGGCGGCCCATCAATCAGCATCTCGCCGGTCAAAAACAGCTACATCTCAATCGGTTACAATGTTGTTGGCTTTACCGACCGTGATTTCGAAGACAGCCGCTACACGCGCAGCGGCCCCTATGTCACGCTGCGCCTCAAATTTGACCAGAACAGCTTTTCCGCACTTGGGCTTGGCCGCAAGTAAGCTTTGGTCTAGGCGCGACTGGTGATCAAAGTCGCCAGCTACAATATCCACAAAGCCGTTGGCACCGATCGTCGTCGCAGCCCTGCCCGCATCCTCGAAGTATTGAACGAGATCGGTGCCGACATTGTCGCACTTCAGGAAGCTGATCTCCGATTTGGTACAAGACGCTCAGCGCTTCCCGTCGATCTGATCGAACATGGCGGCAAATATCACCCTGTTCCCTTTGAAACCAGAAAGCATAGTATCGGTTGGCATGGAAATGCCATATTGGTATCATTGCGCGTTGACGTTATAGACCACGACATCATTCCGATTCCGTCGCTTGAACCACGCGGCGCGGTTGTGGCTGACCTGCATACGCCATTAGGTTCGGTTCGCGTCGTTGGCATGCACCTTGACCTGTCGGGATTATGGCGGCGGCGGCAAATTCGTTGCGTTCTCGAACATCTTGCGGCGCGCAAGGATAAGATTCCGGTGATCATGATGGGGGACCTCAACGAATGGTCGCGGATCGGCGGCTGCCTTACAGAATTGCCGCACGATTTTTGCGTCGCGCCCTGCGCACCCAGTTTTCATGCGCGCCGCCCCGTTGCGCATCTCGACCGGATCATCATTGGCCCGGGACTTAAAATTACCGATTCGCATACGCATCACAGCCAGATTGCGCGGCAGGCATCGGATCACTTGCCGATCTGGGCCGAACTGACGCTATGATGCCCGATCTGGTTCATGCGACGAATTGCTTTTCGGGCACCGTTTTGCAGCGTAAAGAGGCCTACGATGAAAGCCTCTGACCTGCGCATCGCCCTATTCAGTGGCAATTATAATTATGTACGCGACGGCGCAAACCAATCACTGAACCGGCTTGTCGGCTACGCACTTAGGCTCGGGGCTGCGGTACGTGTCTATTCACCCACCGTTGAAAAACCCGCATTTGCCCCCACTGGTGACTTGGTCAGCATTCCGTCAATGCCATTTCCACTACGCGGCGAATACCGTTTTCCGCTTGCGCTTTCGCCGCGGGTCAAGGTCGATCTTGCGACGTTTGCGCCAAACGTCGTCCATGTTTCAAGCCCTGATGTCGTCGGCCACCGCGCGGTAACCTACGCGCGAAAAAGGAAAATTCCGCTCGTCGCGTCAATGCACACGCGCTTCGAAAGCTATCCGCGCTATTACGGAATGGGATTTCTCGAAGCGCCACTCGTTTACGGTCTGCGCCGGTTTTACAATCGCTGTGACCGTGTGGTGGCGCCGTCAGAATCGATGGCGCAGGTGATGCGGGGTCTGCGCATGGGCGACAATGTAGGCATCTGGTCGCGCGGAATCGACCGCGATCGGTTCAACCCTACCAAGCGCGACTTAGCCTGGCGCACGTCGCTGGGGATCGCCGATCAGGATGTTGTCATCGGCTTTCTTGGCCGCGTCGTGATGGAAAAAGGCCTCGACGTATTTGCCGACGCGATCGCCATGTTGAACGAGCGCGGCATCGCACACAAGGTGCTGGTCGTTGGCGATGGCCCCGCGCGCGGGTGGTTTGCCGAGAAATTGCCCGACGCCGTGTTCACCGGATTTCAACAGGGCGATGCGCTTGCCCGCGCGGTCGCAGCGATCGATATATTGTTCAATCCGTCGACCACCGAAACATTCGGTAATGTGACGCTTGAAGCAATGGCGTGCCGGATGCCTGTCGTCGGCGCAGATGCAACGGGTACGCGCGACATCGTTGAAAACGGCGTCAGCGGGATGCTCGTCTCACCTGAAAATGTCGCGGGCTTTGCTGATGCGATCGCGGCCTATTGCGCTGATCCGGGGTTGCGGAAACGACACGGCCTAGCCGCCGAAACTGCGGCAAAACGCTATGATTGGGATCTGATCAACCAACGAATGATCGACACTTACATCGACGCCATTCGCGCCCGCACGAGCTAATGCGCGCATTCTTTGGAAAGGCGCTCTATATCAGTGGCGATGGCCGATCTGTTTCCTCCCCCACCGCCGCGCGCCAATGCGGCGGCGCGCGCACCGCTCGCCGAGCGACTGCGCCCTGCCCGGCTCGATGAAATTGTCGGCCAGGATCATCTTACGGGGGCAGACGGCGCGATTGGCCGGATGGTGGCGGCGGGGCGACTGTCGTCGATCATCTTGTGGGGTCCGCCGGGTACGGGAAAAACGACGATGGCGCGACTACTTACCGACGCGGTAGGCCTGCGGTTCGAGGCGATATCGGCAGTGTTTTCAGGCGTGGCCGACCTCAAAAAACTCTTTGCTACCGCGCGCGACTTTGCCCGAACTGGCCAGCAGACATTGCTGTTCGTCGATGAAATCCACCGCTTCAATCGATCACAGCAAGACGGCTTCCTGCCCTATGTCGAAGACGGTACGATCACGCTCGTCGGCGCGACGACGGAAAACCCGAGCTTTGAACTTAACGCCGCCTTGCTTAGCCGCGCGCAGGTGCTGATCCTTCACCGGCTTGACGCCGCCGCACTCGAAACGCTGCTCACCCGCGCCGAACTGATTGAGGCGCGTGCACTGCCGCTCACCCCCGATGCGCGCGCCGCGCTTGTTGCGAGCGCAGACGGCGACGGGCGCTTTCTGCTCAATCAAGCGGAGACTTTGTTCAGTGTCGCGATCGACCAGCCGCTTGATCCGGCGGCACTTTCGGCGCTGCTCCACCGGCGGATGCCCGTCTATGACAAAGACCGCGAGGGCCATTATAATCTGATTTCAGCGCTGCATAAAAGCCTGCGCGGTTCCGATCCGCAGGCAGCACTTTATTATATGGCGCGGATGCTCGCCGCGGGCGAACAGCCGCTCTATGTGTTGCGGCGGTTGGTGCGATTTGCGAGCGAAGACATCGGCCTCGCCGATCCGCAGGCGCTGATCCAATGCCTTGCCGCAAAGGATGCCTATGATTTTCTCGGCAGCCCTGAAGGCGAACTCGCAATCGTCCAAGCCTGCGTCTATCTCGCCACCGCGCCCAAATCAAACGCGGCGTATAAGGCGCAAAAGGCCGCTTGGAAATCAGCCAAAGAGACGGGTTCGCTGATGCCGCCGCCCGCGATCCTCAACGCGCCGACACAGCTGATGAAGGACATCGGCTACGGCAAGAACTACACCTATGACCATGACGCAGATGATGGCTTCAGCGGCGCAGGCTATTGGCCCGAGGCAATGACGCCGCAGCATTTTTATGCGCCAACGCCGCGCGGGTTTGAAGCCAAGATCAGCGAACGCATCGCTTATTGGGATAAATTGCGTGCCGAACGCGGAGAATGACGCAGCGGCGGTTTTGGTGTCACTTGATTTTCCCACTATTTTGACTTTGAACCATGTTTGTTCTTGACATTTGCGCGGCGATGTGGTTCACGTAAAGCGTCGGAAGCGTGTTTCTAGGGCATGTCAAGACGACGGGACGTTGCGGGTTCGCTCGC